>CAYWWR010000008.1:0-31695 GCA_964462165.1 uncultured Nitrosopumilaceae archaeon
AAGTCTTGACTGGATCTTGAGTAATGACACATTTGATTCACCCATTAGCTCAAGATAAATCAGATGAATTTTTAACGTGGGCAAGTAGGTGATTTTGAATATACTTTCAATAGTAGACATGCCTTGAATCTTTCCAAGATTCTCTTTTTGAAGTCTAGCCATCAATAAAGTTAGTTCTTCAGTAGAACTCTCCATAGAATGCAATTCTTTTTTAATTTGTTCATTGGTACAACCATGTTTTTCAAAATTATGCAATTTTTCGTACGATTCGACCATTTTGTTTATGCCCGAGAGTATCTGTTCAATTAGATGTCTAGTCAAGATTTAAACTGTTAAAACGAGTTTCATCATTTACATGTTTTCTTACAGACATAAGAAAACCGAATAAAGATTTGTAAAACTAATGTATAGTACATCAAAGTATTTTTCAGACTAATAATGATTTATTATACAGTCCCGAGTTTTTGGGCAACCCGTAAGAAATATTATCTCAAACTATATGACTAGAGCATGGGACTTTTCAAGAAAAAGGAAGGACCTGCTGAAACAAAATGCAAGGAATGCGGTCTTGAGCTCCACGATCCAGTAAGACTAGATAGACACATGAAAAAGGCACACAAACATGCACCGCAAAGAAACTTTGATGAACCTGGAACCAGTACTGGCGGAATGTGGTAAAGGTACAAGAATTGCAGGCAAAAAATGAGGCAGATTGACAAAACATGGTTGCATTAGACATTATCAATAATTTAGCAAATTTTGTAATCCAGACAATATCAAATACAGGTTATCTCGGAATTTTCTTTTTAATGGTAGCAGAGAGTTCACTCATACCAATCCCAAGTGAGATAATCATGCCATTTTCAGGATATCTAGCATCTACTGGAAAACTCAATCCAATTTTAATAATACTCGCAGGCTCGATTGGAAACCTAGTTGGCTCGCTTGTAGCATATTTCATTGGCGTAAAGCTTGGCAGAGAGTTCATTGTCAAATATGGAAAATACATCCTCTTGAAAAAATCTCACCTCGAATGGACAGAATCATACTTTAAAAAATACGGTGATAGGTCTACATTTGTAAGTAGATTGTTACCTGCCATTAGAACATACATTTCATTGCCAGCAGGTGTCGCAAAGATGAATTTAAAAAAATTTTCAACCTATACTTTTGCGGGTTCCATCATATGGAGTACCATGTTAACATATGTTGGCAGTACATTAGGAGATCAATGGACTAAGATAAGACACTATTCAGATTACATTGATGGCGCAGTCATAATAGGACTAGTCATAATCATAATAATCATAGCCAAAAAAAGAATTGCTAAACCAAATACTAGTTAACGATCTTTATACTTGCTCAATTCTTCTAGAATTATCTGAAGCATTGTTTCACTATCAAGCAATACACACCGAATATCATTTTCCTTGCATGCATTTCCAATCTCCACATCTTCTGTTACAACAATCATTCCATTTTCATGTGCATATTTTATGACAGAATAATCACTTGATAGTTTTTTCCCTTCTGCTATTAGTTTTTTTACGCTAAATGCCTCATAGCCAAATTCTTTGAGTTTTGTATCAAATCCATCATACATCTCATCAACTAAAACTTTCATTGTCAATACTCCATTTGAAACTCATATTATTATGTTAGGATGTTAAATATGAGATCTTTTAACATATGATATCTAATAGTCTTTTATTGCCTTAAGCAACTTGACATTATGTTCCAAATGGTTTTCCGGATAACAGTCAAGCATGATCCCGTTTGTTACATTATAAAAGTTCCAATTACTACATTGTGTATCATATTCTAGATTAGAATTATCAAACTTCCAGTCAAAACCATTACGTATTTTTACATCAGGATAATTATGACCACGAATAAGTGTAATCGTATTAACAGCATAGTTCACAACTATTTTTCCATAGAGTGCATTTGGATAAAGATAGATTACATGTGGATGAGTAGTGATTGCATCAAACTCTTTTTGCGTAACATACTCATTGTGTAATAAAATTACCTTATCATATTGTAGCAAAATCTTTGGATTTTTATCCACATCAATATCTGTAAGTGTATAATATCCCAAGGATTCTAGAACACCTACAGCATGTCCGCTTGCAGTGTATCCCAAAGGTACATCAGTATAGATTATAGATGTCAGACAAATTGTATCACAATTGCCTGCATAATATGAGTAAAAACCACGTTCAGAGTATGCCGATGCAGTAAAAACAGGAATAATGATTACAGATTTTTTTGTATCATTGTGTACTGAAATTTGAGATATTCTTTCTTGTTGTACCCTTGAGACAAAATTGTCATCTAGTTCTATTACACCATTTTGAATTAAATATTCAATTCCATGAATAAATTCACTATCTGGAACATTTCCCTGACTCCAAGAATATGCAATCTTTTTTACGGAATCGGGTATCATGAAACCATCTACATTTGCCACAAGGTCTTCCACCGGAATAATCCGATGTTCCACAAGCCATTTCATATTGTTCACAAAATCAGTGTCAGAGATCTCCGCCTGAGACCACAATAATGCAACCTGCTTTACCCATACAGGTACAAGATTTGTTGTAACATCGGCATGAATATCTACAAGGTGAACAAACAATCCGGATACTAGAAAAATCATTGTGAGTGTAGTTAGGGTTGCAGATTTCACATAAGCTTTGGCAACATACAGTTTTTAGATATTATGGATGATTTCAACAACACATTTTGCAATACATAGTGAAAGTTTGGACTACACCCAATCTTGGTAAATTTTTTTGGAATAATCTATAGATTATGAAAAATATGAGGTAAGTTTTTGTTCACGAATAAGTGTATATAAGTCCAAATTTTCTTGTAAGATATGATCAAGACAATTAGTGTTGCAGGATTGGAGGAAGGGACACCGTTTAAGAAACCATCAGTAACCCTAGAAGAACTAACAGACATAGCATCCCCAGTGCACCTTACTTGGATTGAATGTGTAGTAGACAACATCATAGGAGAAACTCCAAAAATTTTAGAAAAATTAAACATCACAATGGATCCTTCCGTACTATTATCAGGATACGTATCAAGCTATGAAGATAGAGGAGACACATTAGGACTCATGATACCTTTTGTAGTACCTGGAAACAACAAAACTTTGACTGCACCTATTTTAATTTTTATGAAAAAAGATTTGATTGTAACCATTCATGATGACTACGGTGGCAAAATTACACGTTTGTATAATTATGCCCCGACGCTTTTACGAAAACTTCCAAAAGAAGCAGATAGTTGGGCAGATAGACAGACAATACTTTTAGCAAGAATCATAGATGAGATTAGTGAATCCAATTTTTCCATATTACGCCTCATAGTAGAAAGAGCAGAGCAATTTGAGATAGATATCGCAGGTTCAAGACAAGTTACAAGAGACATATCTTTGGAGCTATCAAATGTGCGAACATCGTTATTGACTTTTTTGAATGCAACATGGGCAAGTTATGACACAGTACACAATCTAAAGTATGGTGATGCGGAGATGGTTTCAGATGATGAAATAATTCTTGCAAAATTCGAGGTAATTCTTGGAAGACTGGACAGACAGATACAAATGTCAGAGAACATCATGCAGATGGTTGCCACAGGAGTCAATGTGGTCCAGACCGAAGTTACAAACAAGGTTACCATTCTCATCATCTGGTGGACAGTAGCTGGAACTGCCGAACTAGTGCCAAACACAATAGCCACAGTTTTTGGATTATACCCAAATCATGAGATCGTATTTTGGCCCATTGTTACTACCGTTGTTACATCTGCAGCATTAGCAACGGCTGTTGCCTACTTTTATGTAAAAAAATTCTTTGGACAAAGTCTAGGATTCAATAAACTGAAAAAGTTTCGAAAACAGTCTACCCAATAGATTTTTTGACAAAAGTCTCTTTTTCAACCATTTACAGTTTTAATCGTTAATTTTTTATAAAAGCGCCATGATTTCTTTTAAAAATTATTCAAAGATACCATAAATCAATAAAACTGCGATCAATTATTCAAAGTAAAAGATTCATAAATCGAGTTTACCAATGTCGAAGAATTATAGCTTATGAAAGAATTTGGCACCCTGGAATATGTTCTGGACACATATTCTAAAAATTGGACTTGGAAACTAACTGGCCCCAGAGCAGTAAGCATGGTGGCTCGAGTCATACCTCATGCATGGTATGGCAATGGTCCAGAAGAAGCCATAGTACCAGACACAATCCAAAATGTGGAAAAAATAAAGTGGATAATGGACAGATACCCACTTGAGATAAGATCAAAGTCAATATGGCATAGAAAAGTGCGCAAGGTTATCGTTCCGCAAAAAAAATGGACTAGAATTGAAAAGCTTCGCAAGGCAAGCCCAGGACATCAATTTCGTGGGAATTTACTTGACTTTCAGAGAGAAGGTCTTGATTTTCTACTAAAATCATATGGTAACGCATTGTTAGCAGATGAAATGGGCCTTGGAAAAACGGTGCAAACATTGGCATATCTTGCAACAGAAAAAAAGACATTCCCAGTACTGATCGTAGCTCCGCTTGTTACACTAAACAACTGGCAGAGAGAAACTCAAAAATTCCTCAAAAAACGCAGCCGCAATGGAAAAATTTCAGAAAACGAATATCCGTCATCAGTATTAATAAGAACAGGAAAAGCGCAAGAACTTGGGAAATATGATGTATACATCATAAACTATGATTTACTCCACAAGAGAATAGACGATCTAGCAAAACTAAATATCAAAACAATTGTTTGCGATGAAGTACAACATCTAAGATCAAAGACAACCAAAAAATATACAGCTGTAAAAAAACTTGCTGCCCTTGATTCTGTGAAATACAGAGTTGGCTTGTCTGGAACACCCATTTACAACAGAGGTTCTGAAATATGGCCAATTGTGGACATATTAAGACCAGGTCTTCTTGGAACATTTGAAGAATTTTGTGAATATTTTTGCTACGTGAATGAAAAAGGAAAGGCAATAGTCCTTGAAAACAAACGTGCAAGCCTAGGTGAAGAATTACGTAAACATGTCATGTTAAGACGAAAAAAATCTGATGTTCTAAAAGAACTAAAAGACAAAGTCAGATACAAGGAACTCATTGATTCAGATATCAATTATTATCAAGCAGAGCTTGGTAAAATTTGGGAGCGATTGGAGGAAGAGCAAAAAAGTGCAACAAGTGCTTTTGATAAATTTTCATCATACAAGAGAGCAATACAGAGTGAAAGACAAGCTGCAGGTGTTGCAAAAGTTCCTCATGTTATAGAATTTGTCAAGAACATAATGGAGATTGAAGAAAGCGTTGTAGTGTTCTGTCATCACAAGGCAATTCATGAATTACTTCACCGAAGCCTCTCAGAATATTCTCCAGCATCAATCATTGGAGGTCAAAGTGATAAGGAAAGACAAGAAGGAATAGACAGATTCCAAAATGGAGAGACCAAACTAATAATCGCGGGCCTCAGAGCGGGAAATGTCGGAATAAACCTGAGCAGAGCAAGATATGTAATATTTGCAGAACTTGACTGGAGTCCTGCAATACACAGACAAGCAGAAGACAGACTACATAGAATTGGACAAAAAAACACAGTCTTTGCATATTATCTCATGGGTAATGGTACACTAGATGATCACGTGGCAAATGTTTTGGTAGATAAGAGCTATGAAATTGATGCAATCATGGATGAAAAGGTAGAGACATTTGAAAACAAGGAAAAAGCAGAACTCATCCTAGCACAGATTCATGACAAGTTAACCCATAGTATGATAAAATAATTTATTCTTCTTGTACCCGATATTGATCAAAAAAGTCTTGGCCTTCACCTAGTTTTTGAATCAGAAACAATTCTAGTTTTTTTATAACCTGTGCGCGTTCCATCCTTCCTTCAATGGTATCATAATGGGTAGCTTTTGATTCTCTGAATTTTTTATAGCTCATTGCCTTCATGGTAAAAAGTACTAGTTACCCACACAAGTAGTTTTGTGTCATTATATCACTAGAGAATTTGATCTTAGAATTTGGTGGCTATTACAAGCGTGGTTGTAGCAATAACGCTTGGAATTTTACGGATCTTATTTTCAATTATTTCTTTGAGTAATTCTACCGTATTTGACTCTACAATGACCAAAATGTCATAGGGGCCAGTTGTCCTAACACACATTTTTACACCCACGATTTCTTGTATTTCATCAATTATCCTGGTTTCAGAACCTGATTCACAGTTTATCATGACACATGTTGTTTCAATATTCCTATCCAGTTGTGAGGTTTGGAGCATAAGTAAATTGAGGGGTTTTTGCATATTATGTATACTTAGCAATGTAGCTGATTTATCATAAAACTAGCTTAATCGATCAAATCATGACAAATAGCCTACAGAAAAAATTGTAGCGTGGAATATTTTGAACTAGATGTGTACAAAATTTCGTCCCAAGAATCAAATTGAAAAATAATACCAAGTAAAAAAATGTCAAGCCAAACATTAAGTGAACTTGTAAAGACTGCGGACAAGATAACAATAGATGAGATCAAGGGTAAAAAAGTTACCCTAAAGATAAGCTGGTTCGATCTAAAGGGAGTAAGAAAGTCAAAGAAATTTCTGCTCAATGAAAAAGACAAGATAGAATTTTAAAAAAATTCACATCTTGCTTTTATTACAAATTTCCCATATTCCTTTTTTGTTGAGAAAATCATTCCCTTGTACGTCTCATTACAAGATACAGTTCGTTTCATTATGGTGTAAATTGTTCAATAGTAACATGATAATAGAAATTGTCCAGTTTGAATTCCATCGATGAGGTATTTGTGGTGAAATTTACTCCAAAAGTAGTGTCATTTGTTTGTGTTTCGGGTAATTGTTCCACTTTTCCATCTGCTAATTTCAGTATGGAATCAGCTTCGCTCTGACTAATACTAGTTGTAAATGTATGTGCACTGGGAAACGGAGGAGGCGTGAATTTACCAAAGGCTTGGTCAATTGCATTTTTTAATACAGGGATGGTATCTAGAGTAGAATTATCAAGAATTATAGTACCATCATCCATATTTGAAAGATCTTGTTCTGTGTGTACTTTTACGTTACCAGGAGTTGTTTCAACAGTAGCACTTAGTTGAATTACAGCAGTTGTAGTTTTTGGAATATCCAAATAAAATATAATTCCAATCACTGCAATGCAAACAACAATCAATCCAATTACCAAAGCCTTCATTATTATAATATCGACTGGATACCTGTTATAATTTGTGTCTACGTTTAACAAAATCAAAAATATAGTATGAAATGATTAGATCATTGTTTCTTCATTCTTGGTAAAAACAAAAGTACTGTTCCAAGCACAATAAGAATTCCAACCAATACAGTATACATCAATGCCAATGGCAATGATTTTATGTAATCAGTCGAAATGTTTGGAATTAAAAAATTAAATCCAGTAGATAAAATCCATATAAGAAAAAAACATCCAACCAATACAACAACATCGATGACCAGAATTTTTTGGAAAGGGCTCATAAAATCATACAACAGTCACTATTGTTAAACAATTACGATCACGTTTCATGTAACTGTGAATGATTTTTTGTAGATTACCGCAGGTTTAAACAGTTAATAAAAATCGGTAAAGATTTAGAAATTTTCCATGGTATGTTTTTGGCATGGTTTTTTTATCTAGACATTAACTGAGCATGATTTTCAAAAAATCTTCTTTGATTTTATCCATATCTTCCAACCGGTCAGATTCCATCCTGATTTCTTCAACAACAGAATAATATTCATTTTTATATACTTCTCTTAATATGTCTCGCAAATATTCCGGATTATCAACACACTCAAAAATCCAAGAGTTATGATAAGACCGAAGTTTTGCCAGGACTAAATTATAATTAGTGTTCCCTCGTCTCATTAACACCACTTCAACACAAGTCATAAAGGCAATCTTATTGTCTTTTTCTTGAGAATCCACGTACGAGTTTGCAATTATTGTTTTATAACATTTACCGGACAAAACAGACAAGATAATTGTACGGTATAGAATTTGTCTAAGGATTCAGATCCGTAATCAATCTGTTTCATGTGTTTCACGAATTCTTTTCCTGCCTTTTTGATCTCATCAGGAGTCATATCTTTTTGCGAGTTGCAAGACTCCATACATGTCCAAAAGGATCCACAATTGATCTAAATCTACTCCCAGAAAGCATCCATCATAGGCATTTGAGACTGGGCCCTGCAGAAATGGCTTCGCTAAATACATCATCAGCATTTTGAACATACAAGAAAATCCCTGCTTGTACCACCAATGGATTGCGGGACAGATATTTCATTTGAGGATGTTCATCACTAAGCATGATAGATGAATCACCTATTCTGATTTCTGCACGCATTATACTTTTTCCATCAGATCCTAGAAATCTCATTATTTCCCGTGCATCGAATACTTTTTTATAAAATTCGATTGTATCTGATGCTCCTTTTACAATCATAGTTTGTAGTTACAGTGTGATATCCATCAGGAATTGGTTTCATCGCAGCATCAGTCTTGAAAAATAGATTTTAAACTTTGTTTTAGATTCAGGTCGTATTCACATAGATAAAATCACCATTAGAATAATTTGTAGACCCACCTCACCTTGCAATTAACATAAAAATGAAAAAGAAATGATAAGGCGTTATGCCTAGATTTTATCTGCGTCTTACTGCAGTCCAGATTCCAATACCCGTCACGATTGCAAATATTACAATTCCAGCAATCCATGCAGCAACTTCATCACTGGTTGGTCCAGGTGAAGAGTTGGTAGTCTGGCTGGTAGCATATTGCGGAGTTTCGGTTGGTGTTGTAGTTGTTGTAGTTGTAGCAACAGGAGTTGTTTCAGTTTGTGTTGTGGAGGTAGTGTTTGCAACTGGTGTTGCTGTAGATACTGTCATGTTTGACATTGTAGTTGTAGTGTTTGTAGTTGGAGTTGTAGATGGTGTTGTTGTAGTGTTTGTAGTTGGTGTGATTGTTGTAGATGGTGTTGTTGTCATATTGGACATTGGAGTAGTCATGGTCATGTTTGACATTGTAGTACTTGGTGTGGTACTAGCTGCGCCTACAATTACTTGACCTGTCATCCATGGATGGACAGAACAAAAGTAATCAAATGTGCCAGCATTTGCAAAAGTAAATTGGTAAGTACTGCCAGGTTTGATCAAATTACCGCTATCAAACACAGATCCGGTTGTTTCATCGGATGGTTTACCGCTTGTCACATAGTGACTTACAGTATCAATATTTTTCCAAGTTACTGTTGTTCCAGGTGCAACAGTCAGAGGATTTGGAGAAAAGCAATTATTTGCAGTAACACAATCCGCTGATGCGGAAGCGCCTGCACCTTTTACCATATCAATTTCATTTGCCGTCTGTCCAAATGCTGCTGCTGGTGCTATACCTAAGATAGCAACTAGTGCCAAAAGACCAAATAGTGCGCCAAATGGTTTTGACATTTTCATCAATTCATCCGCTTTAAATCTATTAATAAATTATATCCATCATTTCACGGCATAGTAAAATATCCATCCCATATTTTGTGCCAAATAGTGACTACATAAAAGTCTCAAATTACAAGCAACCAACATTTTTGAGATTATTTTATAGGAACATAAGATTAACAAAACAGGATAAAAATGATAAGATGAGATAATGATTTAATGTTATCTCCATCACATACATTTAGACATATTCTTTAGTTTGAAGTGTTTTCATTGCACTTGACACCCGAAGTACAACCATGGTTTAAGAAATTATTACATTTTTCTATCAAATCATAAGTTCACACCAAACAATACAAACTAGAATAAGTTTAATGCGGTAGAAAAATGTTGTAACATATTGAATATCAAACTTGAATTTGTTAACAAATATCACATTTTGATAATATCAATATTGGTAGTTTCTGCTTTTACACATCTTTGGAATGTAGCTGGCTTTCCTGATATTTTCTTTGATGAGGGGGTTTACATGCGTAGAGCAATGCATGTGTTAAATGGACTTGGCCCTCAAGAAGGATCATTTTATGATCATCCACTATTTGGTCAAACATTTCTTGCAGGAATATTTGGTGCCATAGGATATCCAAGCTCTCTGCATTCATCAGGCGATGTCAATTCTATTGCAACTTTATACACAGTACCAAGAATCATCATGGGATTACTTGCAGTTGTAGATACATTTCTCACATACAAAATAGCAAGCAAACGTTATGGACAAAAAGTAGCATTAATTTCTGCGGTGTTGTTTGCAGTGATGCCCATATCATGGATCTTTAGAAGAATATTACTTGACTCGATCTTGCTACCTTTTCTTTTGTTGTCAATATTGGCAGCACTCTACTCTAGAGATTCCAAACATGGTACAGGGTTAGTTTTGTTATCAGGCATATGCTTGGGACTTGCAATATTTACAAAGATTCCTGTTTTTACTGTAATTCCCTTGGTTGGAGGTATTGTTTTTTTCAACAATACTAAACGCTTCCGATTATTGGCATTATGGATTGTGCCAGTAATTTTAATTCCACTCATGTGGCCAATTCAGAGCATAGAAGCAGGACAGTTTAACTATTGGATGAATGATGTGTTTTACTTCCAAACACATCGTGATGGGGGTGCTGATCTGCACTCAATCACACAATCATTCGCAGACATGGATCCTGCATTATTCTGGCTTGCAGCAGTAGGTATAGGCTTTGCAGTAATCAGGAGAGACTATTTGATACTAGGATGGTTTGCGCCGTTTGTAGTTTTCCTGTATTTCATAGGCTATAATCAGTACTTTTACTGGATTCCAGTTATACCAATTATGTGTATTGCAGCAGGAATTTTGATTGTAAAATCATTTGAAAGAATACCCAAAGTGAAAATTTCTAAAGACGGTATGATTATTTTTGTCTTGGGAGTTTGCGCTTTTGGCATGATGGGCCTAGTACAGATTATTACTACAGATATGACAAGTGCAGAGTATTCTGCGACATCTTTTATTGTAAACCAACCAATCAGTAATGATACTACCATTTTGGCCAGCCCTACATACACATGGATATTCAGCAATGTATTTCACAAAAATAATGTTCCGTTAGACTATTCTCAAATACTTGCAGAACCTATCAATACAACCAAAGTTATTCTTGTGGCAGATCCCCATTACATATCAGATTTTAACAGAGGAAGACAGATTTCTTATATGTACAACTCTACACAACTTGTTACTACATTTAATGAGGACATTTCAAGATATTTCACAGACCATTATCCTTACCAGAGTCTTCGTTCTACCACAGAGGGTCTGCACATAGAGATAAGGGAAAGAAACTAATTTTTCAATATTTAAGAATCAAGATATTATACACACTAGATTTGACTTATTATCTTGTCCTTGTATGCAAGTACTGCTTTTTTAATTTCAGAATAGCTATCTGACAAGTTTCCAGTTTTTTCAAAGTCTGTTAATGTGGACTCTAGTTTTTGCACAAAGTCTAGTGCGTCATCATTATTCTTTTTTAGTTTCTTTTTTAGTCCATCTATTTGACCAGATTCCATATAGTCTTCTTTATACTGGATCCAGTATAAACATTGTTTCTGATACAAGTTTTAGGAATTACAGGTTTTTTACAATATTTTGTTTTATCATCTTTTATGACGATTTGATGCATCATACTGTTTTGCCCTAGTTTCATTATAGTTGATTTGCAGCATAACATGTCTGAGTTTTTTTCTCTTGTTTTCATCAGGAAAATGAATCAACATGAATTCATCCAATTCCTCAACCCCCCTATCTTCAAGAATTTCAAGTCCAATTCGTCCAGCTTCACGTGAATTGTCAAGTCCGCATTTACTACATGCTACGCCTCTGCTAATCCTGGCCCTGCATTTAGAATTGACACAATGCATCATAGAATAAAATCCTCTTTAGAACTATAAAAATGACCCGCGCATGGTCTGAAGATAGTTCATGCCGACAAAATAATTAGAAATAAACCAGTCAAAGAATGGTTAGAAGCATTAATTTTGTATAAAATATCAGAATAAAAGAAATGGATGAAAAGCACGAATGTCTAGAATGTATGTCAAAGAATACGGGTCAATACATGGATCCAATTGAAAAAAGCGATGGAATGCATTACTATTTCCTATGTGAAGATTGCAAGTATGAATGGGAAGTTGTACAAAAATAAAAAATTGTCATAATTTCACTTCGAAGAGATCGCAAATACAAAATCAGTTCACAATATCATACCAGATATAAAAAACAAAAAAGAGATTTCATGGATTTTGCACAGGCTTCCAGGCAGAAAACCAAGATTGAATTATGCTTGTATCCATAGTTGCGAATGCCTTCAAGTTGTCATTGAATGTCTTTATGTTCTGTCTTGTTGCATCTATTGCGGTTATCACTGCTTTGTTTTGCAAGGAACTTGTTTTTACAAATTCATCTGTTGTATCATTGATTGATTTAAGATAAGATTGTGGAAGATTTGAGCCCAGACCACTCTTTGTTATCACATCCTGCTGGATTGCAATTGTATTAGCCATAGCATTTTTACATACCAAAGTAAACTCTTGTTGTAGCTGAGAAACTGCCTCAATGTATTGTGTTATATGTTTCTCGACTTCATCAAAGTAGCGGCTCAGGTTTTGTCGATACACTGCATAGAGTTCTTTTGTTTCAGGTTTGTTTGTTCTTTCACTTAGCATTTCAGTTTTGCTCATGTTTTTATTTTCTAGTTTAACATGATAAAGATCTTGACAGTAAATCGCTTAGAGTTACATAGGACATAGGATAAGATGATTACCACACAGAATATTTGAAACATATGTTACCCTATTTCTTACAACGTATCACTTGAAAATGACATAGTTAATTACAATGTACAAAAGTTATACAAGACATGGGAGACGGAATAGGCGGGCCAGTAATTGCCTGTTTGTCAGGAAATACTTTTCAAATGTCGGTAACACATTTTCGCAAAGACAACAAGGAAGAATATGGAAATATCGAGAGAATAATGATTGCCAAAGTTGATGATCCTGCAAATCCACAGTACGAGGAAAAGACAATTTTTGATCTAGAGCGTGCCCTAAAAGGTAAATTTGTGACATGTAATGTGCAATATAGAGACTCAAAAACAGACATACTTGTTTGCAATGTATTTGTTCAAAACCCTCCAGAATAAACAACTGTGAAGATCCAGTTTTCTAGATTTTTGATTCTTGAATATTCCAACAGATTTTACATACATAGCCTTTGAGATTCCATTCTTTTTTTGCGCGACGCGGCATAAAACCAAGTTTTGCATTACAAACAATACAGTTTTTCTTCAATTCATTGTCAGACTTTTCCCATTCATTAAAACAAGGCTCACAAAGCCATCCCTTTAATTCCCATTCTTTTTTCGGCCTCCACAGATTCAATCCCCCGGGTTCATCCCCACATGCGACACATAGATCATCAGGATTAGTTTTCCTGGTAACTGGTTTTTTCATAAAATCTACGTAACAGCTTGCACACAATTCACCTTTGACATTCCACTCTTTCTTTGGCTTGCTAGTACGGGGTGTACGCTTTTTGCAGACTGCACAGTGTTCTGTTTTTTTACTACCAAACAAACCCATTACAAATACAATTGAGACTAGACTAAAAAAGATTGACCATAGTACCTCAGTCGGTCAAAGGATTGCCATACTAACATCATCCCGCGAGTCCTGATGGTCAACATTATACCACATGAGACAAGATAAATTGTTTACTAGAATCGTTAATCCTTTTTGTGACAATAGTAATTGCTAAATTATCTACTAGTCAAGATACTATGAATTGATAAAATCATTTTTTGGCATATCATTAATTACGTTTAGTCTTTCTGTGATATCATTTCTTGTCATGCACAGTTATAGATCCAGCATTGCAGGATGGGGTGCAGTTATTTTTGGATTTATTGCCATCATAACCATGATGGTTCCAGGAATTAAGAAACTACGTGCAGACAGAATTACAAAATCAAAGGTTTAGGCATCATCTTTTTTCGGAGCAGGCTTTTGCCTACGGAAATATATTGTAAACCCGCCACCAACTACAACCAATGCAATGAGTATTATTCCAAACTGGGTAGGATCTACATAACTCCACATGACAGGATCGTTACCCGGATCAACTTGGGCAAGAGCATGATTCACAGTTAGAAAGAACAACATTGAAACTGCAATCAGTCCTGCCGATAATCTCATGAAAATCATAATTCAAAATTGCCTATAAAGAATTATGGATTTTATCAACTTTTGATTGTAACAGATAGTCGTGATATGTAGCAATCTAGAATAAAGTCTCTACTGATTTTAAGACATCCCACACAGGACTTACATGACCAAATTCATCAAAAGCTATCTGACGTGTCTCACGTATCTTTCTCTTGTTATCAGGATCATCCCTCAGCAAGACAACCAAGTCTTCTAGCCTATCTGCAAGTTTAGAATGATCTTCCTTGTCCACATCTTGGATTGATTTCACCTCATCAGGCGTTAAAATCGCCAATGGTTTTTTTGATTCAGATAGTGTTTTTATTATTTCATCAATTTTTAGAATTGTTGTCTCTTTATCCAATTATCATCATGGAGAAAATCCATTATTTAAATTGAGTTCTAATTTACCTATTCCCAATACATTTTCTGCCTAAAACCATCATGTTTACTTGGATGTGCCGCATGAAAGTGCCTTTCCAATCGCACATGATCATCAAATTGCATTCCACATTCTTTGCATTTGAAATTCTTTTGTTTGTCATCCATATTAGAGTATGACTTTGCTAGATTCTAAGTTTTACGATATATGTGTTATAATAATTTCTTCCATATTTCATACTTGTAGTACAAGCTTCAAAGTGACAAGTTATTTTTCTACAAAAAGGACATAAAAAATAATTGTTTTTCAATCACCCTTTCGTTTATGTACCAATTTTCTTATTAGTAAGATACACGTATATTTGTTATAATGACAATTCAAAATATTACAAGTGTAAACAAATTACTGGATAAAAAATTAGAAAAATCATCTAGAACAAAAATAGGAGTTTATAAATAATGAATATTTTCAGTACAAAATTACTTACATTCAAAAAATTACTTGTTATCATAACAGTCATTACAATTTTTGCTACAGTGAATATATCAGCAGCAAATGCACAGACTGTTGACACTTTGCGGTGTAGCAACATGACTCCATATGCAGATTTACATGGATGTGATTTTGAAGCTGGTAGTCTAGTAGGCGTCAATCTCTTTCATGCTAACCTTTCAGGCGCAAATCTTTCTGGTGCTGACCTTTCCAATGCGAATCTTTCATACGCAGATCTCACACATTCCAAGATATCATATGCCAATCTATTTGGCACCAACCTTTCTGGTGCAAATCTAACCGGCGCTGATTTGATCAATGCCAACTTTGGCGGTGCCATAACAAATGATATCACACCATCAACCCTATCAGGCTGCATAAACAACTCAATTTGCAGTTAGAGAATTTACGACCGTTATGACTTGATAAAACTCAAGACTAACAAAACTATCTCACTAGAAATTAGATGTCTTGGTCTAATTTACTTATAAAATCTTCTAGTCTTTCCCTAGCTTTGATTATTGCCACTAGTTCTTTTCCATATTCTTCCCGATATTCTTTCAGATCACAACAGACCAAATTTGAAATATCATGAGTTTCATGATGTATCTTCAGTGACTTCTTTAATTTATCATAGGATTCAAGATATTCTTTTTTCAGGGTATTTGGATGATTGTATTTAATTTCGTCCATCTTCGTTTCATATTTGCATTATGACAGGTTTGTAATAGACATCTGTTTTTTCATTTTAAAAATACTAGATTAAAAATCCAAGTCTTTTAGAAATTTTACGTTATAGTGGTTAGTTTTTCCCTTCATTGTCATGAGAATTTTCCTCCTCGAGTTTTTCAGGATTTGTCATCATCGTAAAAAGATTTGAGACAAACGGATTTTCCAGGCATGAAAAGGGGGCTTGTCTTTTTACTCGCTGTCGACGTATTCGTCTGGAGTTGGCACTTCTGGTGCAAGTCCCTTTCTCTTTCTAATGTCAGCAATTACTTTGGTCAAAATAGAGTTTGGAACTGGAGTCCATGCCTTAAAGTGGGTGTTCCACATGGCACGTCCTGCAGTCTGTCCTCTCATTATCTCAGATAAATCAAATGTCTCAGATGCTGGAAGCTCACCTGATATGATGTGTATGACACCTTTTTGTTCCATGTTTAACACCTTGCCCCTCTTCCCAGATATTACACCAGCAACGTTACCAATCATTTCTTGTGGTACACGAACTTCAATTCCAAGCATTGGTTCTAACAATACAGGTTGTGACAAAAGCATAACACCGGTACATGCTCTTCTAGAAGCTGGTCCCAATTGTGACAAGCCTCTGTGAGCTGGATCTTCGTGTGGAACAAAATGATGGAATGTAAACTTGCATCCTCTTACCTGTTCTCTTGCAAGAGGGCCTTCTTTGACAGAATCTTCAAATCCTGATAAAATAGAATCCGTCGATTCTCCCACAAACTGGACACCCTTTGTTCCATCTACCACGACATTACCTCTAATATCAAATCTCATTACACGTTTTGCCTCATCACCATCCCAGCCTGCCGCTTTCAATATAGTAGCAACTTCCTTCTTGTCCTTGTATTCGTTTAATGTTCCATTTCTTATCATTTCAGCAATTTTCTCATCCAAAGGTTCAACCTTCATGAAAATTTTGTTATGCCTATTTGGTGACTTGGACATGATAGGTCCTGCACCAGCACGAATTGTCTCCCTATAATTGATCAACGGTTGCGAAGTTACAATCTCAACCTTGGCATCTGCAATTAGTGCAGTAGCAATTTCAAGGTGTAACACACCCATACCTGCAATTACAGTCTCACCAGATTCTTCATTAATTTTTACAACCAAGTTAGGATCTTCAATTGTAATACGGTTTAGTGCTTCAACTAATTTCGGTAAATCTTTAGGATGTTTTGGTTCTACTGCAATTTGTACAACAGGTTCTGATACATAGTGAATTCCTTCAAAGGCTGGAATACCTGCAACTGATGACAGTGTTTGACCTGCTCTTGCATGTTCCAATCCAAGTAACGCGGGAATGTTTCCTGCTGCAAGCTCTCCCACCATTTCTCTTTGGTTACCCATGAAAAAGTTGACAGACTGGACTCTACCTTCTCGTTTTGTATCAATCAAATGTATGCGGTCACCGTCTTTTATCCTGCCAGAAAACAAACGACCAATTGCCACAGGACCTGCGGCAGGATCTACTGTCATGTTTACTATCATCATTACTGTAGGACCATTATCATCACAATTCAAGAGTGCTTTTCCAATATCAGAATCCAAGTCGCCTTTCCAGATTTTTGGAATTCTGTACTTTTGTGCAACATCAGGCGATGGATGATGTTTTACAACCATTCCAAGTACTGCATCATACAAGGGAGCTTTCTCGGCAAGTTTCTTGACATCTCCGCCTTCAGAATATGCTTCGTAAATATCCTTGAATGAAATTCCTTTCTTCTTCATTACATCTGCGTTAAATCCCCACTTGTCTTTTGCAGAACCAAATGATACACTACCGTCCTGAATGCTTACCTTCCATTTTTCCTTGTATTCAGGCTCTGCGTAAATATCGATTAGTCTGTTAAAGTTTGTGATAATTTCAAGCAACCATTCTTGCATCTTCTCCGGGGGCAATCTTAGTTCCTTTATGAGACGGTCAATCTTGTTAATGTAAAGAACAGGTTTTACTCTTTCTTCTAATGCCTGACGAGTTACAGTTTCAGTTTGTGTCATTATACCCTCTACAGAATCAGATACGACAACTGCACCATCTATTGCTCTAAGACTACGAGTTACTCTACCGGTAAAGTCAATGTGTCCAGGTGTATCTATCATGTTGATGACATACTCTTGGCCTGCTTGTTCGTAAAGCAATGTAACGTTTGCTTGAACTATTGTCATCTGTCTGTCTTGCTCAAGTTTCATCGAATCAAGTGCCAAAGCCTGACCTGCTACAGAAGGACTGATAATTCCACTAGAAGCTAAAAGACTATCACTCATGGTTGTTTTTCCATGGTCTACGTGAGCTATGACTCCAAAGTTTCGAATATTTTTCTTGTTACCGATAATACTCAGAATTTGATCTGTAGCCTTGAATTTCATGGTTTAGCTAAATCCTTTTTCAGCCGCTATTAAACGTTTAGAAGAATTATAAAAAAAATCAATGGATCATGGAAGAACTAGCACGTCATAATTTTTTACAGTTACAAAGAAGCAAATCTCTTTTTTTATTTTAGACAAAATGATAAATTTGCAAACAAAAATCATACCAAAAATAGAATGATCGATACTAATTAGAAATGATCTATACAAACTTGATTTTTATAATAGACATAAAAATTACTAATCGTGGATATTACAATAGGTCATACACCTGATGCAGATGATGCTTTCATGTTCTATGGAATGCTAAGTGGTAAGGTTACATCACCTCTCTTTAATGTAAAACACGTTGTAGAAGACATTGAGACTTTGAACAAGCGTTCTCTAAAGCACGATCTTGATGTAACAGCAGTCTCAGCTCATGCTTGTGCATACCTTGGTGAATATACCATATTGCGAAGCGGAGGTAGTTTTGGAAAGGGATACGGTCCAATTGTGGTTGCAAAGCAAGACATGGATGCACAAAAATTACAAAAATCAAAGATAGCAATACCAGGCAAACTTACCTCAGCGTTTCTCCTATTAGAACTCATGATTGGCAAGTTTGATCACATAGAAATGAAATTCAGTGATATTCCAGATGCAGTAGCAAGCGGCAAGGTGGATGCAGGCTTGGTGATACATGAAGGACAGATTACATATGATCAAAAGAATTTGGTAAAACTACTTGATGTTGGTTCATGGTGGAGAGATAGTACAGGAGGCTTGCCAGTTCCTCTTGGAGTAAATGTTATGAGCAATCATTTTGGAATTGATGTCATCAAAAAATTTGATGAATTTTTCCGTGAGTCAATTGTATACGGCATGGCAAGACCAAGTGAGGCACTTGATTACGCAATGCAGTATGGCAGAGGACAGACAAAGGAAACAATTGACAAGTTTGTTCGAATGTATGTTAACGATGTAACAATAGAAATGGGCGTACTTGGAGAACAAGCAATACGAAACCTATTCCAGTTTGGAATAGAAAAAAGTCTTGTTCCAGAATTTGAGCTTCGTATAGCTTAGATTATTTACAGCTAGTCTCAGATCATTCTAGTGGACAAACGTGTCTTTGTGTTAGGTGCCATAATGCTTGGAATAGGCTTTTCAGTTTACGGATATCTAAATGAAAACGCTCCAACTGGCAAGGCAGACATGTCACAAGATGAAATAGATGCATTGAATCAGGCAGAAATAGTCAATGCGGGACTAGGCAATATTGCAGCAATGATTGGCGGAATAGGCTTTTTTATCGTCTTAATCAGTATTGGTTTGAAACGCAAGAAAAAAGGCGGAGAGGGAAAACCAGTTACACAAAAACCTACAGAGATGTAGATATCACCCACCAGAATTATGGTAGGATTTTTCTTCAAGGTTTAGGACAATTCATAAAAGATCAAAATCTTTAATTGTTTTTTGGAACTAGTAGATGTCTAGAATTTCTTTAAGATATTGAAAAATGTATCCCTCTGAACAGGTTCTCGTCCAATTTCTTTAATCATGTTTGCCAATTCAATTATGGAAGAGTTTGTTCCCTTGCCTGCAGCACGATAAATCTCTTCAGAAAAAGCAGTTCCGACCAAGTCATTTCCACCATATGTGAGTGCAACTTGAGCAAGCTTTTTGCCCAATGCGACCCAATATACAGAAATGTTGTCAAGTTGATTTGCAAGCATCAGTCTTGATACCGCAGTAATTCGAAGGTCATATGTTGAAGAACTCTCAGAGGTTACCAAATTCTTCTTCTCAAGTTCAGTATTGTCAAGACTAAACTTGAGCGGTATCAATGTGAGAAATCCCTTGGTTCTTTTTTGAACCTCTCGGATTTTTACAAGATGATCGACAATATGTTCGGGTTTTTCAATATGTCCAAAGAGCATAGTTACATTACTCTTTATTCCAAGATTATGAGCCTGTTCTATAGTATCAAGCCACTCTTGACCAGAACACTTGCCCCGAACTATTTTATTTCGTATGTCAGGGTGAAAGAGTTCAGCACCGCCACCTGGCATAGTATCCAAACCTGCAGTTTTCAACCTAGTTAATACTTCTTTTATGGAATTCTTTGTCAAACGCGCTATGAAAAATATTTCTGCAGCAGTAAGTGCTTTAATGTGCATTTCAGGATGACTAGTCTTTATCGTTTTGAACATTTCTTCATAATATTCAAGTGGAAGTTCGGGATGAAATCCTCCGACAATATGAACTTCGGTTGCACCCAAGTTCTTTGCTATTGCGACACGACCTTCAATGTCTTTTGCAGATAATGTGTATGCATCAGATTCGTTTCCTTTTCTATAAAATGCACACATTTGACAGCTTGCTGCACAGACATTAGTATAATTCAGATAATATGATGCTGCAAAGGTTACTTGTTGTCCAACTCTTTTTTGTCTAACCAGATCTGCTGCTGCACCTAACATGTAGAGATTATCATAAGACATTAGCTCAATTCCATCATCATATGTGAGTTCTTCACCAGCAATGGCTTTCTCAAGTGCCTTTGATTCCTTGACTAGTTTTTCTAGCACAGTATCACTGAAATCCAGTATCAATATAAAATTAACAGGTATTCGTTAGATTATAGTACATGTGTAATACCACATCTTTTGTGAAGTTACACCACATCGGAATCATAGTTAATAACATACAACAATCCCTTGGTGAACTCAAAAATTATCTTAATTTTGAGACGACAAGTGCAATAATGCCAGTAGGCAGCCAAAAAGTCAACATTTGTCTTCTAAAAATAGGCGAACCCTTTTTGGAGTTAATAGAACCAGCATCAACAGACTCGGCAATTAGCGAGTTTGCAAAATCTGGAGGTGGAATACATCACTTGTGTTTTGAAGTAAAAGACATAGAGATAGAACTGGAATCTCTTGTAAAAAAAGGTGCAACCATTCTTGTAAATCCCGTGAGGGGTTTTGACGAGCGTCGAATTGCATTTGTTGATCTTAATACAAAGAATACAAAATGTGGTCTTGTTGAACTTTTAGAGATAAAATCTAGTCAAAACATGATGTAATTTTTCATAACACTTTTGATTATTAGAATAATTTCCAAGACATCATTATCCAAATAGTGTATTAGCATCTCCAGAATATTTTATTTGTAACAAAATGTTTTCAGAGTCATAAGAGGTAGTACCATTAGTAGATACAACTCCGGCTTTCCACATTCCAAGTATTGGATCAGTAGATGAGATGGTAAATCTTTCAAGTAAATCATCAGGTCCAGAATATCGCACCTGATAGATTTGGTCACCGATTGTCACACTCTTTGTTTGATGATCAAGTCCATATGTAGATTGGCTCACAAGGCAGCTTGTTAATATTCCAATCACACACGTGCCATCCGGAGCAATCACTTGATAACTAGAACCAAGTTCATGTTTATATGATGAATGTAAAACCTTCGGGGATGCAACAAGCGTTCCATTGTCATCTTTGAGCAAGTCAATGGAATTTAATTTCGAGATTGGTACGGTCTTGGTTTGCGGATAGGTATAGACATCATCCACATCAGATTCAAAATGAGCACCATAGAATTGTGCAACAGCCTGCAAATGATGTGTTTCAATCATTCCTGCAGTTTGGGATTTCCATGGCAAAAATACCTGAGTCTGTCCCACAGGAAATACTTGTGGTGATGAGACATAGACAGTTTTGCCATCAACTAAAAGCAAGACAGTACCAAAAACTGGACCTGTTGCAGTATTGTTATAATATGCACTGAGGTTAGTTGCACTTCCTTCTGCAACATTTGTAGGAGTATCAAGTTCCAAGATTCCACGCAAATCATAATCTGGTTTGACACCAAGTGTAAGCGGTTCAGAGCTTGAAGATTTGTCCTGTTGATTTTGTACCGTTATCCAATATGAAACAGCAGGAGACTGCAACATGTTTTGTGGGATGATTCCAGATACAACATATGTAGAGTTTACAGTAGATAATGATACATTCATCGGTATAGTGTCATATTGAGTCACGTTGTTGTTAATCGGTACAAATTTCAGATCTGCACTTGTAATTGAGGATACACTGTTAACAATTGCATATACTGATACAGGCTGTGAATCAACATATGGATTATCCACATCACCAGAGTTTATTTTCTTGTCACCAAGTCCTAATTTTACATCAAATATCATCGGAAGTGATGCATCAACGTGTTCGGTAGATAGGTTTTCAATATTTCCAAATATGACATTGTTACTACAAGAATTGACATCAATTGTTTTCTCTACAGAGAATACATTATGTCCTATTGCCTCCATCGCAAGAACCTCAAATGAGTCTTTAGAGTCAAGTGGTACTTCATAGACAAGTTTTTTGATACTTCCATTGAGATTTTCTTGTGCATAGGGTTGATCCAGGATTGGTTTTGCATTAACTATCCCAGTTATAGATGTACGAAGCATTACCATTGGATTTACATTTGTAGCATCAAAATCAACTTCAATTCTTGCCTCTTTTGTTGTACATACATCATATGATACTTTGTTGATTTGAAGATACGGTCCAGCTCCTGCAGCATCACTTGTTGAAGAAGTACCAGCCCCAACCGCTGCACCAACTCCTGAACCACCTCCACTTGTAGAACTTAAAGATGTGCCGGAGGAAGTAGATACAACGCTTGAGGTCCAAGTTGTAAATCCTGTAAAATGATTGGTCCACACTATCAAGTCAGAACCTACATCCTTTTTGCATTCGTTTGAACCATTAGGAATTGCAGAACTATTGTCTGCCAAACACTCAGATGTGATCTCTGTGACAGACGGTGTAGAGTGAAAAAATCCCACCCTAGAACCTGCTTGTCCTGTAAACAATATCCTCACAGGATTATCAAACGATATTGGTACGTCAGACCCCATCTTGACTACGATTTGTGGCGTATTTTCCTGATTCTGTGAAACAGGCAGCGTTATAGAAGACGCACTCTGTATAGTAGGCAGTACTAGAACGCCATCCCAAGACATGCCTTGCATGGTAGTTCCAGCAGGTATTGTAACTTGAACCTGAGGAGTTGCATCTTCAATATTCTTGGTAATCGTCATTGGATTTGTAATTTGTACAGACGTAGTATTGTTAGTAGTATTAGTTATTGATGAATAATTTATGACAGGGTTTGTTACTGTTGCAGGAATTGTTACATTTGTCAGAGCAGCGGTGTTACTTGTCACCACAAGTTGCGGTGTGGCAGGATCCATGATGACTTGTTGTTGAGTATCATTAACAAATTGTTGACCTTGTGAGATGACAAGAGTTGTGACTTGATCTTGTATTGTGATATTATTTGAAACATCAACTGATGAGGGCAAGGATGGTATAGTAGAGTTTTCATCGTCGAAGATGTCAAGACTTTCTACAAGATTCAATGAAAATACGTGTGATGCAATCAAGATGAAATTATCTTGTACAAGTATATCTTCATACAAAGTAAGAAAAACATGATTTATTACATTTACAGTTGTTCCAATGAGATCACTTTTTGCAATATCTGTCCAGACTGCATATACTCGTGATTGTGAAACTGCATCAGTAGATATTCCTTCAATATTTCCAGCACCACTCGTACTCAACAAGGAAGATGTATCCCATGTAGAACCACCATCAACAGACTGGACAGAATATGAATTCCTGTCAGTGCTGCTGGTACTAGGATTTGGATCCTGAATATATGTGACATACAGCGAACCGCCATCTGATGATACTGCAATGCTTGAATCAAGAACTGATGTGCCTACAGTAGCAGGATACGGATCAGTCAGTGCAGTCCAGCTTGAGACATACTTCCAAGATTTTACATGACTAGTGTCCGCAGTTCCTGCATCTGTCACGTATGAGATGTACAGTGTGTTTGTAGTAGGATCTACTGTTCCAGACAGAGTATGCGGAAAACCAGTATTGTAGGTGGCAGTTGTGTCAATATCTGTAAAATCAGCATTTGTCGAGTTGGCGGATACCGAGTATATGTTGTATTTTACATGATCAGAATTTCCTGAGATATTATCATGATCCAAGATCATGACATTGCCACCTGCAAGAGGTAGTAACACTAACGAATCTACTGCGCGTTTGTTGTCAGGGGTGCCATCAGTTGTAGAACCATCCCAGGGATTTGTACCTGCACTTGACCAGCTTGATAGACTAGAGCAAGAAGCAGCACACACACGTATACTACTAAGATTACTAGCGGGTGCAGTCGCATCTACTGTTCCAACATAGAGTTTGCCATCAGTTGCTTTAGTTATCGATATGTCGTTTGCAGCTGCAAGCCCACCTGCAGAGGAGGGAATAGTCTGAACCAGACCTGTGAGTGCATCGCCATTCCCAGTGTCAATGTTACCATACCAGATCCTATCTGTACCAGATTCGATTGCTGCAAAATGTATGAGATTTCCAGTAATATCTCCCGGGGTCCATCTGTCATACCAAATTGCAACACCAAGCCAAGTTTGGGTCGAATCTATTGTTACGATACTGTCCCAAGTGATTCCGCCATTTGTTGTTTTAGCATATGCAAGAGTGTTACCAGATTTTATGTAAAATGCATAGCAAGTAGCATTTGTAACACACACAGTAGTGTGTCCTGATTTTTCATGTGCAGCAGCTGTTGTAGACACATTTGGATCTATCGTAATTGATGCAACAGTTCTATCAAGATTTGCAGAATCTACAATTTCAACAGTCTCTGACAGCGATTTGGAGAAGACAAAAGACTTAGCAGTAGAAACAGTATCATCTTGGGATACAAGAGTTTCAGATAGATTTACAGAAAAAAGATGAGATGTCTGCGTCGATACATCATCTTGAGTTGTTATACCATCAGATAGATTTACAGAATTATTTATTGGAGGTGCAAACATTGTATTACCAACAAGATCATGTGTACCAAGGTTCGCCCAGACTGCATATACTCGTGATTGTGAAACTGCATCAGTAGATATTCCTTCAATATTTCCAGCACCACTCGTACTCAACAAGGAAGATGTATCCCATGTAGAACCACCATCAACAGACTGGACAGAATATGAATTCCTGTCAGTGCTGCTGGTACTAGGATTTGGATCCTGAATATATGTGACATACAGCGAACCGCCATCTGATGATACTGCAATGCTTGAATCAAGAACTGATGTGCCTACAGTAGCAGGATACGGATCAGTCAGTGCAGTCCAGCTTGAGACATACTTCCAAGATTTTACATGACTAGTGTCCGCAGTTCCTGCATCTGTCACGTATGAGATGTACAGTGTGTTTGTAGTAGGATCTACTGTTCCAGACAGAGTATGCGGAAAACCAGTATTGTAGGTGGCAGTTGTGTCAATATCTGTAAAATCAGCATTTGTCGAGTTGGCGGATACCGAGTATATGTTGTATTTTACATGATCAGAATTTCCTGAGATATTATCATGATCCAAGATCATGACATTGCCACCTGCAAGAGGTAGTAACACTAACGAATCTACTGCGCGTTTGTTGTCAGGGGTGCCATCAGTTGTAGAACCATCCCAGGGATTTGTACCTGCACTTGACCAGCTTGATAGACTAGAGCAAGAAGCAGCACACACACGTATACTACTAAGATTACTAGCGGGTGCAGTCGCATCTACTGTTCCAACATAGAGTTTGCCATCAGTTGCTTTAGTTATCGATATGTCGTTTGCAGCTGCAAGCCCACCTGCAGAGGAGGGAATAGTCTGAACCAGACCTGTGAGTGCATCGCCATTCCCAGTGTCAATGTTACCATACCAGATCCTATCTGTACCAGATTCGATTGCTGCAAAATGTATGAGATTTCCAGTAATATCTCCCGGGGTCCATCTGTCATACCAAATTGCAACACCAAGCCAAGTTTGGGTCGAATCTATTGTTACGATACTGTCCCAAGTGATTCCGCCATTTGTTGTTTTAGCATATGCAAGAGTGTTACCAGATTTTATGTAAAATGCATAGCAAGTAGCATTTGTAACACACACAGTAGTGTGTCCTGATTTTTCATGTGCAGCAGCTGTTGTAGACACATTTGGATCTAATGTAGATTGATCTGCAAATGCAGGTATCGTTACATAAGACATGGCAAAAATTGCAAAGAGAAGAATAGTTTTAGTTGGATAAAGAAAAGAAGGTTTTTTGATTCTAAAACGTAATAAAACACATCCGGAGACAGACAGTATCAATAAAAAGATTACAGAGTTTTCATCAGATGTAAAATGTGTCAAGTAATCTAAATCATTGGTATGAATTACATTTGTGGAATATGCGGTGTAAGAGTTTTGTGCAGAAAAACTATTTTGTGTGTCATTTGTAAATGATAATAGTTCTAAGACAGATTTACCCAGATTGTTTTGTTGTTGGTAGAGAAATGCATGTGTAAGAAATTGTTTTTCATATAGCACATTTGATTCTCCATAAATAATTGATTTGTACAAGTCATTAAGATTAAGATGCATACCAACGAAATCCACCTCGGATTGTTCCAGTCTACTTCGTTTCGGTTTTTTTACCATCACATCAGATCCATTGTCAGGAGAGTCATCATCACTAGTTGAATTTTTTTGAAAAGACATTCCAGGATAGCCATAATTGACATAGTGTGAATTGTACATTACAGCAACTGTACTACTACATGTTAGAAGAGACATTCCAGAGATAACAAACGTAAAAATTACAAGCGCATTCTTGTTCAAATATACACTCCCATCATCGTTATGCCAAATAGGTTTGACAGGATATCATCATTTAGCAGATTAGGTATTTGATCCATCAAATCCGCCCCCAGAATAAAAAAGTCTCCAAAGACCCATTTTCATACATGACAATCATTTGTATTCATAATCATTAAGTGAGTTGGAATTTTACCCATTACATAAGAACCATCATGGTCAAACATGGTAATAATCAAGATCCATCTTGGAATTAGAAAAATCATCAAAATACACTATAGATCATCTTTAGGTGATCTTTCAGTTAATTTAATTCCCTTTTTCATAGCATCTTGTAGAAAAATACAGATCAATTAACAATGATTTGTTCGCCCAGTTTTACAGTCATGCAGATGTTTTTCTTGTCAATGCAGTTACTGCAATGACAACTCCTGCCACACCAATACCAATTCCTGCAAGAGATACCATATACAATGTATCAATAGAATCTTTTACTTCCTGAAAGGATTGTGCAACTTTGGCATAGCTCTGAACTGCAGTGTTTGCAGAGTTTTTTGCGTCAGTAATATCACTTTCCAAATGATCAACAACAGTTTGAGACACTTGAGCTGCCGCAGGATGAAGCAAGTATGGTGAAATTACAATCAGGGTTAGAACAATAACTGTTGAAATTACAAAGTTTTTAATTTTCATTGTCCTTATCCTGTAATAAAAAAACAGTTGTTTTCATAAATACGTTATGGTACAAAATCAAAATGTGATCAAAGCATCTAGAATTTAAGAAATCCACGTGTTCTTCCAGTAATTGCTACAACACCAATTATTGCAATAACAAGGGCCACTGATGCAACGGGACCAAACTCTGGTACAGCTTGATTGTTTGAAGTACTTGACATGTTATTCATGCCAGTCATGTTCATTCCTGCCATATTACCAGTCATTGGAGGAAAATAATAATTATCCTTGGCTTCGACTAATTGCATTGGATAAGTAGTAGATGGAATTGTTGTTCCGTTTATTGTTCCTTGAATTATTACGTTGTAAGTTCCAATTTGATCAGGAGTCAAAGCTGCGGTGTATAATCCTGGCGTATCGTCACTTGCATCAAAATCAAGTGCCTTTGTTTGTCCACCATATTGAACCATCACCTTCATGTTATCCAGAGCAGTATTCGCTATAGCTGGCGCACTATCATCTGTTCCATTGAAAACATAGACATCGATTTCGTTTATGTCACCAGCAAATGGCGGTTCATGTAACCATCCAATTTTTACGGAGACATTTTGGAATGTTTTTAGAATGTGAGCTTCTGCAGGATGAACCAAGTATGGTGAAATTACAAGAAGTGACAAAGCGAGGACTATTGGTATTACAAAGTTTTTAGGGTTCATAACTACTCACAATTTATCAAGGAAAGTTATACTTGTCCTTGGCTTCGACTAATTGCATTGGATAAGTAGTGGATGGAATTGTTGTTCCATTTATTGTTCCTTGAATTATTACGTTGTAAGTTCCAATCTGAGTTGGAATTAAAGCTGCAGTGTATAATCCAGGTGTATCATCACTTGCTTCAAGATCGAGTGTCTTAGTTTGTCCACCGTATTGAACAATTACCTTCATGTTATCCATAGCAGTGTTTGATATAGCTGGTGCACTATCATCTGTTCCATTGAAAACAAAAACATCTATTTCGTTTGTATCACCAACAAGCGGTGGTTCATTTAACCAGCCAATTTTTACGGAGACATTTTGGAATGTTTTTAGAATGTGAGCTTCTGCAGGATGAACTGCAAATGGTATAACCATAATCACAGCAACCGCAAGAATTACAGGGATGATTAATTTGTTAGTTTTCATATATTGATTCTGAAAACATGTAACAATAATTATCTTATATAGATTCTGGTACAAAAGCAGAATAGGTTATTTTTGTCAGTTTATTTTGTAGTTGTACCACTAGTGTACTAAATTTTAAATGGTAATAAAAGAGGTGATAATAGTATGATGAAAGTTAGAAAGAAAAAATTAATCAAGTTATCATCACCTAAAATAATTTTTCTAGTCTTTGTAACTTTGTCTGTTTTAGTCATAGCCCCAAACATTCCAAAATCATATGCTCATGCATTTGTAATCTATAGCAATCCCGCACCGTTTACGTCACTAAATACTCCACCATCACAGATTGAAATTGATTTTGTTGATCCTATTGATATGCGTTATAGTTCGATAAAAGTTTTAGACTCTAACGGAAAAGCTGTACAAAATAATGACTGGCATACAATCACAGATGATCATGAAAAAACAATGGTTACATTACCGTCAGACATTCCAAATGGAATCTATACAGTATATACCAAAGTGCTTGATGCATCCGATGGACATACAACCACAAATGCTTTTGTTTTTGCAGTTGGCGAACCCATACCACAAAATCTCTTAAACGTCAAAGAGAATGTCAGCTTTTCAGATATTGTTGCAATTCCCCACGCAATAGCAAGATATCCATCACTGGTGGGACAAATCATGGTTGTCGGAGCTGCCTTTTCATCACTCTGGTTATGGAAACCCATTTCCAGAATTCCAGGATTAAGAGATGCAGTAGAATCAACTCGTGTCAAGATAGACAAGAGTATGACCAAGATGATGTTGATCGGTTCAATAATTATTTTGGGCGGAGATGTTGCAATGATTGCAGCTGAGGCCAATGCAATAAATGCAGGCTTTTTAGAGACACTAAACACAGCCTTTGGAAACTTGTGGCTCATCAGACTAGTATTTTCTTTAGCTTTGTTTGGCATTGCATTGATCGTATACCTTAAACAAAAAAAATCAAACATGTTGTTACCCAAGAGTCAAGTTGTAATTCTATTTGGAATTGGCATAGCAATACTTGCTACAACCACTTTGATCAGCCATAGCGCAGCAAGTGGTAAAATATTACCGCCAATATTTGATTTTGCGCACAATGTGGTAGCCTCGTTTTGGATTGGAAGTGTGATATACCTTGCATTTGTTTTGATGCCAAGACTAAAAGAAATGCAAGACGGTAATGCAAGTTTGTCTGTGTTGTCACTCATAATTCCGAGATTTTCTACCATAGTTGTTGCACTTCTTGGAATAGTTGTAATTACAGGACCGTCTCTTTTGTATTCCCTTGAAAATAATCTTTCAATAACTCTTGGATCGATATATGGTGAAATACTCATCATAAAACTGTCATTGGCTGGAGCAATGATTGGTCTTGGTGCTCTCAATCAGAGAATAATTCAGAAAAAAGACATCAACACAACCTCACTTTCTTCTTCCGGCAGACAAAACGGAATCCTTGCAATTGATCACAATTTAGATAACAACAAGAATCACAAAACAAAATCCATCCTGTTACAGTTCGACAAGAGCATAAAGATTGAGGCCATAATAGGTTTAATTCTAATTATAACAATAGCATTACTTGTCGACTCTGGAACTCCAAGCATTCAATATCAAAATGAATTGGCACAACAGCAACAACAAATACCACACATTTTCGCTTTTGCCACACCCCTAAATTCAGGCCAGGATCAATTTACAGAAACAGGTATCACAGATAATGGAAATAAAGTAGTCTTATCTATGGAACCATACTATGCTGGAAAAAATAACGTTACCATTTCATTTCTAGATCCTAACAATAATCCAATCAACATAAACTCTACTGACATAACATTAAATCAAGTAGACAAAGGAATAGGACCTCTAGTAATAAACAATGCCCAACAGATATCTCCAGGAGTATTTTCCGTAAACACAGCAGCCTTTGCAATAGCTGGCCACTGGCAAGCACAGATAGAAGGAGTAACAACACAAACAGGTGCACTTAATGTTGTCACAACCTTTGATGATTTGTATATTAAACCAAACTTGAACCAACTACAAGCCAATATTACAGAATATAAAATGCCAGACAAAACTGCTTTACCACTATATCCAACATATGACGTCATTAGAAATGTGGTATGGGTAGGAGATTCTGCCATAAACAGTGGAAGAATATGGGAATTTGATCTAAACTCAAAGCAATATACAGAACACAAAATCAATGGAACAAATATCATTACTTCATCAGTAATGGATTTCAACAATGATATTTGGTATATTGATCCAATTTCAAAAATTTTAGGTTATTATCAACCAGATAGTGGTAAGAACCAACAATATCCAATTCCAAACAATGGGACAGTTTCAGGCCTTACCATAGACGGTTCAGACAATCCCTGGATGACAGTATCAAGTACCGGCCAGGTTTTAAAATTCGATGTTGCAACAAAAACATTTCATTCAATTAATCTGTCACCAGATTCCATACCTCTTGGAATTTCTATAGACCAGTCATCAGGTCAAATATGGATATCAGAAAGCGGTTCTGGAAAAATTGCAAACATAGACCCAGCACAGAGTTATAAAGTTACAGAATATGCTCCATCTAATAGCACCCTTGCAAGCCCTACGGCCATCTTGTACGATCCTGTAACTGGCAAAGTTTTCATCTCAGAACATGATGGTAAAGCAGTTTCAACCTTTGATCCATTGGTAAAAACATTCCAAGAGTACGCTACAGATACTCAAGGATTACCTTTCGGAATGGCTTTTGATTCAAATCATGACTTGTGGGTAGCCCAACATACTCTAGATAAAATTTCAG
>CAYWWR010000009.1:0-29819 GCA_964462165.1 uncultured Nitrosopumilaceae archaeon
TGCTGTTGATTGAAATAATTGATGTTGACTGTTCTTCTAACAAAATTCCTGTCTCTATGTCGTACACAATTTTTGATGTGCTGTTATCGGTAGCATGAAATGCTACAAGACAGTCTCTTTTGAATCCATTAAATTCTGTTACAATCGGTGTCACGGAAGCATCTGACTTGTTGTAAGCAATTGGTGATGCTAATATTTCAAGAAATGGGTGAACTGTGTTAACATCTTGTGCACTGTGTACAAAGCCAGTCTTTAAATTGAGAATTAATGTGGCATTTTGGATTTTGTTATTTTCTTGTTGACTCTGTATTAGGTTGATGTTATTTGCATCAGACATTGCTCCAAAATTATATGTCTGAGAACTATTTGTGTCAGTTATTGTAATGTCATACTTGAGTGTGTCTCCTGGGTGGGCACAAATGGTATGTGCATTACATGTACTAGTTTGTGAAAATGCTTGTTCTATAGATGTAATACCTGTAAATCCAGAAACTAGCAAAACAAGAAAAACTGTCCTAAATTTCATTACTTTAGTTTGGCCTTGAAACACGTAACATTATTCTTTCTGTTAAAGAGATCAATACAAATACTGTAATTTTCTTGTATCTTGTATATTGCCAAACAATCTGATAAAAGAATCAAGCCCCTATCTTTTACAGCATGCTAACAATCCAGTCCAGTGGTATGCATGGGGTGAAGAGGCATTAGAAAAAGCAAGACAAGAAAACAAGCCAATCTTTCTCAGTGTGGGGTATAGCGCATGTCACTGGTGTCATGTTATGGCACATGAGTCATTTGAAAACGAAGAGATTGCAAAAGCAATGAATGAGAGTTTTGTCAACATCAAAGTAGACCGAGAAGAGCGACCTGATATTGATGATATTTATCAAAAGGTATGTCAGCTAAACACTGGAAGTGGTGGCTGGCCGCTTTCTGTATTTTTGACACCTGATCAAAGACCGTTTTATGTTGGCACTTATTTTCCACCACTTGATAACTATGGTAGACCTGGATTTGGTAGCATTGTATTACAACTTGCTCAAGCCTGGAAAGAAAAGCCTGGCAATGTAGAGCAAGCCGCTGAAAATTTTGTCAATGCATTACAAAGGACAGAATCTATTGCACTTGATTCTAAACTGGAAAGGTCTACACTTGACGAGGCTGCCATGAACTTGTTATCAATTGCAGATACAACAAATGGAGGATTTGGCCAAGCTCCAAAATTTCCAAATGCATCAAATCTTTCCTTTGTGTTAAGATACTCTAAACTATCCGGAATTACCAAATTCCAAGAATTTGCATTCAAGACTTTGACCAAGATGGCAAATGGTGGAATGTATGATCAGCTTGGAGGTGGATTTCATAGGTATTCTACTGACTCTAGATGGCTGGTGCCACATTTTGAAAAGATGCTCTATGATAACGCACTCTTGCCTCCAGTCTATGCCGAAGCATATCAAATCTCCAAAGACCCACGATATCTGGAAGTTATTCATGATACACTACGATATGTATTGGGACACATGACATCACCTGGAGGGGGATTTTACTCTGCAGAAGATGCAGACTCTGAGGGAGAGGAAGGCAAGTTCTATGTCTGGAAGAAAAAAGAAATTCAAGAGATACTGGGAAAAGATGCAGACATTTTCTGTTTGTACTATGATGTTACAGATGGTGGAAACTTTGAGGGTCATACCATTTTGTATAACAGCATGAACCTCTCCTCAATAGCATTTCACTTTGGCAAGAGCGAACCAGAGATAAAACAAATCCTAAAGCAATCACGAGAAAAACTCTATGCAGTACGAGAAAAACGAGTTCCACCTGGTAGGGATGACAAAATCATGACAAGCTGGAATTCACTCATGGTTACAGCATTTGTCAAGGGATATCGTGTTACTGGCGAACGAGATTTTGTTGATGCTGCCAAAAACTGTATTGGATTTATTGAATCAAAACTTACAAAAGATGGTGAATTGCTTCATACGTACAAGGATGGTCAGTCAAAGCTCAGGGCATATCTTGATGATTATGCGTATTTTGTAAATGCATTGCTTGACTATTTTGAGGTTGCACCATCAAAACAATATCTTGATCTTGCGGTATATTATGCAAATTATTTAATCGAGCATTTCTGGGATGAAACACAAAAGAACTTTTTCTTTACTGCTGATAATCACGAGAAACTCATCATACGAACAAAAAATATCTATGACTTGTCCCTACCGTCTGGAAACTCTGTTGCAGCAGGAGTTATGCTAAGATTACATCATCTTACACAAGAAAAAAAATATCTTGATGTATCCATCAAAGTCATGGAATCACTTGCAGTAATGGCTGCAGAAAATCCATTTGGATTTGGACAGTTACTAAATACAATATACACATACTTGCAAAAACCAGTAGAGATTACACTGATAAATCCTGTAAATGAAGATGTCAAGAATTATCTCTTGAAAAAATTCATACCTGAAGCAATTCTTGTCATGATATCAAAAAAAGAGGATCTGGAGAATCTGACCAGTCTACAATTTTTTGCAGGAAAAGAATTTGATGGTACCAAAACTAAAGTATATGTCTGCAGAGACTTTACATGTTCGCTACCTCTTGGTACTGTATCAGAAATTGAAAAACTGGTCTAGATCTTTTTTATATTGATTTCAAGCCTTTGACCCACTGCCGGACTGCCCATTTTTTCATATCTTCGCTTTGGCATGGCTATTGTAATTGATGTCTGGGCATAACTCTTGATTGCAATTGTTGGCTGGGCCTGGAGTATTGCCTCTATAAATGGGGCAATTTGGTCTCGTAATTCTGGGTCTAGTTTCTTGTTTATTGCATCAAGCATGAGCTGTTTTTGCGAGACTGGTTCTGTCTGGACATCTTCCATCAGTGTCAACTGGACTGTCTGACCGTTGTCAACTAGCTGTTGAATCTGATAGTGAATTAGCTCTGACATTGAGATACCGTTGAAAATGTTGCAATTTAACTTTTCACAAACTATGATTTTATCTTGTGTCTAGGGGTTTCTATTTTTTGGCTTGAATAATTCCATTGTCTGTCAAATACTGGAGTGCACTGACAAATTCTTGGTCTGATATCTCCCCTGTTGACCACAATCCTGCGTTGGTCTTGACCCAGCTTGGGATGTATAGGTTGTTTTCACTTGAATTGTTCTGTGGTATTTTCATCATACCTTGACTTGACAAAAACTCTATCCCCTTTACAAATTCTTCATCTGGGATTAAATTCTCAGACCATGATTTGGCATTATTTTTTATCCATGATGGAATGGATGGTATTGCAATTGACACATTTTGATTTGCATCACTTGTCTGTGAATTTACTGTTCCCACCGTAAAACTTGTAAAATCCCAGTCTCCAGTGATTGGATTAATTAATTCGGCAAGATATTTTCCATTTTGATACGTATTACCCAGTGATATGGCAGAATTTGACTTTGATATTCCGAAATTATCAATCATGGTGTTGTTTGAATCAATTACAAGAATTTCTGCAACTGACTTGTCATCAAATGTATCCATGTTGACATTTAATGTTATTTCATCACCCAATTGATAGGATTGTTTTGACATGCCAAGCTGATACACTCGCTGATAACCATTTTTTTGCTGTATTTGATTGTCAAATCCTCCATCACCGTATATTGATTTGACTTGAGCAATGTCAAGTGGAGTAATGTCGTAATGTTTTACACCAAGAACGGTAACGGTATCTATCATAATTGATGGCATGTCCTCTAGTCCATTGACAATGTTGTGCAATTCATCTTGTGGTACAATATAATGTCCCAACCCAAATGAATGGCCCATCTCATGTCTGATGGTGGAATCAAGCTGTGTGGTTGTTGCAACAAGGCCTGTATATTGTGGCTTGTCTATGTATCTGTAATACCCTTGGTTACCTATCGTCCATTCTTCTTTGGTCCAGTTTGGCTGCACATCCAAATAATAAATCTCAATGTTGGTCTTGCCAGTCTCAAAGTTTGGTATTGTGACCCCTGTTGCAATAAACCCGTTAGAGCTTTTTGGTGGTTCTGGGAAATATTTTATTGTAATATCGCACTCTGTATAGTTGAAACCATTTTGCATAGAGATTGGAACTTCAACCAGTGTGATGTTCCAGAGTGGATGTCTTCCAAGACCCTGGTTTAATTTTGTTTTCCAGTCGATAACTGCATATTCTGTTTCAGCGAACAATTGCTTTCCAAGTATTGGAAAGTTTGGATTTGCCTGTGGTTCTATGGCGCAAATTGTTGGGCCATGGTGAACCCTGATTGGCATTTGTAGAAATTGGTCTGCTGCAAAAGCAGGAATTGTCTCTGATTCAAAAATGGATGATGAAAATAAAACAATCAAGACAAGGACCGGAATTGTTTTTTTCATGAAATGTGCTAGACCTTGGCGTCAAGTATGCCACGTTTTATCTGGGCCGCCCTGACTTTGATCATCTGCGTAAATTCCTGAGTATCTTCTAACAATGGCTTTAGTTTTTGGTTCTGGTATGCTTGCAGAAAAGCCGAATAAATGCACCCAACTATGATTCCAAACGCATTTGCATTTACATCTTCAACCTCGTCAGAGTATGTCTTTGCCAGTTGCTTGTATGATGCAGCCTCACTGATATAGTAATCAATTAGACTGTCGATGAACTTTCGTGTTGACTGGGGAATCACGAACTAGATTTTCCTTGCATTGTTTATAATGTTTGATTTTTGTAATTCGTGATGCAAGATCTGATGTAATTAGAGAACTTGCAAACTAAATTTGACCACCTGTATTTTTGAAGAGTTGACCCAAGAGTCTCATCATGCCAATTGAAGTTAATCGAGTAAACAAGGAATGTCCAAAATGCAAAAATCCTACAATCTTTAACACTGGAAAAGAGTATTTCTGCGGCAAGTGTCTTGCTACGCTCAAAATAAATCAGGTAGCAGAAAAGATAACAGCATAATACAATGTGGACTATAGACACTGAAGATGCTTATTTTAAGATCTATGATACTCGCAAGACTCTGGTGGGCTATTTTGCTCCAGAATATGGTGACATCCAGCCCGAAGACAAGGCAGAGCAAGTAAGACAAGAGATGTTGAAAAATCACGATCCTGTAAAAGGTGGATATTTGATGCTGCCTCTTGTCAAGTTCAATATTTTCGAAGATGGCAAGGAAATGAATTTAGCCTATCTTGAACAACAATTGCAAGAAGTTTACACCAGGATAATGGCATGGAAGAATCTAGTTACAGAAAAAGAGATTGAGCATCACAAAATTTTGATATCTCACACAGATCATGATATGCTAAGTATTACACTTGGAATAATTTTTCCATCGCCTGTACCGCTTGAGAAAAAAGAAATACTTGGCAATCTAGGGAGTCTATTGGATTTTGCCAATCAAAAAGGTCTACTGTGAGCCGCCAGTTTTTGCACTTTCATATGACTGGAGTGCATTCATTTCATACTGGAATGATTGTTGTAGCAACTGGTCAGATTTTGCACTTGTCGCATTATCTCCTGTAGCAATCCATCCTCGTAATGCCTCGTCACTTTCAATCTGAGTTTCAGTGGATAACCTGAATAGTTGCAATGATGGTTTAAACAACTCGGGAGCTTTCAAATCATCATATCGTGGAAGTATGTTCTTGACTGCAAGTATGTGCGTGTCTGTTATCTGTAACATCTGGTCTCTTGAAATCTGACCGTGTTTGTATTGGGTAAGGTTTGCATCAAAATTCTGAGTCTCGTTTTTCAAGTCTGTCTGGATCTGTGCTAGTTGGTCTCCAAAACGTTGACCTGATAGAGATGTCTGGTCAAGATAATAATTGACAAGTATTACAATTGCTATTATTGCTACGCCAGAACCAATTGCTATTGGCATGGTATGACTTTTACCTGGAGCCTTTTTTCGTCTCACATAAAGGCCAGAATTTGATACGAGATAAATCTATTTGAAAATCTAGTCGATGTATTTTCCTTCTGGATCTGCCTTTAATTCTATTATCATTATGCTGCCGCTTATGTAAGAATCATTTCTTGTGGTTCGCACCCGTCCGACTTCGATGTGGTATGGATAAATATCTACTACAATTGTTCCAACCTTTACATCTGATGGAGCATCTGTGATCTGGATATCTTCTTTTTTTACTCCGTAATCTACTAGCTTTTTTATGCAATGATCAAGCAATGGCTGTGGCAAACCGTGATTTATTGCCCAAACTGTGCCCTCATAATCGATTTTGTCCAACTATTAGCACTCTAGTTTACTAGTATAATTATTATTACTTTTGACCTGTTTTATGCTTATAACGTCTGATTTAACCTGACTTTACCCCTGACATTACGAAATGAACTCATTTTAAACTGGTGCACGCATGAGTGCAAAACAATTTCTTGTGAACCTTTTCTAAAGAGAGCAGTTTAAACTAGTTCAAATGCACGCACGGATTTAGTTCACAGAATTGTTCCACGAGTGCAAAATGAGTTCATTTTAGTTTACGGTGTTTTTTGTGCGTGCAAAATTGGTTCATGCACGCATGAAAATAAACTCAGAAAAGTATAACTTGAATTTTTTTTGTTTTCATTGATGAACTAGTTTTGAACCGGTTTTGAACCACCTGTGAACTTGACTAGTTTAAACCAGGTTCATGAACAATCGATTAGATTTTTGAACTAACTAGATTTGATTAATCTTTACTATATCAATTTAACAAATTTTAGCAAGTTATGATTCTATTAACTAGTAGTGATTTTCTTGATGTTTTCAAGTATGGCTTTTAATTCATCTTTTGATTTTGCTGTCTGATACTTTGAGATTTCATTTGTAATATCTGTTAGTTTTTTCATGCACTTTGAATGACTCTCTTCTGATTCTCGTACCGTTCTCTTGGCATCTTCAGCTTCGCGTTGGGCATGAAAAGCTGACGCACTTGCATTATCTGCTTGGTTTTTCAGCCAAAATTGGTATTGATTCACGGGCAGTCCTCATTAGTGCATTGTTCCTATAAAGATGATCTCCATTGTTTTGGTTTTCTTATGAATAGCATATTTTTAATCCTAAATGGTGATAGGACTTGATGGTCTGAACGTGTGGACAGGAAAGAATCTTTGGGTTGGAGCATAGCAACCTAGATTTTTGGCAATTAAACTTGTTAGCAATCTTAGCATCTATACTCATTTTTTTTCTAATTTTATCTCCTTTACTCTGTTTTGTATTACATTAAACATTACGCTCATTGTATTTTCTCGAGTTTTTTTCATCTCTTTTGGATCATAATCCAACCTCAATGTTTCAATTACAAGATGATTCACATTTTTTGGCGTATGAACTAATTCATATGATGTTTTTTGTTCTTCAGGTTCATATTTTGGAAAAATTAATCCACCATACTTTACATCTAAGTTTGCCAAATATGATAAAATCTGTTCTTTTGGACCTCTTTTATCTTCAGAATTTTTTTCATCCTTGTTAATTTCATTTTCGATTCTTGCTTCCTCCTCAACTTCTTTTCTATATTCTTCAGCTGCACTAGGATCAATTTCATTCATTTCTAAGAATTTTGCAATTATTTCTTCTTCTACTTCCGGATATTTTCTTCGGAATCTAACAAGATCATCATACATATTTTTTAGATCTATTATTCCACCGAGTCTCTTTGAAGTATTTTTCTTGATAATTTTAGAATAATTTTTTGCATCAAAAATAGCGACAATTTGATTCGCGTATTCCACAGAATAATCAGGAGCAGCAGTTAATGCCCATGTTTTATGTGATTCAAGAGAATAACTCTTACCATGAAATAACTCAATTTCATTACCATCAAAATTAAAAATAATTTTATATTTTGAGGAACTATATTTCATAATTTTAGCATCTATTTTTTTTATGTTTTTTAGAAAATTAAAAAATTCTAGAAAAATAAAAATTTCATAAAGTAGGTCTATATCTTTGATATTTCTAATTGTGAACTTTCTTTTGTTTTGAATAGTACTAGTGAAATCCAATTCAAGATATTTACGGATCCATTCAAGTAGGTTATAATACTGTGGATTCCTAATGGAACCATCACGTATTCTTTTTTTCACATCTGATAAGAGAGAATTGATTTTTTCAGAACTTTTATCCTCATAAATGTACTTTCGTAGAGAATTTAATACCTCTAAAAAAGGAAACCTTGTAATTATTTGGTTTACGGATTCAAGTGAATCGATAAGTGATTTTTTTTCATCAGATTGTAATGGCTCTTCTAGATTTTGATTCAGTATTTTTACAGCATCCGTTTTTAACCAATAAGATACAAGAATTAAAAGAATATTTTCAGGAGTATTAAATTTTCTAATCCATGTTTTGATCTCAAATTCTATGGGAAATGCAGTCTTTGATTTTTGAATAGTTTTTGACCAGTCTATTCTGCCGCTAATTTTTTTATCAGAATATTTTCTTAATGGATAATCAAAATTTATTCTTCGCATTACTCTACGATAAATTTCAAAATATTCAGAACATAGAATTCTAAATCTTAGGAAATCCGACAATCTATCAGGAAGTTGAAATTCATCAGATTCTCTTTCTATTTTATAGAATTCATTAATTGAGTTTTTATTTTCAAGTAGAAGTCTTGCGATTCGTTTTGAAAGTTCTTGTTTTTCAGTTTCATTAAAAAAAACATATCTTACAAATTGATGCCATTTTTCACTACGATCTTTTTTGTGTGTTTCATACCATAATCTTCTGATCTCACGCTGTTCTTCGCCTGGCTGACCAATAAAATTCGCAGATGCAATTTGTCCTATGGTGTATCCTTTTTTTTCCAAATTTCGTAACTTCTGAATAAGTAATTCTCTTGGCTTAATCATGTCAAATGATTTCTGATTGATATACTAATTCTTTGATGGAATGTAAGAATCTACCATCCAGAGATTGCACCTTTGTTTGTGATAACTTACTTGACAGCCTATCAGAAAATACTTGTTTTATGCTCTCAAAATCCCCTGTTTGGAATTTATTAAATGCATTCGTAAATTCTTCTACTCTATAATCCAAGTATTTTAGAACCGCTTCAAAACTAGTTCCATATCTTTCCGGAGATTCAGTTTTAGTTAAGAAAGTGACAATATTGCCGGACATTATTGCATAGAGAAATTCTAGACTTGTTTTTTCTAAACTCTCAAGCTGTGGAATTAGATTTGCATTTAAAGCATTATCTAATGATTCTGATATCTCCATTTTTTCAGATACTATTATGGTTTGATAAATGGACTGTAAAATGGCGGTTCCCAATGGTTTGAATATTCGAATTAAATCCAATGCGTCGTAAACGATTCTTATTTTGTTCTCTAATTCTTCTTTTTTATAGATAATTCTATCAGTAATTTCAATAACATTGTCAAGACTTGCATCCATCACATTTTTCTTTAATTCTGATATTGCATTTTTAATTGCTAGTGCAATTTCTGTTTCCTTTAGATCTCTGGAAGGAATTGGAATTTCTACGTACGCAAAACGTCTTTTTAATGCATCGGACAGGTTAAAAAGAAAATGTTTGTCAGCAGTATTTAGAGTTCCAATTATTCTATAATCTTCCGGAATTTTTATTTGCTCTACCGATTCTCCAGATTGAGTTGTTGGAATCTTTAATGTTTTGTATTCTAGTGCTGTAAAAAGTTGACCAAATGCCTTGTCAATGTCTGATCGATTGAATTCATCTATTACAAGCCATGTGCCATGAAATTCTTTCGTAATTCCCTCAGATTCATGAAAACTTGTATGTCTATTTTTTTTGTCATCATAATTGTCTTTGATAGTTTTTGTTACACAGCCATATTCAATTTCATATTTTGGAAATTCACTATGTTCCGGATTGGTTTTTGGTATTAACCCCCCAATCACGTCATTGGTGCTCCAATCAGAAGTTGCAGTATATACATCTGCATAATACCCACAATCTTCAGTCCAAAATACTCTGGGTATCATTTGAGCAAGTTTTGTTTTTCCTGCTCCTACAGGACCGGCAAGTAAAACATGTCTCCCACTTGAAAGATGCGTAACAATTTCATGAATAACGGATGTTTGTATTAGTAATTCTTGTTGAATTATTTCAACTCCTTTTGCAAGATCTTCTTTTGTGGGAATTTTGATCTTTTCCGAGACAGGTTTTCTTTCTATTATTTTATCCCCGGTAACATTTTGTTGAGGTCTTAAATTTAATTCATCATAATCAAATGGATAGTGTTCTGATTCCCATTTTTTTAGTTTTTCTATGGTAGGAGGTGAATCTTTATACTCGGTATTTTTAAATTGTTTCCGCAATTTTAAATTAATCAAATCATCATCTGCCTCATCTAGCCACATTTGCCTAGCTCTTGATTCTCTAAAAAGAGATGGCCAGACTCCTTCTCGTGTTATTTCACCTTTTTTTACCGAAATTTTTAAACCAGCTCTTATTCCTATCATCTTAGCATATGTCCAAATATTTGCTCTATCAACTTTGAAGAGTGAATCGTTTTCTTTCAATTTCGCTATGTGTTGCTTTAGGTGAGGCACATCACATGGCAATATGGTAGCTGGATAATCATCATATTCTGAACCAACCACTGAAATCTCTCGATTTTCCAGATCTAAATCTCGGACTTTTAGATTCAGAGCATCGTCTAGTTTGAGAGCAGTTCCATATAGAATTCGGTATAGAATTTGATAATTTTCCGCGAGCATTGGTGATCTGCCTGTAGTTGACTGGAAAGGGCTTATCATGGGAACAGCATTTAGAAATTTTGCAAAATCTTGATTATCAATGAATTCTTTTGCCGTGTTATCGGTTTCTGCTAATTCGCTTACTTCATCCTGTAACTCTCTTACATACACTCTTTGTTGAACTACGTCTGGCATCTCCTTGTTAGGATCCATTAGCTGTAATACCGTATGTGGAAAAGGCACACATCGCTTTAGTTCAAAAATATGTAGATAACTTGAATATCGATTATTTGAATAATCTACATTTTCAGGCTTGAGTGATAATTCGTATGGGTTTGTTGAACTTGCATCAGTGATGCTGTTAATGATAGCGATTGCGATTATTTTTCTTTTATAGTAAAGATAACCTTTGATTGGGAAATCACTTTTTTGTATTCTGGTAGCATTCCAGTTTACTCCCCAGAGTGCTTTACCATGTTGTTTTATTATATCTGTGAATGCGTCTATTTTTTCATCATCAGTATCCGTAGGCCAGCAAATTGCTATCTTATTTTTTGAGTGTTTATTTTCAAATTCTTTAATTTTTTGTTCACATAGTTTTACTATCTCTTGTTTTTGTTCATCGTTAAAATCATAATATCCATTAAGTAAGTAATGGTTACCCTCTTGTCTTACAATTCCATTTTCTGTCAAAACGTCATAAACAGGAATCTGTTTGTAATCTTGATCAGGATTGTCATGATTTTTTAATTTAATTTGTTCTGCAAGATTATCCTTGGTTAAGCTTCCTCCCATTCTGACAAGTGTCATTATCATTACTAATTGGTAATTTGCTTGAGGCTTCATTTTGTTGAGAATGTAATTTTTTAATTTTTGAAAATCTGTCAGGTTTGCTCTTTCAAATTCTACTTCTCTTTTGTAAAAATTTATCTTAGTTTGTTTCCAGCCCGCTTTCAAAACTTCCTTCATTAATAAATAAACTGCCTTATTTGACCACCATCTTTCTTGGTCGTATGCAGCAGGAGGCAACTTTTCTCCTATAATTCTCTCGATTTCTTCAAAATGAAACTTATATCTGTCAACTTTTAGGTTTTTTAAAAAATCTACTAATGGTAAATATTTAGACAATACCGGATCAAATGCTAATGGACTATAAAACTTTAGAAGAATGTTCTGTAATAATAATCCGTACATGGACTATCCTCCAGTTGTAAAAATAGTTCATCTTTCAGATACTCACCTAGGCTTTTCTGCGTATAATAAAACAGATCCAGACACAGGACTAAATCAAAGAGAAGTTGATGTTTATTCAGCATTTAAGCAGATAATTGATTACATACTTGAAACCAAGCCAGATTTAGTCATTCATTCGGGTGATCTTTTTGATAGTATTCGACCTTCAAATCGAGCTATTCGTGAAGCTTTTAGACAATTAGTAAGACTTTCAACAGCAAAAATTCCCACTGTGATAATAGCAGGAAATCATTCTACTCCTAGACAAAAAGTGACAGGTTCAATATTTCAGTTGTTTGAATATCTTGACCATATTTACCCAGTATTTGATGGCGAATACAAAACATTAGAGATTGGAGATTGCAAAATACATGCAATACCTCATGCATACAATGAGGAAATGTTCAAACAAAATTTTGACAATCTTAAAGCTGATAAGAATTTCAAACACAATATTCTCGTGATACATGCTACGGTAATTGGTGTTATTGCATTTTCCGGTGGGGAATTTAAAGAATTATCCATACCTGCTTCTGTGTTATCGAAAGATTTTGATTATATCGCACTTGGACACATTCACAAATTCATCCCAGTTGCAGAAAATGCATACTATGCAGGAAGCCCAGAAAGATTAGGATTTGGAGAAGCAGATTACAAAAAAGGATTTCTTGAAGTAGAGTTAGGAAGTTTGAAAGTCAAACAGATTGAAACAAAAGCTCGTGATATGATTGATGTCAGTCCAATTGATTGTTCAGAACTAGACGCTACACAAATTATGAGATCTATTGAGTCGTCATTACCAACTGATATTTCTGGTAAAATCTTGCGTCTTACATTTCAAGATATTCTTCCTCATGTATATACCGCTCTCGATTTTAAGAAAATAGATGAACTTACTTCTAATGCTTTGTATTGTGATAAACGATTTGAGAAAAAATCATCAGAAACTAGATCCATAGGAACTAGTCACATTGGTGCGCTTGCAGAAGAATTTTCATTATTTGTAAAAAACCAGGAAATGGATATTTCGTTTAAGAATAATATCGAGAAAATTGGTTTGGAATATCTTGAAGAAGCAATACCAGAGGTCGAAGACTAGTGATTATTCGTTCACTAAGACTTGAAAACTATAGAAAGCACAAGAATACATTCGTAGAATTCCCTGACGGTCTTTTTGGCATCGTGGGTAATAATGGGGCAGGAAAAACAACTCTCATAGAGGCAATTGCTTATGCAATATATGGTCAACACGCCTCAAAAACTGGCCAGAACCTGATAAAGCGAGAACAGGCGTCGTCAGATTCTGATTGTAAAGTAGAATTAGAATTTCACCTAGGTTCAGACTCATACCGCATCATACGAGAGTTACGTGGTAATAGACAATCACCGTTTGCTTCACTCTATGTAAATGATCGGTGTGAAGTAGAAGGGGTAAATCCTGTAACACATTATTTATCAAAGAAAATAGGCATGGATTACAAATCATTCTTTACATCCATTTTTGCAAAACAAAAAGAACTTGATGCTTTATCTAATTTAGGACCACAAGAGCGAAGTAAAAGGATCTTACGTTTGCTAGGAGTTGATCGAATTGATGTTGCAATTGGTAATCTACGACAAAATAAAAAAGAAAAAGAATTAACAATACAAGGTATAAAAAATACTCTCGCAGACATTGATGAGTTAAATTCCACATTGGAAGAACTCCAAAAACAAAAAGAATCATGTGAACATAAAGTAGAATCAGAAAAAATAGAATTAGACGAAACAGAATCTAGTCTACATAACATAACACAATTAAAAGAAAATCTAGAAAAAAAATATACGGAATATCAGAAATTGGATAAACTCGTGAGCAATTGTATAACACAAAAAGATTCTCATGAGCATAATTTAGAAAGTAGAAATAAAGAATTAGCGAATTTAGAAAAAGCAAAGAACGAGTTACAAATTATACAACCAAAATTAAAACTCTTCAAATCCATACAAACTAAGAAAGAAAATCTCGATAAAATGCGTGAAGCATATTTGAAGAAAAATAATTACGATTCTCAAGCAAGAAGTATAGATGCAGATATAAAAAAGATGAGAGTAGACAGAAACAAGATTCTAGCAACACTGAAACAAACTAGTAATTTGGAGACAAAACTCCAAACCATAAAAAAAATCACTAGTGGTTACACAAAATCACACACTGAGATAGGTAAAAAATTAGCAAGTAAAAAGGCACTAATTAGCCAATTCAAACAAGAACGAAAAGATTCAATGAAAGACTTTGATGCTATAAAAAAATTAGGACCAAAGAGTAAATGCCCTGTATGTAAAAAGATCATAGGAAAAGAATTATCTGACATAGTCAAACACTTTACAAATGAGGCATCTAAAACTAATAAGAAAATACAAGCAGCAGAAATCCTAGTTGATAATCTATCTAAAGAAAGCCAAAAAATTCAAAGATTAATGACTAGCACACAGAAAGAAGGGGAAACAATTAACAAATCAATTAAACAACGAATTAAGGATAGCCAATCTAAAAAAAGTATGAATGAGCAGATAAGATCAGAATTACAAAAGAAAAAGAGAATATTGCAAAATATACAGGCATTAGGAAAAATAAATTATAACGAAACAACTCATGATAAAGTAAAAGAACAATTTGAAGAATTATCGTCATTAGACAAAACTAGAATATCATTAGAGACACGTTCATCACAAATTCCAGAAATAAAAAATATCATTACATCTTTACAAAGTAAAAAAATATCAGTTTTCAACGAGATTGAAAAAATATCAAAATCTATCAAAGATCTTAATTTTAATTTGCAAGAATATGAGCAGGTCAAAAGTGCTCATTCTGATGCAATACAAAATCATCACGAAGTAGAAATGAACATAGTAAATACAAAAAATGCCTTGAACAATATTGAGAGAGATATTACAACTACAATAAATCAAATATCACAAGAAAATGAAAGACGAAAACAAATTGAGGATGAAGAAAAAAATGTACGTTTACTTCAAGCGTTAGATAAGATATTTGGCGATTTTCGTGTAGATTTAGTATCCCGAATTAGACCAATGCTCTCATTGCGCGCATCAGATCTTTTCAGAAAATTAACAGATGGTAAGTATGCAAATATCACTATTGATGAGAATTACAATATACTAATAGAAGATGATGGGAAACAGTTCCCGCTTGAACGATTTTCTGGAGGCGAGGAGGATCTGGCTAGTTTATGTCTGCGAATCGCAATATCCCAAGTAATTGAGGAACGATCAGGGGCTTCTTCAATTAATTTTATTGCTTTGGATGAAGTTTTTGGAAGTCAGGATGAATCAAGGAGAAATAATATTCTCAAGGCATTAAATGACCTTTCATCACAGTTTAGACAAGTCATGGTGATTACCCATACCGATGATATCAAAGATCTTCTCCCTTATGTATTCAATGTTATGGAAACTGAAGATAAATCATGCAAGGTAATTTCGGAAGGCAGTCCAAGTTTATCTTTAGTTGGTTGAATTATATGAAATCATTTGACCTGAAGGATCCATAATAAAATATGATAAAGTAGAAGAAAAAGAGAAACTAGTAATGATTACTTCAACAATTAGCAATTTCTGTGATTCCATGGCTTATTGTGAGCATAAAATTCCATTCCACTAGAAGGTATACAACCTCCTCCAAGCATGGAAACACTTCAAGGAATTTTGGACACAAAAGAACCCAAGATCAGTCCATATCATACACATACGAATGAGCAGGGATATGAATAACAATAAGATGAAACGATTGAACATGGAATTTAGAGTAGTGAGAAGATATCTAGATGTCTAAAGAAAGAAGATTTGCCTTTGATTAACGACTATCAAATATTCCATAATTACATTAGACCACACATGAGCCTATGTGGTAAGACTCCAAGTGAGGCTTGTGGTATTATGGTACAAGGAAATGATAAGTGGAAAACTTTGATCCAGAAGGCTAGTAATACAAATTATGATCAAATACTACCAGAAATCAGATTTGATGTCAACATGGCATGAATTAAGAATGCAGTGATGATTGGAATTGTAAAAATCCCAGCTAGAAATAATCTTTGACTTACTTTAATTAGATTTGATTTTGAAGAATTAATCAGAGCATTTTCTTTAATACTTATCACATATTCCTCAATCATGCGTTTATAGAAAACTTTATGATCTGAAATTCTAAATGAATCTACTTTTACAATATCATATTTTCCATCGGTATAAAATGCCTCATGACCTATGGGAAATGTCTTGGGTTGTATTCTATAGGTTAACAAACTAAAAATTATTCCTGCAATCATTAGAAGGATTCCCAATACTAAGAAAAAAATTGCACCGTCAAGAAATGCATATTCTAATTTTATAGATTTTAAAATGAATGTACCAAATCCCATTAGTAAAGTAACTATGGTTCCTGCCATTGCGATAATATTATTTGCTTTAGAATCAAGATTGTTTCTATTGTCTAACAGTCTTGAATATTGATCTTTTATTTCTTGAAAAAATTCAGGATCAGGCATAAATAAACAATTATGAACTTAAATAAAAGAAGATCATTATCTGAGTATGACCGAAGAACAAACCTCTCCAGAGGATTTACCACCTACTAAAGAGAAAGGAGAAGAAAGTTATGATCCTTCAAAATCATCATCGATCAAAAAAAATCAAAAGAAACCTATAGAGTTACCATCAACTCATGTAATGCACGAGGGCGCAAGCTTTGATTGAGATTTCACGTCTAGACAAAAAACAGGTAAAATCATGTATCTCGTAAACGCTTGTAGTATCTTAAATACACTATGGACTTTATAAGACAAGTCGAGGCTTTTTACGCATATTGATCGTGATAATACACGTCACCCTTAAATCTCAAATATGTTATTATAGAACATGGGAAAAATGGTGAACATCAGATGAGTACCGAAAGTCAGTTTTTAATGTCTTTAGAAACCTTAGATCAATATCGTGGAAAATGGGTCGCCATCCTAGATTCTAAAGTATTGGCAGAAGGAAAAAATCTTGAAGAGGTTTACAAAAAGGCAATGACAGAAGCAAAAAGTAGAACACCACTCTTTGAATACATTCCAGACAAAAGCGAAGAGCAAACCTTAATCCTATAGTTCCTTTTCACTTTCTTTATTGATAGGGGGAGATCGACAGTCTGGTAAATTTTCTTTCAAATATCATACAGACATGTTCAAGAACAGCAATGGTGAGCGTAAGCCAGTAAAGAGACCTAGAATCGAAGTATATCTTAGAAAGTATTCTGAAACTGCTAATCCGGAAACAAATCCCGAGTTTAGAGCTTTTGCATTGGTAGACTCTGGTGCAGATATTTGTCATGTTCCAAGACAGATAGCAAATATTTTAAAATTAGAACTAGATCCTGCGACTCGCAAAGAATCAGTTGGTGCAGGAGGTAAATTTTGGACATATAGAACAAAAATGTATGTTGAAATTCTGAATAAAGGAAGAAGAGTTGGCATAGACATGGTAGAGGTTGTCGTAACTGAAACAGATCCCGTTGAAGTAGAAACCGCAGTAAATATTCTGTTAGGCAGAAGCGGACTTTTTGATAAATATGAAATAACCTTCAATGATAGTGCTAAAATCCTATCATTCAAGCACATTGAGAAACGTACTAGATGATAATAGTTTTTTGATTTAATCCCTAAAGTAGAAAACCTTAATTCAAAAGTAAAGTAGAAAATATTGTATGATGTATAGTGATGATCAATTAAAAACAGTAATTGAACAATCTATTAAAAAATCATTCGAGGCTTCTAAGATGAAGACCGAAGAGATGTTTAGAAAATTGATTCCATCAGATAAGATGAGGGAGGGCGGATTTCAGATTGCTAATAAATCAGATTTTATGAAGGGTTGTGCAGTGGCCACTTTTTACATAGCTAGCAATAGTATAGAAACAGCACTAGAAATGCAAGGTGCTAAGGGTTTATCACCTAACTTGCTAGACTATAAAACCAAATTACAAGAAGAATATTCGAAGAAGCTTTGTTCATATTTTGATATTGAACATTAATACACTTGTTATGTCTCGAAGAAAAACAGGTTTAAAGTATGTCCCATGAACCGAACAAAACCTGTTTTGAGGTTCTGTAGTGTTCTCCAGACACAAGTTAGATAATTCTTCATGTCAAAGTCGGGACATGGACTGGATTATTCAGATATTAGAAACTCGTTATCTCTAAGTGAGCGTAACATCCAAAGTAATGGTTCTCTCATGAACCCTTTACGCTTTATTGTTTTTAAAAAATCAATCTGTTGAAGTAATTTATTTGTCATATCTTCAAAAGAGAGAAATTTTACATCGTGTTTTGTAAGTTCAGTTTTTGCTTGTTTTGAAATGGTCACATAACTAACATATTTTGTAAATACTCCTGCTTTCTTTCCACTTATTATGACTCCAGTTAACGTAGGAACATATTCTAAAGATTGTACGATCTCACTCACTTGACTAATGTTGATTGATTCTTTACATTGGATTAATCTAATTTCCTCTATTTTTAACTCATTATTGATTTGTAAACCTACAAGATCTACTTCTCGCGGTTTCCATCCTCCTTTAATTTTCATAGGATTTCTTTTGGGATTGCTATAAGAAACTACTTGATCAATAAAACCACGACTCATAATCCACAGTTGAGATTCTTTATTGATTTTATTATCAGTAAATCTTAATCCGTATCTGTGATAGTATTCTGTTAATTCTTCTAAACCAATTCCCCAGTCTCTTAAAGGCATATTGTATAAACCTCAATATTTTATCTTAATGTATTCTTCGTTATCATAGAAAACATTGCATATTACATTTCTCATTTCGGGTGACATATTTGTTCTATCAAGTTTTACATATTCTTCATACATTGCAGTAGCGGAAGATTTCAGATATTCTACTCTTTCTTTATGATATTGCTCCCTAACTGGAATAGTTGTTACAATCCATAACTTTGATATTTTTTCATGAGATTTTATCTGATACAATGCATTAGCGTCTTTTAATATCATTACTGCCTTTGCAACCTCTAAAACAGCAGATATTTGTCCTTCAAACTTATTCAGTGTTCCAATTATAGAATATGCTAAAATTTGTTGTAGATTTTGTATGGCGGTATCATAATTTCTGTTTAATGCACCTAAAGTCTGAGCAGTTCTATTATGCCAAAATGTAAAAAGAAAAAAAACAGCACCTGCCATGCCCAAAAGGATTACAATTGTAGTTATTAGATCATAAACGATTAGAATTGATGAGCTACTATCGCTTTTTAGAATGGGCAACTGTGTCAAACCTAACAAAATTGTGATTGATACAACAAAACCGCCTAACACCTGTTGTTGTGCTTTTTTGATTGCAGATAATTTTTCAAGAGAGAAATCCATGTGTTGTTTTTGTCGTTCTTTCTCTTGGTCTACATATAGTTTTATCAAATCCTCAAGCCTTCCAACTTGATCTTTAATGTTCTCAGTAAGATTACTCATTTTTACTTGCATTTTGGATCAAGGCGATCCACTTGTTATTTCCTTCTATTTGACAGATCCTTAAACCAATGAGATATCAGAAGATAGGACGTAGTATTACTTGCAAGAATCATATGTCCCACTTTTATGTCCCAGTTTTGAAATATTCCCTTTGTGCCAGCAATATCATGTTACAACATCTATTTACCATGTTTTGAAATGGCAGTTTCTAAAACATCATGCTAACAACTTTTTGACCAATTTTTCTAGATTCTTCCTCAGATATGGTGCAATACCAAGAAACAGTATCGACCGATCTATGACCTGTAATGGTAGAAATTTGTTCGTCATTGAACCCTGAATTTTTTAAAAGTTGAGATATTGTGTGCCTGAACACATGGATTGGTTTTTTGTACATGTATTCTTTTGTGAGAGGATCAACCTCATCTTCTATTTTAGGATAATAGTAATTTGATAATCTTCGTGCTATCCTGTCTGCAACAACATATGCTTTTTTTCTGTTTAACAAATCATTGCCTTTGTCCTCAAAAAATACAAATTTTCTAAACTCCGGATGCTTGTTTTTCCATTGAATCATGATATCGTAAATTTCCAAAGGTATGAATTTCTTCTTCCAGTCACCATCCTTTCCTAGGTAAATATGCCCTCTCTTGTCTTTTGTCTCATGCACTTCTAACTTGAAAAATTCCACTGTCTGATGTACTGTATTTTCAAAACTCATTCTTTGATCAAAATAGATTCTATCCCAAGTCATGGTAGCCAAAGCACCGGCTCTTGCACCAGTTCTAATTCCTAGTCTGGTTGCAAGAAAAGTTTCATCATCCCCATCTTCCAACATCATTTGGGTTAGTTTTTCAATAGTTGAGGGTGTAAAGTGAGCACCGGCATATTTTTTGTAAGCATCGTGTTCTGAACCAAGACCGTAACCCCTTGCCATTCCATGACCAAAGGATATGTCATGTGCATCCAGAAAATTTCGAAAAGATGTCCTATATGAGTGAGGAACCTTGGTTCTGCCTGTTGCTTTTCGATATTCTATCCTATAGTTTTCCCAAAATTCCAAGGCTGATTTTTTGGAATAACATACGGATCTTGGATGTGTTTTCATGGTATCAAGAATATTCCGTACTTTCCCAGTCATTAGCATGATGCCATCAGGTTCAACACCTCTAGCTATGCATTTTCGTATCCAACGCGAGATCTCTGGTATTTGGTTAAACTTGCCTAGTTCAAGTCTAGCATATTGATCTGTTATTGGGCGTAGAACAGATGGGGCAACAGTTTGTTCTAGTCTGCCCGAATGTGGATCGAGTTTTATTTTGCCCATAGTTGCCATCCGTACTAGATAACGTCTTACTGTCCTTGGGTCTTTTCCAATTTCCTTTGACAGTGCAGTGGTTCCAGTTATACCGCTACCTATTAGATCTAAAATGTATTTGAAGATCTCTTCCTCTGTTGACTCTCTACCATGCAACAAAAGTGGTCTAGGCAAAGGAGATGCACTCCTTGTTTCTTGTATCATGTGTTCGTCTGTAATCGTAGGAAAAAGGGTACTTCAAAAAATTATAATGTCCGATTTTTTGGGTCTTTGTTTTCAAAAGTGCCCATTTCGTGCCCATAATGTCAGATTAAGACATAGTAATTATCATACTCTGGTGGGTAAATCTGTCAGAATCAGTTCTCCTAGAGAAAAAACTTGAGATGTGAAACTAGACCGGGAAGTGATGTTGTCTTTTCCTGTGTATGGCATGACTTAACTAGGAACTAGACATATCAAAAATCATGGGGCAGAAAACATCTGGGATAGAAAGGTTTCTTGCTCCTTCACTAAGTAAGATAGAAGAAGAATTAACATCAATTCATGCTGAGATTAATACAGTAAAGACAAGAATGGATGAGACTGACAATAGGCTGACAAAATTAGAAGAAGAGTGTAAACGTCTTGCGACTAGGATAGACAAGACCGATGATGGAATGACAAACGAATCCAAAGTTTTGTTTGATAGTGTAAATGAGATGGAAAAACAGAACAGAGACGAGATTGAAGTTTTAAAACGTGCTATTGATGTTGCACAAAGAAGACTGGTTGTTCTCGAGGCTAACATGAAAGAGCTTGGCAAATGACTTGATCTACTGATGCAAGAGGGTGGTACGTTTGTCGAATGTACCAAAGCATGTTAAAACATATTGGAAAGAAAAGTAGCAAGAACAAAAAATGATCAAAAAACAAAGATGATGTCATTACCCCAATCAAAAAACTCTGCGATCGATCAAAAAATATTCAAAATTTTAGCGGATGTACAAGCACGAACCATCTTGTTTTCTATTGTAAAAAAAGGCAAGACAACAATTGATCTTTTTGAAGAACATCGAATTCCAATAAGTACCATCTACAAAAAAATTACAGAACTTGAAGATCTTGATCTTATCATGATAGAAAAATACATCATTGCAAATCGCGGTAAAAGATTCAAAGTTTATCGAAGTAAAATAAATGAGGCTGCGGTGAGAATTCAGTCTCTTGATCCAGTGGTTAATTTGTTCCCAAATTCTAATAAAACTATGCTAGATCATGACTGACTGCATGTTCAGTGTATTGATTGACTCAAATTTCAAATTACACACCCTGTAATCCTCGATGTATTCACAAAATTTATCGATTATCTGTCTTTCGCATTTTTTACCATGTTCGTCTTTTGCAGTCAATATCAAAAGATTCCAGTTTCCGCTAACTGTTGCGGTCATCAAGCAATTTGGTAAATCCTTTACAAAATTGCAAACCTTGTCGGTAATACTGTCTACAGATTTGCTTGCCTTGAATTTCAGATAGAGAGCTTCGAAATCCTCTACAAGCGATTGTCTAAGAATTGTTTCATAACCTTTGATTATCTTCTTTTTTTCAAGTCGTCCTACTCTATACGCTACTGCTCTGTCTTGAATATCATGACCTTCATTTCTTAGCTTGATGGCGATTTGTCTTGCTGGAATCCTTGCGTTTTCCATTAATAGTTCTAATATTCGCCTGTCTATATCGTCAACTACTGTCATGAATGAATCTGACATTTCATAATACTAGAATCAAAACGCACTTGAGCATGTGGAATGCTAATTTGAACAAGCTAAGTTTGTCATGTGTTTTTCTATGAACCGGATACTTTCTACAAAATGGCTTTTATTTTCTAAAAATATTTTCTTGCAATCAGGTAGTGGCTTTTAGAGTCATGGTACTCATCACCTGTGATAATGAACGTATCTTTTGTGATAGTATTGTATCAAACTCTTGTGAGTTTGTGGCTTGAATTTCTGCAATGACATCATAGGCCCCGAATGTTATGTGGGCACTTTTGACTTGTGGTATTGTCTTGAGCTCTTCTATTATGTAGTCTTCTGCACCTAGTTCGCAGTTGATTAGAATGAATCCCTTTTCCACTATATTTTGATTCAGTTTACGTTACTTAACTTTTGTCAATTTGTGGAACAATATTTCATCGCAAGTTCTGAATTCTTGGGTCATAGCATATTGGAAAATATGGTTTGAGATTGCCATTGCATGACTCGTTGATGGCATTTTCTGAATCGCTACACTCTGTTTGGTTTAACATTTTATTAGAACACTTGTCAAGGGCAATCTGCAGTTTACTGTCTAGTTGTTCTATCTTTGATATAATTACCGAATTTAGGCCCATGTTTGCTATCTGTTGTAACCTGTCATCATTGCAGGCGGGGGCAAGACTTGATTGACACAAGCTCATCACCTGTCTTGCAGTTGTAGCACATGTTGAAATGGAATCATTTCCGCTTGCCTTGGAACATGTATCAATAAACGACAAGACTTGATCTTGGAAATAACCTGAATCAGTTGTAGTGTAATTGATATCTCTAGAAATTATCTGGTCAATTCTTGGGTCTGCACAGGATTTTATCTTGTCAAGTGTTCTGGTGGAGCATTCTTGCTTTACTTCTATCATGGTTGACTGACAAGACGGGATGTCTGACTGGGCACACAGGTTGATCAAGTGAGAAATTGAACTGTCAAGCTCGACAGATGCTTCTACTATCTGATTTTGTGCAGAAGTTATCTTATAGTCTATTGTATCCAAAAACTGGTAAATTCTTGGGTCTTTGCAAATTTCCGAGTCCGGATAATCTGATTTTTCACAATTTTGCTTTAGTTGAGAAATTGATGCTTTGCAACTTTCAAGGTTGTCTAGGGTTTGAAATTGTATACAATCGTTTACAAGATTTATGTCCTGTACGTTTGACTGGACATTTGTTTTTGTAGACGTTGATTTTTCATTTTGGCCTGTCATGTAATAGTATTCGATATCACCAACAATTGCAATTACAAAGATTGCAATAGAAATTGATATGAAATACATTATTTTACGCACGGTATTCTAGTTGCAATCCTGTGATATATTGTAATTTACATTTGAGTGATTGAATATCTTTAATCTATAGGAATAAAACCGGGCAAAAGAAAAATATAACTTGGCTGTTTCTGCCGAAGGTAATACCAAAGAATTTCCGTGTATTTCATGCCATACAAATTGTTGCAAAGAGTATACGATATTTGTTAACGCACATGATGTTTACAGACTTTCAACCGGACTGGGATTAGACCCTGAAAATTTTCTTGAACTCTACGGGGCAAAGGATTTTGATCTGGGAATAAAGGTAAAAGAAGGTCTAGTGGATCTGGCTCTAAAACAAAAAAATGGTGCCTGTACGTTTCTTGTTGAATCTAAAGACATTTTTCGTTGTACTGTAAATGAATTCAAACCCGGCGTATGCAAATCGTACCCATTTCAGATGAAAGATGGGAAACTAGCACAAATGAGTGATAAAATGTGTCCTGTTGACTGGGATACAAAAGAATTTGAAACAATGATGAAAATTCATCTAAAAAAGGATGAGGCTGAATGGAAGTTCTATGAAGATCTTATCTTGGAATGGAACAAAAAACATTGGATAAAAAAACCACTATCTGCATTTTTGAGATTTATCTTGGATAAAGTAGCCAAGTCTGGCACTCTCTGACTTGAATATACCTAGTCATGAAAGTTGTACAAAAATTCTGATTCTTGATTAAAATTACAGCCAACGAAGGGATTTGGACCCTCGACCTTCTGATTACAAGTCAGATGCTCTAGCCAGGCTGAGCTACGTTGGCATTAGGTTATGGACTTGGGAAGGTGGTTTAAAATGTTATCAAACTTGCAAAATGATCCTGATATGGTTATTGCCCTCTGGAACCATCCAAACGAAATTTATATCCTGATCTGTTAATTTTGGTATTGGCAGACACAGAAAAAAAATGTAGCATCTGTGGAAGTAAATTTGAAAATTCAGATAAACTAGATCAGCACAAAAAAGAGTCCCACAAAGAAAAAAATTCTAAAGAAAGACCAAAAGTTTCCCAGTCTTCTCGATACAAGGTTACTGGTATTACAGCTGCTGTTGCAGTGGTAATTGTTTTAATGGTATATTTTTCTGATGCCCCGCCCACCACTAATACACCTCTTCCTACTGTTTCATTATCTCCAATTAACACTATACAAGGAGTACAATGTGATCCTGTAGAGGGTTCAGTTTTTCACGTTCATGCTCACCTTGACATTATTGTTGATTCAAAGCAAGTTACAATTCCTGCGGGAGTTGGCATCAAACCAAACGAGTGTCTCTACTGGCTCCATACTCATGACACATCTGGTGTAATACACATAGAATCTCCAACGCAAGCCACATTTACTTTAGGTCAGTTTGTTCAAGTCTGGGACAATACGCCTGGAATATCGCCAACATTTGAAGAATTAACTCATGGAGACAAGAGCCTCAAGGTGTTTGTAAATGGAACTGAGGTAAACGACAGTTATGATGCAATACAATTGTCTGCACATGACGAAATTGTTCTAGTGTCAGGAGATGTACCGCCATCTATTCCATCCTCTTATGCGTTTGGTGGATTGTAGGGGTATGTGGAAATGAAAAAAATCAACACTTCAAAATTAGGACCTGATACATCACTTGTAAAAAGTAAAAAAAGATATTTTGTAGGAGATGCATGGCTAAGTGACATTTCAGCCAAGCTACAAATCAAAGGAGAAAAAGCATATCTTGCAAATTTCAATAACGGTGCACGAACCAAAGTGCATTATCATCAAGGGGGACAAATTCTTGTGGTTACAAAAGGTACTGGAATGCTCGTGATTTACAAAAAAGCAAATATCAAAAGTGAGACAGTCAAGATAACAAAATCATCCCAGTCAAGTCTTGCACCAGGAGACGTGGTTTTCATTCCAAAAAATACTCTGCACTGGCATGGTGCTATCAAGGGAAAACACCTCTCTCACATTGCACTGAACATATTTACAGAAAAAGGAAAAGAAGCACAAACAATCTGGTACGAGTCTGATTTTAAATCGTATGCCACTAAAATAAAATAATCTAGTGATTAATTCCTGATGATACAAGTACTGTCCAAGGAAACACTAGATTACCATTTTCTTGATATCGTAATGCATTTTTTTGTGCATCATGTTTTATCTTGTACATGATATCTTGCCCATGACTTTCTATCTTGCTTCTTATGGAATTTGCAGTAGATTGCATATAATCTGCCCAATATTCCTCAAAGGTTCCTGGTTCATAGACAAAATCATATCTTGTAACTGTGACATTTTCAAAACCTGCTCCTAACAACTCTGACTCTAAATCCTTGGGATTGCCAAACCTATGTACCGTAGGTGTCCCAGCAGGTCTAATGTCTGGAATGTACTCTAAAACGGGTTTCATTATTGTACTAAAATATGGCACATCTTCGGCTAGTCCATGAACTGCAACAACTAGCATTCCATCTTGATTCAAAATATTTCTAATTGATTGTAAAACTTTTCTTGAATCTGGGAAAAACATCAAACCGTACTGACATGTAACCTTGTCAAACTTGAAATTAAATCCAATATTTTCTGCATCCATCTCTACAAAACTTGAATTTTGAAATGGTATGGTTCCCTTTGCAATACCTAGTGCTGTTCTGGATAGGTCAATTCCTACCAAGAGACCTTTTGGGCCAAGGGATTGTGAAATCTCTTTTGATACAACGCCTGTACCACACGCAACATCTAGTACTTTATCATCAGGTCTAATGTTTGCTACCTTGACAATCTCTCTAGTGGACTTGAATGGTCCAATCTTTTTGTCGGCCCAGTTGTAATGATATTCTGGAGCTACAGTATTCCAGTTTGCCTTGGCAGTTATCTTGTATTGAATTGGATCAAAAGTTGGTTTCATTTTCTTGTGGCTTTTCTCAAAGCTTAAATTGATTACAACTAAACGCATTTTATGCCTTCCTTTAGAGTTAATGTAATAATTGAAAACAAGCCAGAAATTGTAGATCCTGAAGGTGATACCATACTAAACGACTTGATTCTAAAAGACAAAAAAACCACTATCAAAAAGGTTCGCTCTGCCAAGATGCTCAGATTTGTAATAGATGCAAAAAACAAAGAATCTGCAGAAAAGACAGTGCTTGGAATATGCAATGAATTTAGGATATTCAATCCTCTTGTAAGTAAGGTATCAGTTGAAACAATAAACGGTTAGCTTTTTACTACTTTTCTGCTAAGAGCAGTGACATCATCTAGTGCACCATCTATGAGTAACTTGCTTCGCAAATATTTTGCCAAGTCAGTCTCTGTTATGATTCCAACCAGGTTGTCGTTATCTAAAACTAGTAACCTTCGCACATTCTTGTTTAGCATTTTTTGTACTGCATCTTCTATTAGGGTCATTGGCTCAACCCATCTAAAGTTGGGTGACATGATCTCAGACAAGGGAACATCAGCACTTTTTCTATCTGTTGTGGAAATTTTGCGAGCAAGATCTCGTTCAGTAACTAGTCCAATGGGTTTGCCATCTTTGACTACTACAAGTGAGCTAATTCCCTTTTCTGCAAAAAGTAATGCAACATCTTTTGCATTCTTGTCATGTTCGATAGTAATTACAGTGCGAACCATGATGTCTCGAACTAGACCCATAGCTAGTACCAACGGGTATTAGAATAAAAACGATTCCACTCTTTTTTACAAACAAAATAACTTGAAAATGATCTAAAATGTTTCACTTGATCTATTTTATGAAAACCATGTTACCATGTAGCCTATGTTAATCCTCGATATGGATTTCTCTTGTGACGTTCTACTTCGATCAAAAATTTTGTCACACCAAGTCCTGTGATGAATCCTCCAACATGTGCGGCAAATGCTATTGAAAGCGATGCAAAAGAGCCTATGAATACAAAGAGTACCTGGATTGCAAACCAATAGTATCCTCTCATATCTCCCATTGCTGCTGATATCCCCATGATTCCTGATATTGCTCCTGATGCACCAATGAGTATCGAGTCTCCATTTCCAAGTGCAAATGACGAAAGGACTCCGTCAAATAGCGCACCACCTAGTCCTGCTAGCAAGTATAGGGCAATGTATTTTGGCTTGCCAATTGACCTCTCTGCAAAGCCGCCCATGTATGCAAGTGCAAACATGTTAAATCCAACATGTGAAATGTTTGCATGAACAAACATTGAGGTAAACATTCTCACTATGCTGTCTCCAATGTACCCATCCTTGAACAAGCCATTTGGAACAAACCCGTACTGGGAAATTATCGCATTTTGTGTATTGCTAAGGGCACCATATGCAAAAATCAAAATGTTCACAACAACCAACGCTGTAGTGACAGGCGGAAGTGAACTGAGTCTTAGCATTATTTTTGAGACCCGGTTGCTATACTAAAATGGTGGGACAAGAATGTCAGTCTCTATTTTGATCGAGCATTCATCATGCGATCAGTCCCTATCTGATAATACAATCCCGATTCAATTTAATATGTCTGAAAAGTAATGTAATTTGTGAAGGTTGCAGTAATTGTATTTCCAGGTAGCAATTGCGATCGTGACATGCATCATGTCCTAACTGATGTTTTCCATTTGGAGTCTCAACTAGTGTGGCACACTGATGCGTTACCAAAGAATGTAGATGCCATTGTGTTGCCAGGTGGATTCTCGTATGGTGATAGACTGAGAGCAGGAGTTATTGCAGCACATAGTCCTGTAATCAAGGATGTAAAAAAGATGGCAGAAAAAGGCATGCCAGTTCTTGGAGTGTGCAACGGTTTTCAAATATTGGTAGAATCTGGTCTTTTGCCAGGTGCGTTATTAAAAAATACATCACTTAATTTCATGTGCAAGTGGACTGAGATAATTGTCAAAAACAACAAGACTCCATTTACAAACAAACTCAAACAAAACCAAAGAATTCCAATTGCCATAGCAAACGGTGAGGGCCGATATTATGCAGATGCCAAGACTTTGGCACTGCTCAAGAAAAATAATCAAATTGTATTTACTTATTCTAGTGAAGTTAACGGAGCATCACTTGGTATTGCTGGAATATCTAACAAGGAAGGAAACGTTGTAGGTATGATGCCACATCCTGAAAGGTCTGCAGAACAAATCATAAATCCCAATAATTCAAAACCTGCATCATTAATTTTTGAATCTCTCCTGAGTACCTTGGGCGTAACAGCATGAGTCTTACTCCTCAAGAGTCTGAATATCTAGAAAAAAAAATAGGCAGAAAACCAAACCCATTGGAACTGCAAATTATTGCAGCCGAATGGTCAGAGCACTGCTCCTACAAGTCCTCTAAAAAACACCTCAGAATATTGCCAAAAGAAGGAAAACGCGTGATATCAGGTCCAGGTTATGACTCTGGAGTACTTGATGTTGGAGATGGTTATGTTGTTACAGTACACATTGAAAGTCATAACCATCCGTCTGCAGTGGAACCATATGGTGGTGCTGCAACTGGTGTTGGTGGAGTAATTCGTGATATCTTGTCTGCAGGTACAAGACCGATTGCACTCTTGGATGGTTTACGTTTTGGAAATATAGAAAAAGATCATCATGCTCAATGGTTATTCAAAAATGCAGTACGAGGAATTGCAGATTATGGTAACTGTCTTGGAATTCCTACCATTGGTGGGGAAATTGAATTTGACAAGTGTTTTACAAATTATGCACTAGTTGATGTGGCATCAATTGGTTTTGGAAAAAAAGAAAATCTGATAAGAAACAAGGCGGAAAAAGGTGATTACGTTGTTCTGATTGGAGGCTCTACAGGACGAGATGGAGTTGGCGGTTCACAATTTGCATCTGACAAACTTGAAGCAGAGAATCGTTCTGCGGTACAAATTCCTGATCCGTTCATTGAAAAACTAGTAATCGAGGTAATCTTGGAGGCACGAAATCAAAAATGCATCAAGGCAATGAAAGACTTGGGAG
>CAYWWR010000010.1:0-28967 GCA_964462165.1 uncultured Nitrosopumilaceae archaeon
GATTTTAAGGGAATTATTGAACGAAGTTGTTCAATTATTTCTTTGATCTGTTCATCAGTATTTTGGAAAGGATCGACTGATACTCTTGCGTCATCCATAGCTTGTTCTATTCTAAGTGGAGGATGCGGCAGATGTGATCTTGGATCAACATATGTTTTTGAGATAAAATCCACTATCTGTTTACGTTTTTCAGAGACCATCTTTCTTCGTTGATCAGTAGTAAGATTCAGATCTCCTTTTTGAAGCATCATGGTTGCAACTGCAGTTGCATCCGCAGTTTTGAATGCCTTCATCAATTTCTCGGTAGATGCCCTAGTACCTTTACTGGAATCAGAATAAATCTCATCTGAGATCAAGACACCTGAAATATCCTTGCGTTTGCCTAACTTGAATTCCAAGGCAGGATCTGGTTTTACCAATATCTCAAATTTTTCGCCCTCTACTGAAAATCTGACAATTGTTACTTTAGTGTCCATAATTGAGGTAATCATGCTCGGTATTTATCTATAGAGAAAAACTCGCTAGATTTTTATTTGGAATTTCAGTCCTTTTTCGTAAGCTTTGACTTCTTTAGAGATTGTACAAGAAAGTGGTAACACTATGGTTGTAAAGTTAAAGGGCATACCTGTTCAATACGCTAATGCACTCAGACGAATTTGCCTAGCAGGAATTCCTACATTTGCTGTTGATGATGTCATAATTATTGAAAATTCTTCAGTTTTACCTGACGAGGGAGTAGCTCATAGACTTGCAATGATGCCACTAAGAACAGATCTTGAAAGATTTGTAGAACCATCTGCATGTGACTGCCATAGTGAACTTGGCTGTAGTCGATGCAGAGTATTACTCATGCTGGATTCAGGCAATTCAGATACAACTCGTACCATCACATCATCTGAAATTAGTTCAGAAGATGAAGTTGTCAAGCCAGTTAGTCCCAATATTCCAATTGTTGCACTAGCTCCAAGTCAGAAATTAAAAGTGGAAGCATATGCAAGACTAGGTAGAGGTAGCGATCATGCCAAATGGAATTCGGCTACAGTTTCTGCCCTTACATCTACAAATAATCCTGATGAACACATTCTGACTATAGAGACAACAGGTAGTTTGACTCCAAAAGAAGTTTTACGCGCATCCATTGACGAACTCGAAAAAAGACTAGGCGAATTCCAAAAGAACGTAGCCACACTTGACTGAGCATCATATATTATATTTGGGTAAAAGTGGGCATTATTACACATGACTAATCAGATTGTTATTCAAATGGTGAAGACCTTGCGTGGAGCTTCCAAGAAAAACAATGCCCCCATATGGGAAAGATTAGCAGATCTGGCTTTAAAACCAACTAGAGCAAAGAGAATAATGAATTTAGGTCAACTTGATAAATTGGTGTCAGATAATGATGTAGTCGTAGTTCCAGGTAAAATTCTAGGAACTGGAAGCCTTTCACACAAAATAACATTATGTTCATTTTCAATATCAACTGCAGGTGCAAAAAAAATAACCCAGTCAGGCGGAAAAATATCAAACATATCTCAGATCATCAAAGATTACCCAACAGGAAAGGGAGTGAAAATAATTGGTTAAACAAGTTACCGAAGTAAAACCAGCAGAAAAGAAGGGTGTAGTACAACCACAGACAATCATAGTTGACGGAACAAACATGATAGCAGGTAGACTTTCATCCCATGTTGCAAAATTACTCATAAAAGGAAACAGAGTATCAATTGTCAATGCAGAAAACATCATGATTTCAGGAGATAGAAAGATGATCATAGAAGAATATAGAAAGTTCTTGGAAATTGGAAGTATCAATAATCCTAAATTTGGTCCATTCCACCCTCGCAGACCAGACACCATCATAAGTAGAATGGTAAGAGGAATGTTACCAAAGAACAAGCCATCAGGTCAAACAGCTTTGAAAAGATTGAGAGCTTATCTTGGTGTACCAAATGAATTAAGATCAAAGAAAACAACACAATTCGATGATGCTAAAATTAAAAGACCTTCTCCATATTATACAACTCTAGGAGAATTAGGTAAAATGGTTGGGTGGCACGAATAATGGTAAAATTAGAAAGCTATTATGCATCTAGAAAGACTGCACGTGCACATGCATACATCACAAAGGGAGTAGGTCGAGTAAGAATTAACAACATTCCAGTAGAAATGGTTCAACAAGAAGTGGCACGAGAAATTATGTTAGGCCCATTAGAGGTTGCAGGAGAGTTAAGAAATAAAATTGATCTCTCAGTAAAGGTCAAGGGCGGAGGTTTTGTCGGACAATCTTATGCAAGTGCAATTGCAATTTCAAGAGCAATGACAGGTTGGACAAAATCCAGAAAAGAACCAAAAGATCATCCACTCACAAGAACAGTAAGAGAAGATCTTAGAAAACGATTGAGTGAATTTGACAAGCACTTGTTAAGTGGAGATGACAGAAGAAAGGAACCAAAGAAATTTGGCGGTCCTGGTGCTAGAAGAAGAAAACAGAAATCATATAGATAGATTTGAAAGCTGTAATTTTGGCAGGGGGCCGCGGAACACGCGGACGGCCATTTACAGACTATATTCCAAAAGCAATGATTCCAGTCAATGGAAGACCACTTGTTTATCATATTGCCAAATATCTTTCCAAGTTTGACATTGTTGATGAAATAATCATACTAGGTGATTTTTCAGGCATTGGAAAACAGATAGAGAAATATTTTGAAAACCACACTTCGTTTAAAAAAACTATAAAATTTACACAAGATTCACAGAGTGGAACAGGAGGAGATCTTGTTCATTTAAGATCGTCCCTTGGTAAAAGCAAAGAGTTTCTCTTGTGGTTTGTGGATAACCTGTGCCCAGTCGACATAAACAAAATGTATCAATTTCACAAGAATTCCAAGATAGATGCCACAATAGCTGTGAGAAGATATAGAGAAGAAGAGACGGGATTTGCAATAGTTAAAAACGGAATAATTCAGGAATTCAAAGAAAAACCCACAATTGAATTACAGATGGCAGAATGTCTTGGGATATACATCATAGACTCTAAGATAATCAGTACAATAAAGACTAAAACCCAACGAAAAAAAGATCTGAATCTTTCTTACGACATATTGCAACCATTATCAAAGAAAGGAAAAATTGCTGCATATGACATAGGAAAAATCCAGTGGTTGGATATTGATTCACCTACACGTGTTGAAAGAAACAAAGAACTGGTTAATTCAATAATAAAGAAATTGGGCTAACTAGTTTTGAATTTGATCCTATAAAGTAAGATCAGTGATGCAATGCTTGTTACAAGTATTGATATTGCATACGGAAATTCTGGAATAGCTGTTTCAGATAGGCAATAATCTGGAACTTTGTCGCCATAAATTGGGGTCATGAGCGATAACGTGTCGGCAGACAAGATTGTTATGGTAGAATTCATATTAAATGGAACAGAATAAGTAAAAAAACAATCAGAAATAGTTTTAGCATATTCATTTGGAGTGATCTGCACACCATTTTCTATAACAGTATACACTTCCACATTACTTGGACCGTTTTTTACATTATAGTATGGAAAGTTTCTCGGAATTTGTATCTCAAATATACCATTAGATTTAGAATATGTATTTGCTATGAATGCATAATTGTGTACTTGGAACGTCCCAGTTCCATTAAAGATCACATATGGAATATTGAAGGTCTGATTAATTCCTGAAGGATTTGAAGGAGATGGCCCTATCATCATCTGAGATATTTTCCATTCTAGTCCTTCTCCAAATACAGGCATCAATGTTACACTTGTTAGAACACCCATAGTTACTAGAATAAAATAAAAAAGTGGTTTTAACAGTATCACCTGTTAATTTACATTCAGATCTGCTTGTATACTTTCCCATGGACTGTAGAGTGTAACATGTTGTGGATCGCCTGTCCATAATGCAACAGCAATTCCATAGAAGGAAACTTGGTTGTTCGCATTAGGTGGTGAAAATATTGGTGCTCCACTATCTCCGCCTTGACCACTGATGTTTACACCTACATAATTGAGTGTTCCACAGCTACTGCTTTGTGCAATTACGTCACCCATGGAAACAACATTTCCTTGTTTGAAACCATTGATGCTTTGCATGTCTACTGGCATCTGATACTGATTTGGATTAGATGCTACTTTTTGTGTAACAGTATACACTTGGTTGACGCCTCTATAGATTTGGTTTGCTGCAAATGTCTGTTGGAACCATAAGTGAATAAAGGCAGAATCACTATGTCTGGTACCAGATGGATTAGTCAAAACTGTTCCAGCTGTATTACCCTCTTGCATTATGGTATCTCCAATATGTCCACTGCATGGTAAACCAGCAGCAACACCATGAGCTGCCATGATAAATCCCTGAGTCCCAGCAGCATTGGTAGTCATTAAGCTTAATGTTGTACTACCTCCACCACTTTGTGGGTTTACATTATTTCCACCAACCATTGGATTACAAGCAACATTTACTCCAGTACATGAAAGGAGTTGAACATGACCTGATTCTATTCTCATAGGTACATCTCCTACTATCGCACGTAATCTTTTTTCGTACACATCTTTTGATAATGGAGATTTATCCGATATTCCTACTACAAGTTCTGATGTTCTACCATCCACATATGTTAGTACAACAGGAATTCCACCTTGGTTACTAACAGCAGTAGCAACCGCTTGTGTGGATACATCTTGACTCGGAATTAATTTACCTACATCATCCTTTGCGGTCTGCAGTCTTTGGTTTAGATCTGTATTTGGAGCTGCAACCTGAGCAAATACGGCACTCAAACTTGATGATGATGCCAACATTGCCACAAGAGACAGTCCTACTACAAGATATGTTTTTGTTTTGTTGTTTAAAGTCATTGTCCAGTACATTACAAACAAAGTAGTTAAGCCGCGCTCAGTCGAACTAGCTAGTGACACTGAGCAATGCTTAAATCAAAATAAACTGTCTTACTGAAAATTACTGGACTGCAGACTAAACATCAATGTCAAGTTCTGAAAAATAATATCAAATGTTGATTATTGACTTGTATTCCATAACATGATCGCGTAATTGTAGTATCATGGTAATCATTTCTTTTCCATCATCAGTCAATTGGTATTTGTGCTCTTTCCCATCAACCATGTATTGTACGTAATTCTTGATTTGTAGCCAATTCATGTATTTTTCAAATGAATTCCAGTCTGTTCTTGATACAAAGTGTAGATGGGTCTTTTTGATTGCATTACTCTGAGAAAAGGCTTCTGCAATACGTGCAAGAACCTGCGTATTTGGTTTGAATTCTTTGCTCATGAAGTGTTATTGTACCGGACTTTTTCTATTTAAGTGATCCGTAGATATGACACTAGACTACAGCATAACAATATAGAGGATGCATACTTAAAATAACATATCTGTACGGTTCATGTAATTACGGTAAAACATTAGATATTACACACAACATGCATGATCCTTTTTTAAACGGAATTAATGTTTCAAATCAAAAGTGTGAGATCTCTCATAGGTCACAATCTCATTTTCATGTAACAAGGTCACTGCAATATCATCAAGACCTTCAAGTAGAATTTTTTTCCAATGCGGTTCTATATGAAATGATATCGGTACATTATCTACCATAATTGATTGACTCTCTAGGTTTACCTCAATTTCAGATTTTGTTGAGAACAATTGTTTCAAAACCTCATCTGATACTTGGATTGGAAGGACTCCATTTTTGAAACAATTATTGTAAAATATATCAGCAAATGACGTAGAGATTATCACTTTAAAACCATAATCATCAAGGGCCCATACTGCATGCTCTCTACTAGAACCACAACCAAAGTTATCTCTTGCAAGCAAGATCTTAGACTCTTTATACACAGGATCATTTAAGACAAAATCTTTTTTCGGAGTGCCTTTCTCAAACCTCCAGTCATAAAACAAGTATTGACCAAACCCAGTTCTTTGAATTAATTTTAAAAATTGTTTTGGCACTATCTGATCAGTATCGACATTTACCTTGTCAAGTGGAGTAGCTATGCTTTTTATCTTTTTGAATGGCTGCATCCTAGTTCAAATCCAATTCTCTTACATCTACAAAATGTCCATTTATTGCAGCGGCTGCAGCCATCACAGGACTAACAAGGTGTGTCCTTCCCCCAGAACCTTGCCTTCCCTCAAAGTTTCTATTTGAAGTACTTGCACATCTTTCCCCTGCTGCTAAAATATCAGGATTCATACCAAGACACATACTACAGCCAGATTCTCTCCATTCAAATCCAGCATCCTTGAATATTTTATCAAGACCAATCTCTTCTGCATTTTTCTTTACAAGTTGTGAACCTGGTACAACCATTGCCCGCACTCGTGATGAAACTTTTTTTCCTTTTACCACCTTTGCTGCCTCTATCAAGTCTTCTAATCTTGAATTAGTACACGAGCCAATGAACACTCTATCAATTGCAATATCAGTAATTGCCATGCCAGCCTTTAGGGCCATATATTGAAGAGCTTTTTCTGCACCCTTTTCTTCCTCAGGATTTCCTTTTCCATATTCATCTGGGAATGGTACAGTACCAGTTACATCAGTTGTCATTGCAGGGTTTGTACCCCAGCTCACTTGAGGAGCAATGTTTTCTGCACCCAGTGTAAAGGACTTGTCAAATCTTGCACCACTATCAGTCTTCAAATTCTCATGCCAGAGACTAACATATTCATCATAATTTTGTGGAACATATTTCCTCCCGCTAAGATACTGGTATGTCTTTTCATCAGGTGCAATTAATCCAGCACGTGCTCCTGCCTCAATTGACATGTTACAAATAGTCATTCTCTGTTCCATTGTCAACTCGGATATTGTGTCACCACGATATTCAATTACAGTTCCAGTCCCCCCAGCAGTTCCAATTTTTCTAATAATGGAAAGAATAATGTCCTTTGCAGTTACAGCATGCGGATTCTTTCTCTTTCCTGAAATATTAATTTCAAAAGTTTTGGGCTTTTCCATCATTATACATTGAGTTGCTAACACATGTTCAACATCACTTGTACCTATTCCAAATGCAAGTGCCCCAAATGCACCATGAGTAGATGTATGACTATCTCCACAGACAATGGTTGTTCCAGGAAGTGTTATGCCTAATTCTGGACCTATGACATGCACTATACCTTGATTTGGACTGTGAATGTCAAATAGAGTAATTCCAAATTCTTTGCAGTTTTTTTCTAGTGCTTTAATTTGAGTTGATGATGTTTGATCTAGTATAGGTAACGATCTATCATTGGTTGGTACATTATGATCCATTGTAGCAAAAGTAAGGTCAGTACGTCGTACTGTTCTTTTATTGAGACGTAAACCATCAAAAGCTTGTGGAGATGTAACTTCATGAACAAGATGCCTGTCCACATAAAGTAATGATCTTCCATTTTCTTCTACAACAATATGAGAATCCCAAATTTTCTCAAATAACGTCTTTGACATTTAGATCATGATACTCAAGATCGGAGATATAATAGTATAAGATCCAAACTAGGGTTTGTAATTGAACAATCCGCCGGCTTCTATTATTTTGCCAATTAGTTCTGGAAAAGGCTTCATTTTGTAGGTCTTGTTCTTTGTTAGATTTTTAATCTCGTTTGTGGATATATCTACTTCAAGCGAATCAGTATCAGAGATGTCCTTGTATGCACTCTCGTCTATCTCAATTGGTAGTAAAAAGGCTCCATCTACTGCGTTTCGATAAAATATCCTTGCAAAAGACAGAGCCAAGACTGCCTTTATTCCAGAATAAGATAATGCAATCGGAGCATGTTCCCTAGAGGAACCACATCCAAAGTTCTTTCCTGCAACAATAAAATCTCCTGGCTTGACTCTCTTGTGAAAGTCTTTATCCAATCCCTCCATGGCATGTGTTGCGAGCTCTGCATAATCATGAATTTTTAGATAAGGACCAGGCAGGATTACATCAGTATCGATATTATCGCGTTCATATTTTATTACAGAGCCCTTCATTTGAGATCCCTCGGATCAGTTATTTTTCCAGTAACTGCAGATGCAGCTGCAACAAGAGGCGATGCAAGATATGTTTGGGATTCAATGTGTCCCATCCTTCCAGGAAAGTTTCTATTTGTTGTACTGATACAAATTTCATCTTTTGCTAGAACACCCATGTGAGCGCCACAGCAAGCACCACATGTTGGAGGTCCTACAACAACTCCAGCATCCATGAAAATTTTCAACAGTCCAGTATCCATCGCTTTTCTAAATATCGACATTGCGGCAGGCAATATTTCAGTTCTAATTTTTACTGTTTTTCCTTTCAAGATTTTTGCTGCAGCTTGTAAATCCTCTAGCTTTGCTCCAGTGCATGAACCAATGTATGCCTTGTCAAGTTCAACAGAAGACAAGTCTCTTGCAACAACTGTATTTTCAGGCGAAAACGGTTTTGCTACAATAGGTTCCATTTCAGAACTCTCGTATTCGTAAATTTTTTCATACTGTGCATCAGCATCACCATGAACTTCATCATATTTTGTAACTCCTCTTTCTGCAAGATATTCTCTTAATTTTTGATCCGGTTCCACTATGCCGCTTTTGGCACCTGCCTCTGTTGTCATGTTTGTCAAAGTTAACCTACTTTCAACAGACATTTCTGATATACCGGTTCCACCAAACTGCATAGTTTTGTATGCTGCTCCATCAGTTCCAATATCGCCAATTATTTTCAATATCAAATCTTTTGCCATCACATGATCTGGAAGTTTCCCATTTAGCTTAAAGTATAATGTCTCGGGTACCTTGAACCATATTTTTCCATTCAATAAAACATATGCAACATCTGTATGTCCAAGACCTGCTGCAAATGCACCTAGAGCCCCAGTAGTGTTTGTGTGAGAATCTCCTCCAACATAGACTTCTCCTGGAAGCACCATTGCTTCTTCATGAGACAAGGTATGACAGATGCCATACTGACCCATACCATATTTGAAATGCTTTTTGATTCCAAATTGTTTTGTGAAATTTGTTAATAGCACAACATTCTGTGCAGATATCTTGTCAGCTGCAGGTACAAAATGATCTTCTGCAACCCACACTCTATCAGGATTCCATACTTTGTCAATCACCATTCCTTTCTTTCTTAATTTTTCAAATACTGCCAATACTCCAGGTCCAGATACATCATGGACCATCACCTTATCCACATTGACAAATACTACATCCCCTGGCGAAACTTGTGTCTTACCAGAAGCACGAGCTAGAATCTTTTCAGTAATATTCAATAGTAAAAATCAACGTTGAAGAAATTAAAATGTTTGCAGAACGCTAAATAGTAATTACAATCTAAAAACAGACATGTCACTTACAGTTTTACCCATAAAATCCACATTGAAAAAAGAATCATTCTATTTGTTTGAGAGCATGGTATCCGATCTGGCAGATGCAAACATAGTTCCACAAAACGGTGATATCATTGTAATTTCAAGCAAGTATGTTGCAAATTCACAGGGAAGAGTTTTAGAATACAACAAGGTGTCATCTTCAGCTGACGCAGAAAAAATTGCCAAGAGATTTCGCATGAAACCTAGCATTGCAGAGATAATTCTTAGAGAATCAGACACAATATTTGGTGGAATTCCAGGGTTTGTCATCACATCATCAGATAATATCATGGCACCAAATGCAGGAATAGACAAGTCCAATACAAAAAGCGGAACACTGGTGTTATATCCAAATGAACCATATCTTGGTGCAGAACATCTTAAAAGAAAATTTCTGTTAAAGTATAACGTTCATGTTGGCATAATCATTGCAGACAGTAGACTGATGCCGGGTAGAGTTGGAACGGTTGGAGTCGCAATAGCATGTGCAGGCATCGAGCCTACATCTGATCTTCGTGGAGAAAAAGACTTGTATGGAAATGCTCTCAAGGTAACTTTTCAAGCAGTTGCAGATGATCTTGCGTCCATTGCTAATCTAAAGATGGGTGAGGGCTCAGATGCAACGCCATGTGTATTGATTAGAAATTCAGATGCAAAGATTACAGATAGAAAGATAGAAGAAAATGAGATGGCAATCTCGTACGAACAGTGTGTCTATGTTCGTGGACTAGGAACGAGAATTTAAAACAACTATAGTTTTAATAGAGTTAAAATGGACGCCAAGTTATGGTAGAGTTTCTTACTAGATATCCCAAGACAATGGCTTTTCTTGACGGCAAGAGAGACAAAGTCAATGTGGATACAAAAGGAGTAGAGCAGCTTACCATAGTTGTAAAGAAAAGTGTGGAAGAAATGCTAAAGATCTTTTCCAACGAGGGTTTTACTCATGTAAAGTTTGAACACAAGCAAGAAATGCAGATTGGCAGCGGTCTTTCATTGAAATTGAAAAAACCATGGGAGATGCATGTTAGACTTTTAGAAATGAAAAAAGGTCTTGTTGCAATCCAAGCAGAAGTAGAGGTTTCACGTGACTATCTGCAGCATCTTTTTTGTCAGAGAACTCCAGTATTTTATGAAATAGAAACACTATTGAAAAAACACCAGATCGAATACAAGATTTGGAACGAACGAATAAGAAAGTATGTCAGCACAGTTCTTGATAACTATAAAGTTAAACTTGCAACTCCAAGCTTTCCAGTATTAGCATGGAAGCCCATGGTATACGTAATTGCAACAATAGGTGTATTGTATACGTTCAAGTACATAATGACAATTTAGAACAGCGTTCAAACAATATTACTGACTAGCAAAAACTATTCAATCCTTTTAGAATATTATGTTATATATCAACCTCAAGTTCAGTACCATATCAGACATAGATTGTTCCTAAAAGTATCAATCTACTTGTTTTCAAATGGTAAAACCAGATATATTTTTTAGGTAATTTTGTTTCATAAAATTTAAATTTCTATTTTTCAAAACAGTATTGAAACGAAAACCGTGCGTTCTACAAAACCAAGCATCATCATAATATCATGTATGATTCTGATTGGAACATTTGTCATTTTACATTCCCTCCAAGCCTCAGCTCAAGAACCCCCAATTCCAAGTTGGGTAAGAGATACTGCAAAATGGTGGTCACAAAATCAAACTACCGACTCGGATTTCTTGCAGAGCATGCAATACTTGATTGATAACAATATTCTTCATGTTCCAGGCTCTAGCCTGTATACCCAATCAAACTCAATTGCTAGTAACATGTCAGATGTGTCAAACAGTCAACTTACTGCAAAACTAGATGATTTACAGATCAAGTACAATTCCCTTCAAACAAAATACAATTTACTAGTTCAACAAGTAACAAGTCTTGGAGATCATTCATCAAATACAGAAGATAACAATGCCACAATATCTGCCGTTGCGGTAAGCCCAGTGATTCAAAGCGATGGCTTTTTTGAAACTACATCATACCAAGGAGCGGTACTCAAAATTACAGTAGATGTTCGAGACGGCACAGGACTTGTTTTAGTAAATACAGCCATTCCAACAGGAGTAGATTTCCAGACTTCGGCAAAGACAGCAGTAACAGTGGCTCACAATGTTACTGGGACTGATCTATCCAAGAAAGATGTTATTTTCTCAATCAGTACTGGAAATAATCAAAACCTACAGGCAGTTGATGGAGGCAGTGCAGGGGGTGCCATGACTGTTCTTCTCATCTCAGACATACTTGGAAAATCCATAAACAATCAAGTATTGATGACAGGAACAATCCAAGCAGATGGAACAATAGGACCAATTGGTGCAGCAGCAGAAAAAGCAGATGCTGCAGGACAATTTGGTGCAAAGATCTTTTTGGTTCCACAAGGACAGGGCGTTATGTCAGTTCAGACATGCAGTCAGTCAAATGAAGGTCCAGTTACATATCAAACATGTACTACACAAGAAAAGCCACTTTCGCCTGCAATGGAAAGTAAATACGGAATGAAAGTAATTGAGATAAACACTATCCAAGATGCGTTAAAGTATTTCAATTCATCCTGATAATTCATACTCTCCAAGAAATGAATTTATCAAAGAATTTTCCAGAGTGAACCTTTAATTAGAAATTTTCATCATTAGCTGTAAATGAGCATATCAAAACTTCCACTTGTCCTAAAATTTTATGGCATTTCACCATGGGAATTGGAGGTTCTCTATAGCCTACTACATAATTTATTCAATGTACAAGAAGATCCTAACGCAGAACAAGAAGAAGATTTTACAACGATGATTGATGTTACATTCCCACTAGCATTCAATGATGTTTTTTTCAAACAGTTGGGAGTTGCCAGATGGGACAAGATGAAGGGCATCATAAAAGAGATGAAGAGACGAAGAGGAGGAGGAAAAAGTTTACGTGTGTACATAAGATTCAATGCAAATCCAAGTATTGTATTTATGATAGATCTTGATGAGAGGCATTCATTTGATACCGCTGTTGACAAGATAGATTTTGTGTTAGAGCTATTACCATATCATCTTGATCCAAAAAAAATTCCAAAATCTATCACACAAATCGCATATCAATTTGATGATATCACTGGAAAATGGAGCATTAGTGGTAATTCAGAAGATCAGACATATCACTTTTCAGAAAATGAATGGAAAATTACTTGATTTCTTTTTCCAGAGGTTCCAGCATAGAATGTAATTCACGATATTTTTTCTCAATAAAATCTATAGATTCATCCAATTTTTTGGATTTGCCATACTTGTATCGAATTAGCTCCCTGTGTCTCCAAAAGTTTTTTCCCTCTCCAACAGATAACGTGCTAAAATAATCAGGACCCTTTAGACTATCAGGGATTTTTATGTTATACGGAAAAAGAAATTCTGCCATAAACCATTCATCACCATCAGGATAATCAGAACCTGTATCAATGTCAAAAAAAAGATGCAAAAGATTTGTCTGCATCAGTCCGTCATCTCTAATTGTAGGATGTTTTACATTTGATTTTTTAAAATCGAGTTTTACAAGATTTGGTTCGAAATACCCGTCGATGATGGATTTTCGAAATATCTTGTTTACTTCTTCCAAATTCAAAGTAGAATTCCTCTTTTTACGAAGATGCTAATAACTTATATCATTATTGGAAATGATTATCCAATTGTTTCCATGGTACCACAAAATTGTCAATCAGATTTCCAGTTTATCAAGCATTTTTGATATGTCAGTTATCGACTTGCCAGCAGCAGAGATTTCTTGATAGGCAGGAGGGTTTTCAAGATAGTTTGGAATTCGTCCTGCCATTCTTTCATCATATGATTGAGCGATATCATTTTTATAAAATATTCCAGTTGGAATCTTTGCATCCCATTCATTAGACTTTATCAGGGCTTGAGTTAGTTTTTCGTTTTCTTCTTGCGGTGAATCAATATGCACGATTGGATCATAGCCTACATCTTCAAGTTTGTATATTCTTGGTCTCGGTCTATTTGTCATCTCATCAATGTTATCCATGCCTGAGAACCAATCTCTAGTATTGATATCGTTGTAAGTTGGGCATGGTTGCAATACATCAAGAAATGAAAGACCCCTATGTTTGACTGCCGCAATTATCAAATCTTTGAGTTGTCGTACATCATATGCATAACCTCTTGCAACAAATGTGAATCCACTTGCAATAGCTAATGCGATTGGATTTACTGATTGGTTAACATTTGGTTCAGGAAGAGATTTGGTTTGTAATCCAAGCTTGAGTGTAGGAGATGCTTGTCCTTTGGTAAGACCATACACTCCATTGTTAAAAATAAGATATGTCATATCGACGTTTCTTCTACCAGCTGCAACAAAATGTCCTGCTCCAATTCCCAATCCATCACCATCTCCACCTACTGCTACTACGGTCATCTCAGGATTTGCAAGCTTGGCACCTTGCGAAAATGGTAGTACTCTACCATGCAAAGTGTGAACACCATACACATTAAGATAATGTGAAGTCTTACCTGAGCATCCTACTCCAGAAAAAATTGCAGCCTTGTGTCTTGGAACTTCCATTTCTGCAAGAGCCATTTGAATTGCACTTACTATACCAAAGTCTCCACAACCGGGACACCAGTCATTATGGACCTCTGTTTTGTAATCAGCTACATTAGACACCATATGTTAACACCTGTTTTTTCTCTGCCTTGTTGTCGATAATTTTTTTGATAGAATCAAAGAGTTCATTACAAGTCATTGGTCGTCCTGTATATTTTAATATGTAATAGTCAACTTTTCTATCCAGATATTCATTAAGTAACGATCCCATTTGTCCTGACTGATTTGCTTCGATATCAATTATTTTCTTAACTCCTGAAAGCAATGATTGGACATATTGAGTCGGAAATGGATGTAATAGTTTGATTTGGATAAATCCGACTTTATAGCCTTCTTTATTGAGCATCTCAATGGCATCTAAAATTGGACCTTTTGTAGAGCCCCAGCTAAGAATACAAAAGTCAGATATGCCGTAATTTATTGCCTGATCTTCTTTTGGAATTCGCTCTAACGCAAGTTCCATCTTGTGGGCGCGTTTATCCATCTTGTAGATACGATTTTCCGGGTCTTCTGATATGTGACCAGCCTCATCACTTTCATCACCAGTATTCCAAAATATTCCATTTTCAAGTCCAAGTCTTGATCTTGGAGATATCCCATCTGGCGAGGGTGTGAATCGTTGATATCCAGGTGTTTCTATTTTTTCTAAAAGTTTTCCACGCTCTATTGTTATCTTTGTAGGATCAAATCTTTTTACGGTAGAAACTGTACTTGCAATGAATTTGTCCATCATGTGAATTACCGGAATTTGATAAATATCGGCAAAGTTGAAACATTTTGCAGTATCATAGAACCCTTCTTCGGTATCACCTGATGCATATACAATTCGTGGAAAGTCACCGTGTCCTGCATGTATTGCAAATTGTAAATCATCTTGTCCATGTCTTGTTGGAAGACCAGTAGAAGGACCACTTCGTTGATACAATGTTACTACAATTGGAACCTCGTTTATTCCAGCCCAACCAAGAGCTTCTGCCATAAGAGAAAAACCTGGACCGGATGTACTTGTTGAAGATCTAGCTCCTGTTAAAGATGCACCGATAATCATGCCAATTGCAGATATCTCATCTTCAGTTTGTACAACTAGCGTAGATCCAGGTCGATTGTTTTCTACCTCAAAAATTTCATTTGATTCCAAAAACACACTTTCATCAGATGCAGGCGTAATTGGATAGTATGATTGAAATCTGCAACCACATGCAATCTTTCCAAGACTTGTAGATTGAAAGCCTTGAGCCATCATGGTGTGTTCCTCTTTTGGAATTTCAGATAACTGATATCTGAATTTAGAATATTTCACTGTTGCAATATTGTAAGCATAATTTGCTGCAATTTTGTTCATCTCTGCAATCTCAGATTTTCTTGAAAATATCGATCCAACAGACTTTAACAATGTTTCCGGCGGAAGTCCTAGCAACCCAATTGATATAGAGACAGCAAGAACATTCTGCATACGAAACATTCCACGTAGTTTTGGATTCTTTGTCTCATCGGATAGATTAGCCAAAATTTCTTTGAATGAGACAGGATAGAGAGTAATCCCCCTTTCTTTGGCATCATCAAGCGACCCTTGAATGGTTAATGGTTTATTTTTTGATGAAAGATATTTTTTGAGACGTTCTTTGAATTGTGCATCAAGAGTATGAACTTCATCTATTTTAATTTCAGATAGATCAGTTTCATACACTATTGCACCATCATTAAAGACTGCATCTGCATGTCGAAATAATGTCTCAGCATCAAAGCCTACCAACATTGTAATTCCACTTACATTTGATCGAATTATTTTGTCAGAAACTCTGACTCCGAAATAACTATGTTCACCTTTAATATTAGAATAGTATTCTCTTTTTCCAAAGACCTTCAGACCACAGCCAGCACATGCACCAGCAAAGATATTTGCTGCAGTTTCAACACCGCCTCCTTGAGGACCACCAATAACCCAAGTAAAATCAATAGAGGACATGTTGGATCTAAACGCTCATCAAATATTAATAATGCTATAAATCTAGATATGAAAATTTATCCGCCGGTAGCTGCATCGAACAAAGCACATTCACATTTGTCTCGTTCACCACAAAATGGACAAACACATACACATTTTTCGATAGGATTCCTACATTGTACACAAATAGCGAATTCATCTTTGTGCTTCAATTGCATATTGATTACCAGGATTAATTATAAATGAGTTGTTGTAACAAAACAAGGTAATTCCGTGTTGAATCTTACTTGTTATCACCTGATTTTTTACCAGAATACGCTTAAAATTGCCACATACTAAACAAAATAGTTGAAGATTCTACTTACACGAAAACTTCATGATTTTGCCATAAAGGAGCTCAAAAGAAAATACGATGTAGAAATTCATACAGGGAGCATCCCAATGCCAAAAAAACTGTTAATATCAAAAATCAAGGACAAGGACGGTTTGATTTGCTATCCTTATGATATCATAGATTCTGATGTGATAAATGCAGGAATCAATCTCAAAGCAATTTCCACATACAGTGTGGGTTATGACCACATTGATGTCAAGACTGCTTCAGGAAGAGGCATCGTTATAGGATACACTCCAGAGGTACTGACCAGAGCCACAGCAGATCTTACCATGGCCTTGATGCTATCTCTTTTTAGAAGAATATCAGAGGGTGACAAGCAAATTCGGAACAATAAATGGAGAACAATATTTGGCCCATACGAGTTTCTTGGAACCGACTTGTACAAGAAAACTTTGGGCATATTTGGAATGGGACGAATAGGTAAAGCAGTAGCAAAAAGAGCATCAGGGTTCGAGATGAACATAGTATATCACAACAGAACTAGATTATCAAAAAAAGAAGAAAGAGAGTTGGGAGTGAAATACGCATCATTAGACAATATGTTTAGAATCAGTGATGTCATTAGCGTCCACACACCACATACTAGACAGACACATGAAATTGTGAATTTGAAATTATTAAACAAAATGAAAAAGACGGCATTTCTTATCAATACATCACGAGGTAAGATAATAAATGAAAAAGATCTTGTCATTGCACTAAAAAGAAAAATTATCGCAGGAGCAGGTCTTGATGTATTTCAAAAGGAACCAATTGATTCCAAAAATTCAATTACAAAGATGAACAATGTCATATTAACACCCCATAGTGGAAGTGCTACTGTAGAGACAAGAAAGAAAATGGCAGAAATTGCAATCAAGAATTTAGTATTGGGACTCTCAGGTAGAAAACCAATCTACCAAGTCAAAACATAACTAGTCACCACAATTTACAGATCAAAGTTTAATCAAGTCATCAGGATTCACTTTGATACAACTAGTACCCACTGGTTTCAGACCAGTAAAACTAATTGTTCCTTGTGGGACTTTACCTTCTTTTTGCAATGACTCTAATTTTTCTGTAAAGGTAGTTTTGTGTATATCACACGTTACTCCAACCATATATTCCCCATCATCTGATTTCACAGAAATCACAAATTCTGGTGGCATTGGACAATCTCGTCCTTTTTTCCTAATAGAGCAACGTTCCGGAAACATGAGTTTAGTTTTTTATTTTAGAATATTAATCTAGAGATACACTCTAGTTTTGCCAATATAGAATTTGATTAAAAAGGCGCCGGGAGAGAGATCTTGTGAATCAATTTAACACCCATCTTTTAAAAGGTCCAACTACTGCGAATAAACCATAAAAAATACACGTCTACGGCCTTAAAATTGCCAAATTGTGTCCTTCACGAAGGCATTTTGAATGGTTATTGACAATGATTTCGTTTAATCGTACCTCGGAGAAATATTTTTCATTATATCTACCAAAATTCTTCTTACAGTTGAAACAGTAAATTTCCCTAAATCCCATTTTTAATCACCCTGTCAACAGCTAACAATAATCCCTGAATCAACACTTGTGGTCTTGGGGGACATCCTGGAATGTAGACATCAACGGGAACAACCTTGTCAATACCGCCAGTTGTTGCATATGTGTCGCCAAATATTCCTCCACTACAAGCACAAGCCCCCACAGCAATCACAATTTTTGGATTGGGTGTTGCTTCATAGGTTCGTCGTAAAGCAATTTCCATATTTCTTGATGCAGGTCCTGTTACCAGCAAGACATCTGCATGTCTTGGTGATGCTACAAAGTGAATTCCAAATCTTTCAACATCATAAATGGGATTGTTAAGAGCAGCAATTTCAATTTCGCAACCATTACATGAACCAGCATCAACCTGACGTATTGCAAGTGATCTGCCAAACATTTTTTGAATTTTTTCTTTTAATTCATTTCCAATTTGTTCATACGGTTTTTCTGTAGAGATTTGTGGACTCGAATAATCAATCAGTTGGTTTCTGGTTTTTGTTGGCATGGCTGGTTTGTTTTTAATTTCAATTAATTTTGGCGTAGCTTCATTACAATATCCACACATGATGCATTTGCCATTATCCAAACCCATTGTATTATTTTCTTTGATTGAAAATAATGCCTTTGTAGGACAGATGTTCTCAAGTATCTTTTTCTGATCATTGGTTGGGTATGCCTTGAAAACTATACTTCCACGATAATTTTTGCTTTCGAAGGAATCAGATAGATTCTTGATTGTTTCTATGCCGTTTCCAACTATTCCCTTTCGTGATGCCTTAATCATAGGTCATTCCCCGAATAGGATAAATCCAGACTTTTATTGACTAGTGGAAAGTCAGGTACGATGTCATTTAACACAGCCTGTTCAATGATAGCCCAGTTGCAAAACGATGCGGTTCTAACTTTGTACCTAAATATTGAGTTATTTTCTCCAATCATAACCCAATGAAGCGTCTGTCCTCTATGAGATTCAGCATATCCAAGTGCTGAACTAAATGGTTCAAGATGCTCTGGAATACTTGTAAACAGTGCATCATTGTCAAGATCAAGTGTTTCCCTAACTACACCAAAAGAATCTCGCACTTCATTTACACGTATTTCAAATCGTGCCAAGGCATCACCAGTTCGTTTTTCCATCTCAATTTTGTGTTCCATTAGTTGTTGCGGTGTCTTGTGATTGTGCAAAGAATAACTGGCGTAAGGATGATCACGTCTTGTATCAATATCAATTCCCACACATCTGGCAACAACTCCCACCACTCCAAGTTCATGTGCAGTTTTTTTCGGTATTGTACCAGTTCCACGCAACCTGTCCATGAAAGACGATTTTGATTTTAAAAGGTCGATGATCTTTGTAAAGTCATCTGAAACTTCGCTTAACGTTTTAAGAATTAATTTTTTATTTTCATCGGTTATATTACACCACACTCCTCCGATCCTATTGACTCCAAAAAGAATACGACTGCCACAAAGTGATTCATTAAGCTGCATTAGTCTTTCCTTTAGAATATTCAACCGTGCAGCACCAAAAGGAAAACTAGCATCAGTTGAGATTCCAGCTAATGTTCCCACATGATTGTAAATTCTCTCCAACTCTGCAAAAACAGTTCTAATTTTTTTTGCTCTGTTTGGAATCTCTACTTGCGATATCTTTTCAATTGCTTGACAATACGCTGTCGAATTTGCCACCGACTCATCTCCAGCGATTCGTTCAGATAAAAATAAGACGTCATCAAGTTTCATGGACTCGGCGAGTTTTTCTATTCCTTTATGCGTGTAGAAAAGACGTGTTTCTAGATTGATTATATTTTCTCCCAAAATACTAAATCGAAAATGACCAGGTTCTATGATTCCCGCATGCACCGGACCAACAGGAATTTCGTTTATTCCCTCACCCTGTACTTTCAAGAACTGGTATTCTTTTTCTTGTCTTCCAAGCTTTGTCTCAAGTTTGAACTCTTTCCTCAAGGGGAAAATGCCGTCTGGCCAGTGCTCATGCAAGACTAGGGGTCTTTTATCAGGATTTCCAGTTGGAACTAGCCCAAACATGTCTTTTATCTCTCGCTCGTAAAGTGTCGCAGAAGGAACGTGTAATGCAATGCTTGGAAAAGAAAGATCTTGACCTACAGAAACGATTATAAAAATAAAAACATCTTCTTTTTCGAAAACATATCGAATTACAAAACCACCACCATTTTTTTGTTTATCAGAGCAAATTATTGTTGCAAGTCTTGCATTCAAATTTTTATAAATATAATCACAGATTTTTGGCATGTCATTTAATTCAACATTGAAATGTATTTCGTCATTGTTTTGATGAGTCATTGTTATCATTTTTGAAAACTTGTCTGCAATTTCTTTTGCATAATTTTCTAAGTTAGTTTTATTCATGCAAAACCTCCACTATTAATTATGGTTGATGCATTCTGTATCAGTATCTGCAATTGTTCAGGTATGTACATGCCAAGAATAACTACAAGTGAACCCAGTATTGCCATTGGAAGGATTGCAAGCTTGCCCATCTCAGACTTTTTCATTTCTGATAAGGGACTTCCAAAAATCATTTTGATTAGATGTCTTAGAAATACGGCAAAGGTTACAACCAGAAATAGAATTACTATTGATACTGCAACAAATTGTCCACTCTTAAAACCAGAACTTAGAATCATAAATTCACTTACAAAAATATTGAACGGTGGCATTCCTACAAGTGCCAGTCCTCCGATCAAAAATAAAATACCAGTAACTGGCATTACCTTGATTATTCCTTTTATTTTCGACATTGCCTTTGCGTCATATTTCTGACTAATTGTTCCGCTTGCAAAAAACATCAGGGGCTTTGCGATGGCATGATTGATAATCTGAAGTATTGCCCCATAGATTCCAAGCAGACCGCCAAAGCCTATGCCTAGGGATATCAAGCCCATGTGCTCTACACTAGAATAGGCAAGCATTCGTTTCATGTCCTTTTGGAAGTAAATTGATGCAGCAGCTATGGCAATGGAGACGACAGCGAGTATGATCAGAAGCTGGTTTGAAAATCCAGGTCCAATTGATACGCTGCTTATTATGTGAAAGCGAATTATTCCATAAAACGCACAATTCAAAAGAACTCCGGACAAGACTGCACTCACAGGTGTAGGAGCTTCACTGTGTGCATCAGGAAGCCAAGTGTGCATTGGTGCAAGACCAGCTTTTGTTCCAAATCCTACAAGTATGAAGACAAATGCAATCTTGACCAAATTAGGATCAAAAAGTTTTGCATTGTGCACCATACCAGTCCAGTTCATGGCATCTTCAGAAGGACTTGTATTGATATTTGCATAATAGAAAAATACGGTTCCAATAAGTGCAAAGGAAAGACCAACTGTTGCAATTATCAGATATTTCCATGCGGCCTCGATTGCATTTTCCTTAAAGTATAACATTATCAACAGAACTGATACAAGTGTAGTAGCTTCCACCATCACCCACATTACTCCAAGATTGTTTGCTATTGGGACTACAAGCATCGTTAGCAAAAATACATTGAAGCCTTGATAGTATCTTACAATGTGTTTGTCATCGACCGTGCCGTTGTCATATTGTCTTCCCATATAGTTTTTGGAATACAATGCAGCAACAAAACCTACAACTGAAATTGAAAGTAGAATTACTGCACTCAATGAATCTACATAGAACGCATTTCCAAATGCTGTAATAGTTTTTTGAGATATTATTCTTGATACTAGAAAGAGTACCTGAACCAGCATCAGAGATGCAGCGCATATGGTTATGATTCCAATCACTCTTTTCTTTTTCAAGATTGTTATAAGACATGCCCCAACTACTGGAGGTAGAAGAAGAAACAGGATTGTTAGATTAGATATGAGATTGTCCACTAGTCATCCCTCAAATTTTCTAGTTTGCCTACATCTAGGCTATCAAATGTACGGCTTATCCTGAAAAGCAGTATGGAAGAGATCAAGATGCCAACAAGAATATCCACGAATATTCCTATCTCAATTAGCAAAGATACGCCATGTGTTAATGCCATGGCAAAGAGAAATAGGCCATTTTCTATGATCAAAAGTCCTACGACTTGGCTTAGCACAGTTCTCCTGTTTACAAGCACAAATAGTCCGATGAAAAACTGGGCCATTGAAACAGGCAGATATGCGTTTACAATTTGATCAGCTTTGAACGGGATTTGTTGAATGAGAAAATATGAAAGTGCAACTAGCAATGCTGAAATTATTACTGATGCGCGAATGCTGACATAGGGATTGGTTTCTAGCTTGAATTCAATTTCTAGTTTTCTTGTTACATATGTTAGAACTTTGGGAATGATGATTGATTTTATTACTAGCGTCAGACCAGCCGCAATGTAGATTTCCCAAATACCTGTCACATATCCAATGATGGCAGTTACTCCAGAAAGTACAATTGATTGATATCGATATGCGTTTAGCCAATCCATGAATCCACGCGTTGCGACAATACCAAACGTAGCTATTAGCAAAATTGCGCCGGAAATTGTCAAAATGTCAAATTGTATGGTATCCATAAAAATCACTAAAGATAACAGAGAACAATTCCTATCATCGAAGTAGCTATTGCTATTGCAATCAGATCAGGTATCCTAAAGAGTCTCCATTTTGCAACAGATGATTCTAGAAAAGCAACAAAGATTCCAAATAATGAAATTTTTCCAATAAATGTCAAAAACCCTATTACAAGAGTTGATAACAAAATAGATGAGGAAATTCCCCAAGGAACAAAGATGTTTATCATTAGTGTAAAAAGTATTATTTGTTTGATGGATTGCGACCATTCCATCAAGGCTAGGCTTTTACCAGAATATTCTAGAATCATTGTCTCATGAACCATTGTAAGTTCAAGATGTGTGGCAGGATTATCAAACGGTAACCTGCCTGTCTCGCCTAGTATAATGATGAACAAGCCTATTGCTGCAAAGAGGATTTGAGGATGAGGCAAAAATGAAGAGTTGGAAGATGCTGAAATTAGCGTGCTCAGATTTGTTCCACCATATGTTATGGCCACAACAAATATGCTCAAAAAAAGGGCAGGCTCTAAAAGAGAAGATATCATCATCTCCCTACTACTTCCTAGCCCGCCAAAGGAACTTGCTACATCCAGACCTGCTAGCATTGTGAAAAATCTACCAAGTGCAAAAAGTCCTATGACAAGAATAAGATCACCCACTAGTCCAAACGGTGTATATGCCAAAAACACGGGAATGAAAAATGCTGCCGTTGTCATTGTTGTAAAGTTAATCCACGGACATGCTCTGAAGATCCAAGATGTTTGGTCCGATATGACTTCGTCTTTCCGTACTAGTTTTAACAGATCATAGTATGGCTGTAAAATACTAGCACCAATTCTTTTTTGTGTTCTTGCCTTTGTCTTTCGTATTATTCCGGTTAGCAGCGGGGCTAGTGCCAGTATGACAAGTACCTGAATCAATCCAACTATGACGGTTATCACACTATCCATTGTTGCTTAACCTCACAAACAACAAGAGTAAAACGAGTGTTATCATGATGTAAAGTAAGTATGCATTTATCTTTCCAGTCTGAAGCTTGCGCACTTTATCAAAAAAGAAAACAAATGAAGAAACTATGGGCGTGTAAAGCATCTCTTCAAAAATATTTTTTATCATGGTTTCAACTTTTACAGTCTTTAGTAGGTACGGGTTTTCGCCAAAAGATTCTTTCTCAGTTTGATTGTGCGGTTTGAAAAAAACTTTGAAGACTGCACGTATTGGTTGAGAAAGAGATGTAGGAGTATATTCCATCCTCTCATTGAGGCTACCAAATCCACAATCCCAAGTGCTGTATGTAGTTTTCTTGGTATGACCGCTCAATACCCGAATAAAACCAAAGATTGCAATCGATACTGATGATAATATTATAACAACAACTGGTATGGAAAGATTTGCAAAACTTTTGCCAGAACTATTCTGGACTGATATGAAATCAAGCGGACTTGACTGTTGGAAAGACATGTGAAATGCAGTAGATATCAATGATGTACCAAGATACGGCACAACACCAAACAATACACAGACGGCAGCAAGAATTGACATTCCTAAAATCATGCTGCGTGGAACTTCCTTGATGTTTACAATATTCTTGCTTCTTGTCTTTGAAAGAAAGGTCATACCAAACAGTTTGACAAATGTTGCAGCTGCAATTCCTATTGTCAATGCAAAAGGCAGACTAGCAAAAGCAATAGAGATTTGAAGTATTGTTGATGGAATGTGGTAGCTTGACAACAATGCTTGCAGTGTAAACCATTCACTGATGAATCCGTTAAATGGAGGAAGACCTGAAATTGAAATCGCTCCAATCAAAAATAACAGGGATGTCCACGGCATTTGTTTTACAAGACCGCCCAAGTGTTCGATGTTTTTTGTGTGTGTAACAGATACTACAGAGCCTGCTCCCATGAAGAGTAAGCCTTTGAAGACTGCATGATTGATTGTGTGATACATGCTTGCGACCAATGCAAGTACTGCGAATGCAGTAAGATGGAATGATGTAAAAACTACAGACAGTCCAAGGCCTACAAGTATTATCCCGATATTTTCTATACTGGAAAAGGCAAGTGCTCGCTTGATGTCACGTTCCACTACAGCATACAGGACTCCTATTATGGCAGATGCAGAGCCAATAGAGACCAAGAGCATTCCCCACCATGCAAAGTCAGGAGAGGCACCAAATCCGCTAAAATCAAAAATTGTTCTTATCATTCCATAAATGCCAATTTTTATCATAACTGCGGACATGAGAGCAGACACATTGCTGGGAGCAGAAGGATGGGCTTTTGGCAGCCATACATGCAAGGGAACCATTCCTGCTTTTGTTCCAAATCCAATAAATGCGAAAACAAATACAAGATTTTTTACAAGTAAAGGAAAGCCTGTAGAACCATGACGAAATGAATCAAAACTAAAACTTCCAGTCTGTACATAACCTAACACAAATGATGTAAAGATAAATGCGGTTCCAAGATGTGTCATTACAAGATAAGTCATCCCAGACTTGAGATTTTCTTCCTTATCATGATCATAAATCACCAAGAAGAATGATACCAATGACATCAATTCCCAAAATATTAAAAAGAAAAATGAGTTGTTAGATGATACTACAAGAATCATTGACAAGATAAAAATATTAAAAAGAAATCCAAAGGCCGATATTCTCTTTTGGATTTCATATTCCTTTGAATAGCCAATGGAATATAATGAAACAGCAAATGACACCAGTCCAATTATCAACATGAAAAACGCTGATATTCCATCAACAAAGATTTCAAGATCAAAGAGTGGGAGTATGTGTGGTATGACCAACTTTAATTGTGTACCCGTTATGATGCCAATTGAAAATACAATTGTAAAGATAGAACCAATCATTGAAGGAACAAATATCATTGGTCGTGCTAACCTGCTATTTCGTGATAGCAAACCAGATAATGCGCCTATTACGAAAAGCAGAATCGGAATTTGAAATAAAATAAGATTACTAATCATTATTGTCAGCCAGTGCAAACGCCCATTACATTTTTGAAATCATTTTTCATATGATGGATCTTTGAGGCTAAAGTCTCTCGTTATGCATTTAATTGTTTATGAGAAAAGGTATATGTGTATGTGTATATGTATATGTGTCAATGCAAGATTATAACAACACAGTACAATTACTATCCCTAAAACCCGAATATCTCAAGACATTCCAGTTAGCAGTACAAAAAGAGGAAGAGAATCTGTCAAACAAGCAGTATCAGGGATGGCAATGGTTTGATGTAGAGACCCACCCTGCAAAGATTGTGAGATTGGTTACAAGCAGCATAGTCAAAGTAAACTTCAAAGCTAGTAGTTCTACGTGTTATCTTCTTAAGAATAGAGAATCTGTCAAGCGGGCTATCAAGCGCTCATAAATATAGTAAGATAATTTATTCTCTACAAATTTTGTGAGATTATTGGTGAATTTCTACCAATCTATCTCACCATTAATTGATAATGAAATATCAGGATATTTAGAATTATTTTGAAAACCCATCATTTTTACAATTTCGCTTGAATGGAGCCATGCAATTTCTTCTGTAGTTTTATCATCAAGTTGGTCTAATCCCGCTACATTCAAGAGTTCTAGTGTTCTTTTTGGATTTTTTATTGCTCTTTCCATTATGCGTGTCGCAATTCTAATCTTATCTTTCGGATCCCAGTATTTGCCAAGCTTGTACTTTCCAGTCATTATTTCTGGTTTTATTTTCAATAAATTTACGCCACGTACTGTAGCCATATCGGATCTTAGAGATTCATATCCTCCTTCAATCTGATATTTTTCTATCAGTTTGTTCAGCACTTCCACCTTTTCTACATTATCAGTAACAAGTTGAGCATTGCCCTTGATTACCACACTAACATACAATGTATCTGTAAGAGAGGCATCAGTAGGAGGTTCAAAGAAATATGATGGTAAAAATGCTAATTCCTTATCAACTTCGAAGCCGCATTTTGGTTCTAATTGTATATTTTCATATTTTTCGCCTCGTGGAAAACCATGAACGTATAATGAATCATTACAATATATGAAATTCATAGGTGCAACAAATGGAAAGCCATTCTTGTCTATAGTTGCTATTCTACCGATATGTTCATTTTGTAAGAATTCTATTATCTTGTCTTTTGATTTGATCTTTGATTTTTCTCCGAAGTTCATAAATTATAATTTAGATTACCACGTTTTAAGAATTCCATCATGCTCATAACAATTGATGGATATTATGATTTCAATGCAAACCCCACTAAAGGATTCGAATCAGAAGTTCAAATCTATTCTTTGATTGTCAGTCCAAAAGCGAAAAATACTTTCTAAATCACATACACGAGTTCTGGAGTTCTCATGCTTCACAGTTTCAATATAGCGACAGGGTGGGCTTTAAAGTAAATTAAGGCGCCGGGAGAGAGATTTGAACTCTCGAACCCTTGCGAGTACGCGCTTTATGGTATATTAATTTCCAGGCGCGCGCCCTACCAGGCTAGGCGACCCCGGCATCATTTCGCCAATCATTTTCGTTGTGAAATCTACCATATATTACTGTAAGAACAATCATTTTACAAACAAGATTTCATTGCAAATAAGACAGACATCAAAAACAGTTGAAAAAATTGTAACAAACTAAACTATCCAGCCTATAGTTGTTAAAAGATACCCCGCTTGGCATACAAAACCATCAACTGGGTTTATGAGCAGATTATGTCAGTATGTTTATGGTAACAGATCGCTGCAGCATGTTTCCATTATCCAAAGATGCATTTGAAATTATTTTATATCGTCCCTGATACGTTTTGCTTCCATCTGTCTTTGTTTGATCCCACACAAAGTTTTTTTCTTCTTTTGGATCTAACTTGGAAATCACTTGTGCTGATATTGGAGAATATATTACTGTGCCATCAAGTTGTGCAATTTTTAAGCCATATGATGAATCTGCAAATGTGAGCGGTACTGTTCCCGAATTTATTATTCTGATATGAATTGGCTCACCTGGACGATAGTTTATTTTTTCAGGAATAATAGTGAGGGATGGTCCATCTTCATATACAAGTGTAGGAAGTTGATTTGCAATCTGCAAGAGATATGTTCCTAACAATCCAGCAGCTATCAGCCCTACCATGAAAAATATAGCTGCACCTTTTGGAATCAACTTGAAAAATTTAGGTTTGGTTCCTTTTTAATTGTTAACTACAGCCTTTGATCTCCAACTTTTTGGATATGTGTTTGGAGCCATGATGATCCTCTTTATCTTAAAGGCAAAACCTTTTGTATTTTCAACAATCTCATCTTCATTCAAGGTTGCTTCGGCGAGAGCCACAATTTCGCCCTTTTGTGTATATACTGCAACAAAATCTCCACTCTTTAGTCCAGGCGATATTTCAAGAATACCAGGTATTGCAAGCTGAGCTCCATGACACAAGGCATCAACTGCAGAGTCTCTTATCACGACAGACTTTATCTCACTCAAAGTAATTTCTATTGGCATCATTATTCTTCGTAGTTTAGTATCATCACCATTTTCTTTCCACAGGGCATATGCATCAACTAGGTCATGCATTTTTACCAGATTAGATTCCTCATTAAAGTGCCCCACCCTGGTTCTTCGGAGCTCAATCATAGTTGCACCTTCACTAAGAATTTCCCCCATGTCATAGAAAATTTTTCTAACATATGTTCCAGCTTCACATAAAATTCTAAGAAGTAAGAGTCTCTCTTTTTGTTCTATGACTTCGATTTCATAGACATGTCTAATCCTAGTTTGTCTGGATACTGCAGACCTTTGCGGCGGTTTTTGGAATATCTTACCTGTGAGTTGTTTAAGCACATCACTTAGCTTTTCTTTTGGTGGAAGTGTGTGCAGTCTTCCAAGAGCATGATATTCTTTCGGTCCAAGTAATAAAACTATGAGAGCTTTAGTAGCTTCACCCAGTCCTATTGGTAACAGTCCAGAAACTTGAGGATCAAGTGTTCCACTATGACCTGCTTTTGGGATATGCAATATTTTTTTTACCCAAGATACAGTCTCATGGCTTGTAGGGCCATTTGGTTTGTCAAGTAGAATAAAACCATATTCTAAAAGTTGCTCAATTGATCTTTTGTCATAATATGTACCATAGGCATCATTTGTGATGTCTTGGTCTACTACTCTAAGATTTTGTAATTGTTTGAGAGTCATAGTAATTTTTCACCGCATTTTTTGCTTGTTCCAGAACTTGGTCTGGCCCTAGATTATCAGTAGTTATTATCGTATTAAACACCGATAGATCATCGCCAAAATTAAAACCGTAAAGTTTGTGGTATAGAGTCTTATTTTCATCATATCGTTTTTTGACTATCTCAAGTGCATCTTGTATAGATATGTCATCTCTTGTTGTCATTCTTTTAGCACTATTTTCATGCGATCCTGCAAGCCAAATTTTAATGCCATCTTTAACTAACCAAGGTAATGTGTAACTTGTTATGATTACATCTTCTGTCAAAAATATTTTTTTCAGTTTTTCATCCACCTCTTTATCAAATT
>CAYWWR010000011.1:0-26466 GCA_964462165.1 uncultured Nitrosopumilaceae archaeon
AACTTTCAAGCTTTATCGATAAAAAGAAACAGCCAGCAGGTCTTGACCTTGCAAAAATGTTCGGTAGCATCTTGATGAAGAGATCATTCAACTCTGTAGGTTCATGGCATGTCAAAGGCTTGTTCTTAGGTATGATGCACTTCCAAGACAAGTACAACGAAGATCTTGAAAGACTCCAGAGATGTGACATTCACTACCTTACACCAGATTTGAGAATTGTTCCATTCTGTGCCTTTAACGTAATTCCAGAGTGGTATAGAGACAGAATTCAAAAGAAATATTCTATATCTGTAGAAGAATGGGAACAAAGAGTTGGAGTAAAACTTGAAGATGGTCTCTACAGAGGAATCATGAGAAGAGGTTCTGGTGACGAGCTTGCAGCAGGCTGCGCAAAGAGTGCAATGATGCATGAAGCATCACAAGCTTTGACATAATCTCATTAGGATTTCTTTAAACCCTATTTCATCTAAATTTCATTTCTAAAGATTAATTGTAAGGTATTTCTTACAAACATAAATGAAGATAGGAATTATTCACGGCTTTGTAGGTGGTGGAGGGGGAACAGAAAAAACACTTTATGCAATAATTGAAGCTCTGGTTGAGGGAGGACACAAAGTAACTTTATACACTATTTCAAAACCCTCTGTACAAATTCCTAACATAAAAATAATTTCCACACTACCATTTCATTTGCCTATCTTTGGTCTCTACCAAAGATACATGGAATCAAAATTAATTGAAAAAGCAAGTACTGAGGATCTCATAATTCAGGCATCTGGTGGGCTGGTGTTACCACAAAAAAAGGATCAAAAAGTGATAATTTACTGTCATCATGATTTTCAAAATGAGACAAAAAAAGACATAACAAAATACAAGGGTGTGTGGTCTTGGTATTACAAACCATATTATGTTCTGAGTCAGAAATTTGTAAAACAGATAAACGATGAAAATATTCTATTTATCTCAAATTCTAAATTCATCCAAGGTTCCATGAAAAAGAATTTTTCCAAAGATTCTATTGTTATCTACCCTCCTGTGGAATTGGAAATATTTCAAAATGATTCCCATAAGGAAAAGTCCGCAATTACAATCTCAAGATATTCGCAAGAAAAAAACTTGGAATTTGCAATTGATGTTTTTCAAGACATTGATGTGCCATATACAATAATTGGAAATACAAAGGCCAGGGTAAACAAGATATATTATGAAAAAATAACGAGTAAACTTCAAAATCTCAAACAATCAAAAATTTCTCTGATAACAAATGTTGAACGAAGTAAAGTTGTGGAAGGCTTGAAAAAGTCAAAAGTTTACTTTCATGCGTCTCCTGAGACGTTTGGAATCTCTGTCGTTGAAAGCATTGCAGCAGGATGCATTCCAATAGTCCCAGATAATTCTGCACACAAGGAAACTGTACCAATAAACGAATTACGATACAGATCAGATGACAAAAAAGATGCTCAAGAGAAAATAAACAAGGCTCTTGCTGGAGATTATGATCAACTGATCAAACCCCTGAAAGATTCTCTTAAAATATATGACAAAAAAACATTCAAAGATGCTCTTCTGAGTTTTATAGAAAATATAAAAACCTGAGTCTAGGGTTCTGAAATCTTGTATTTCTTCCAGCGTTCGGTGTCTAGGCTCATGTCCATGGTAAGTCTGGGACCTGAATATTCCTTGATTGTCATGGGTTGAATTTCAGGAGTAGTTAATTTGGCAAGTTCAAACATGGATATTTTCTTGTCTCCTACAATGTGTACATGACCACTCATGTTTTCCTTGTGAACATCCATTATTCCTTGGGATACATCTTGTGCGAAAAGATATGTCCCAAATCTATCTACAAATGCACTTGGATATGGCCATTTTTTCTTGGCAACAAAATTAGTTCTAACAATCAAATATTCCTGAAGTTTGCTCACCTCGTATTCTCCTATCAATTTTGTCAAGGCATAGAAATTCTCTGGATATGGTATAGAACTTTCATTATACATACCTACATGTCCATCAAAAACACAGGCTGTACTGATATAGATAAATTTTATATTTTTTTTATTATCTAAAACTGCTTCAACTAAATTTCTGGTTCCATCAACATTTGTCTTCCATGCAACTGGCTTGTTTTCTTCACATGGTCTTATGCGCGTAAGAGCTGCAGTGTGTATTATGGAATCAATGTCATGATTTTTAATATAATCTGCAACATTTTTCTTGTCTGTGATATCAAGTTCCTGATGTGCAGGTGTTAATGTATCTGTAAATATTTTCTTTAACTCTGTACCAAGGGCTCCACTTCCACCTGTGATTAAAATACTCACTTCATATCTCTTGGTTACAGGTATTGTAAATCTTTTCTAAAATCTAGTATGTTAATCTGTTTATTTTTCCTCGTAGTATGTTGGCTACTCTAAAAGCAGTCTTTCCGTCTCCTAATGATTTATTCCACACTCTATCAACTTTGTATAATGTAATCAGTTTGACTGCTTCTTCAATATTTTTTGGATCAAGTCCAGCAAGTATGTTTGAACCTTCTTCAATATATTCAGGTCTCTCAGTACTTTCACGTATAGTTACACAAGGTCTCTTAAAGTAAAGTGCCTCTTCTGGAACAGTCCCAGAATCTGTAATGAGACAAAATGCATTTTTTTCTAGTTTTGAAAAATCAAAAAAACCAAGTGGTTTTATCAATTCAATATTGCTTGGCACTTTTCGTTTCTTTAACTTGCTTAATGTCCTAGGATGTATTGGATAGATTACTCTTTTTTTGAATCTCTTGCCTATAGTCTGAAGAGAAGTAAAAATTTTCTCCAAGGTTTCAGGATTGTCAACATTTTCACTACGATGCGCAGTAACCAAAAAGTAACTGTTTGATTCCAAATTCATTTTCTCCATGATTTTACTCGAGTCTATTTTTGGAGTAAAGTAGTTTATCACATCAATTATGGGATTTCCTACCACGTAGATCTTACTTGGATGAATATTTTCTCGAATTAGGTTTTCTCTTGAATATGTAGTATATGGTAACAATAGAGATGAAAGATGATCTATGATGATTCGATTTTTTTCTTCAGGCATACGAAAATCATAGCTACGCATTCCAGATTCTAGGTGAGCTATCTTTATTCCATGATGTGCTGCAGGGATGGCTGCAAGTCCACTGTTTGTATCGCCTAAAATTAATAAAATGTCTGGTTTTTCTTTTTGTAATACTTCTTCAGATTTTGTAATGATGTCTGAAACCTCTGGCCCATATTTTCCTGTCCTTATTTTCAAATCATAGTCAGGTTTTCGAATTTCAAGTTCATCAAAAAATACTGAATTTAATTCATAAGTATAATTTTGACTCGTGTTGACCATTATGTGATTAAAATTTGTATCAAGCAAATAGAAGATTCTGCTTAACCTGATTATTTCTGGTCGTGTTCCAAAAATAGACATTATTTTCATGAGATGTGTGTTGATGTTATTACCAAATTTAAAAGGTTTTCAAATATCTAAAATTATCTAATTATTAATTAAGACTTATTAACTAAGCATCAATCATTGCATTTGAGTTGGATTACTCATCGGTCATAAATGATCAAAATATTCTGATAACTGGTGGCACTGGAAGTTTTGGTCATCAAATGATCAAAGAATTGATGAGGTACAAACCAAGAATTATCAGAATTTTTAGCAGAGACGAAGACAAGCAACATCTTATGAGACAAGAATTCTCCGATGATCCGATACTGAAAAAAATGCAGTTTGTTATTGGTGATGTTAGAGACTATGATAGGCTTTATACTGTCACAAAAGATATTGATATAATATTTCACGCGGCAGCACTAAAACAAGTTCCTGCAGTTGAATCACATCCATTTGAAGCAGTCAAGACAAATATTATTGGAGCATACAATGTAGTAAAGGCTGCAGTTGCAAGAGATGTGTCTAAAGTAGTTGCAATTAGTACGGATAAAGCTGTCAAACCGGTAAATGCAATGGGTATGACAAAGGCATTACAAGAAAAAATAGTCCTCTCTGACGATCTTTCCAAAGATGATACCATGTTTTCTTGTGTTAGATATGGAAATGTCCTAGGAAGTAGGGGTAGCATAACTCCTCTGTGGAATGCAAAAATTGCTAAAAATGAACCATTGCCTGTAACACATCCTGAAATGACTCGATTTATGTTGACACTAAGTCAAGCCATCGATCTTGTTTTTTATACATTAAAAAATGCAAAGGGGGGAGAAATATTTGTCAAGAAAGCACCATCTGCAAAAATAGTTGATCTTGCCAAAGCATATGCTGAATTAAAAACAAATCGCAGCAATTATCCTCTAAAGTTTATTGGTATCCGCGCAGGAGAAAAAATAGATGAAATCCTAGTATCTGAAGAAGAGATGAGACGTGTTGAAGAGAGAAAAGACCACTTTGTCATAAAACATGAGCAAGAATTTGATACACATTCTCTAAAGAAATCTGTTAAAATAAAAGAATATGGCTCTGCAACTGTCAAACATCTAAACAAAAATGAACTAATTGAACTTATGAAGAAACTCAAATGGATTGCTTGACGATTTAATTTAATACGAATCTATTCAGACTTTCTCTTTCATATTCATGTATGATTTGAAGATGGATCCAGAAATTGATTTTGGCAATATCTGAAACATGGTATCCCTTAGAATATGACGACTTCTAGATGCTAATGATTTTGTTTTTTGATAATTTTTTATTGCTTTTTCATATTTATCTCTCTCTTCTGGAGTAATCTTATCCAGTATGAATTTTCGTATGTTGTTGTTTTGTAACAATGACACAGATGCTTTCTCACTGCTGAGTTGTTTTTTATGCACTCTGTATTTTGCCAAATTTTTTGGTACAAGATGAATATTGCAATTATGAAGTAGATTGTATCTTAACCATAACTCATAATCTTCCTTGTAACCAATTGTCTCATTAAACATCCCAAATTCATCAATTATGGACTTGTGGATCAAGCTAGTGGTTCCATTTCCAATGAAATGATCTAGCAGAATTACATTCACACTAAATGAATCTAATTTATTATAATTTGGTTCTATCATTTGATCAATTATTTCCCCCTGTGAATTGATTATATCATAATTAGCATATAGTACGTATTTTTTATTAGGCAAGAGTTTTGCAGCATTAATCAATTCCAAGACAGCATCTGGATATAGTATGTCGTCTGCACTGAGCCACTTGAACCATTCACCTTTCATATTTTTTATTCCATGATTTAGTGCAGATGCAGTTCCACCATTTTCTTTTGAAATTATTTTTATTTTATCAGAATATTTTTTTAATATATTCAGTGAATTATCTGTAGATCCATCATCTACTGCAATGATTTCTATTTCATTATATGTTTGATTTAATGCCGATTCTAAACATTCTTTCAAATATTTCTCTGCATTATACACTGGAATGATGATTGAAACTATGTCGTTTCCATGATTCAATAAACTTCTTTTATCACTGGGGTTATTTTTGGTTAGTTGTTAATTGATATATAAGTAAAAGATATCAAAATCATGAGCAGCAAAAGACTGGCATTTCGTGGTTGGTTTTATTTCAGGATGGGGTGGAGTACTTATTTTGCATTCATATTTGCTGCAATCAATACTTTGGTTACAACATATTATCTAGCTATCAAGGATGTACCTTCGCTTGAAGTAATATTTCCATCGTTCATAATTTATGCTGGTTTTATTACTATTATGGGAATTCCAATACTTGTCGCTGTAGGTTATTTTCATTTCAGAAAAAGTCCAGCCTATACTGCAGAAGCTGATATTGGTGTGGAATCTAATCCGTATTACTATAAGCTCCCGCCCGGATATAATATTGAAGTATTGTTTCCACTGTATCAAACATTGACAAATATGTTACTCAAAATAGCCAGCAATCAAAAATTGACAGAAGATGAAATCAAAGAAATAACTGAATTACAAAACAAAATTGATATATTGGTAAAAGGCGGTCATGTTGGAAATCCTAAACGAAAAATAACATAGATTCTTGTATTAATATTTTCAAATTTTAACAACAATGTATATTGCGTAATTATTTATTCATTGATTTTTCTATATTTGTTACACTTGCCTGATTTTTTTTAAAATACGTTGTATCTAGTTTTATTTTGTATTTCTCTTAGTGATGAATCTGTAATTTCTAGTAATGTGAGTTGATAGTCCCATGTAATTTAATGAAATAAAATAATCCATGTTTCTAAAAAAAATTCCAACACCTAGATTTCTTAGACACCACAAAGTAAAAGGTAGCCAAGGAAAAATAAATCCCGTTATACCTTTATTCAATTTCTTTGCGAGGCTAACACTATCTACAGATGAAAGTCCCTGGTCAAATTTGGACATCAAATTTTCATTAATCACGTGAAAATTACCGTTTTTTAACAAATTTAGATTAATTGCCCAATCATTGCCAAGAAAGGAATCTAGTATCATGCTCTCACGAATATTGTGTATTCTGTGTACCGAATAAATTAAAGTACATGATGAATTTTTCAAGTAGAATCTCACTTTTTTTTCAAATGAGCCTGATATGGTAAAAACTCCTTTTGGTTGTTGTGGAAAGAGTATCTTTCTAATGATCTTTTTAATTCGTAAACGAATTGTACTTGATTTCTGTTGTGCATTTACACCATGCGTATCTACTTTTCCTATGCTTCCAATGATCTCTTTATCTGATTCTAAAACTCTAATGTTTTTTTCAAGAAATTGAGGATTCCATATGTCATCTACTGCAGCCCATACAAAATAATTGAATCTCGCCTGTTGTAAAACAAAATTGAAATTCCATGTTCCACCATTGTTCTTTTCTTGACGAAAATAACGAATTCTCTTGTCATTTTTTGCATATTCTTGACAGATTGTAGGAGTTTTATCTGTTGAACAATTATCTGATATTATTAACTCAAAGTCTGTGAAAGTTTGAGAAAGTAAAGATTCTAGTCTTTTGCGAATAAATAATTCTCCATTATACACCGGCATTCCAATACTGATCTTGAGATCATTTTTTGAATTTATCTCTGTACTCATAACAAGATGAATTTCTTATTCAGATATTTTAGTATTTGATATTGTGTATGCTCTGCAAATACTTAAATCAAAATCAAACGATGTTTTTGTAAAACATGAAATCTATATTGATTATTGGTGGCAGTGGTTTGGTTGGAAGTAAATTGATAGAATATGCTATTCCAAATTATGAAATTCATGCTACATTTAATAAAAATAACATTGATCTAAGTGGAATATGTTCTCACAAGGTTGATCTACTTGCTGATAGATCAAGAGTGATTTCATTGATAAAATCTGTAAACCCAGATGTGGTTATCAACACTGCAGCTCTTTCTAGTGTGGATTTATGTGAAATTGATCAAAATTTAGCAAATACTTTGCATATTGATGTAACCAGAGATATTGCAACTGTATGTACTGATATTAATTCAAAATTAATCCATTTCTCAACTGACGCTGTATTTGATGGTAAATCTGATATAAAATATATGGAAACAGATATTCCAAATCCAGTCAATCATTACGGCAAAACCAGATTGATTGCAGAAGATATTATCACTAAATCGTCTGATCTTAATGTTATACTAAGAACTGCTGTGGTATATGGTTGGCATACTGGATCTCGTTTTACTAACTGGATCATTCATGCCTTGAGCGAGAAAAGAATGGTAGATCCATTCAGTGATCAATATAATACTCCGACGCTTGTTGATGATTTGGTAAACTCTATTCTCAAAATCGTAGAAATGCGCATATCTGGCTTATATCATGCAGTTGGAAAGACTTGTATTTCTAGATATGATTTTGCCCTTCTTCTAGCTGACAAATTTGGACTTGACAAAAATTTAATCAAACCTGTCACCTCATTTGACAAAAGACAAGATGCGCCAAGACCACCTAAAACATGTCTAGATGCACAAAAATTGGAAAGATTGATAGGATATACTTTTTGTGACATTGAATCCGGAATTTCTTTCATTCATGATAGATCTAAATTAGTATAAACTTATTATTTGTAGATTTTTTTTATTTGAGTTAGTCATTTGATTATTACTATAAAAGTTAAATGAACCACTACAAAGATAGTTTGTATGTTTCTTGGAATGGTACCAGTTCGAATTAGTTTTGCTGGTGGTGGTACTGACATGCCAGAATATTATGAAAAATATGGCGGAAACGTAGTCTCTTCATGTATAACTAGATTCACTTATGTAATAATTAATCCGCGTCATGATAACAAGTTTCAGTCTTTTTCATCTGATCTACAGACGCATCATGAAACTACTAGCTATGATGCTCTAGAACCTAGAGATGGCTCAGAAATAGCAGTTTCTGTAGTAAAATATCTTGATTACAAAGAAGGCGCCAATTTTCTAGTTAGTAGTGATGTTCAACCAGGATCTGGACTTGGTGCATCTAGCGCTCTTACCGTAAATTTTGTGAAAACTATTTCTACGCTGAAAGGTGAAAACTGGTCAAAAGAAAAAATTGCTGAAACTGCATTTCATATTGGAAGAAATATTTTACATCATCCAATAGGTAAACAAGATGAATACATATCAGCATTTGGTGGATTTAATTATATAAAATTTGATAAGGATAAAGTAGAAGTTTGTCCAATAGATGTGCGAAAATCAACACTGTTGGAACTACAGCAAAACCTTTTGCTTTTCTTTATTGGAAATGATGTACGAAATAGCTCTTCCATCTTATCTTCTCAACTTGAAAGAATTAAACAAAATCAAAGTGATACCATAAACTCATTGCACTCTGTAAAACAATTAGCAGAGGGACTGTATGAATCTCTGCGAAATTCTGACATACGAACTTTTGGAGAATTGTTACACAAAGGTTGGTTGGCAAAGAAAAAATTTGTTACAGGAATAACTAATCCTCATATTGATAAAATTTATGAATCGGCTTTGAAATGTGGCGTTGTTGGAGGCAAACTAACTGGTGCAGGTGGAGGAGGTCACATGTTGTTCTATTGTGAACTACCTTATCAAGAAGCTTTTATACAAAAAATGAAAGATTTGGGTTTAAAACAAGTGAAATTCAGTTTTCACAATGAAGGCCCAAAAGTTTTAGACTTATATGACTTTAGTCGATAAAATTCATCATGAAAACAAAAGATTCAATCAATTCATTTCTTGAACAACAGGAATCTTGTATTAGAAAAATTTCTCAGCAAACAAATGAAATTGAAAAAATTATTGATATTCTAATAAAAGCTCGTAATGATGGCAAAAAGATTTTCACAATGGGTAACGGCGGTTCCGCATCCACTGCATCGCATTTTTCTTCTGATTTACTTAAAACAACTATAACAAAAGAGGCTGCTCGTTTTGTTTCTATTTCTTTAGTTGATAATATTCCAGTTATGTTAGCTTGGGCAAATGATACATCATACGAAGATATTTTTGTAGAACAATTGAAGAATTTTCTTTCTACTGGTGATGTGGTTATTGGTTTTAGCGGAAGTGGAAAATCAAAAAATGTCATAAATGCAATAGAATATGCAAAGAAGAATGGAGCGTTTTGTATTGGAATTACTGGTATGTCTGGTGGGTATCTTCCAAACATATGTGATGTATGTTTTATAGTTCCAAGTAATGACATGCTTGCTATAGAATCAATTCATGTAACATTATGTCACTGTATTGTGTATACCATTAGAAATTTGGGCACTCCTATGTTCGAATATGGATAAATTTACTAGAGCAATATTTCTTGATCGTGACGGTGTAATTAATCGAGAAAGAACTGATTATGTAAAATCTGTATCTGAATTAGAAATATTACCTGGTGTTGCGGAATCTATAAAAAAACTAAAAGATGCTGGATTTATTATCATTGTAATTACTAATCAATCTGCAATCAATAGAGGCCTGACAAATCATGATAACGTCAAAAACATCCATACAACCATCCAAGACTATTGTAAAAAAAATGGGACACTGATTGATGCCTTTTTTTATTGCCCACATAGACCTGATGAAAACTGTATGTGTAGAAAACCAAACGCTGGGCTTTTGTTACGAGCTAGTGTTGAATTCAATATAGATCTAAAATCAAGTTGGATGATAGGTGATCGTGATTCTGATTTGCAAGCAGCAAAATTGGCTGGTTGTAATTTCATAAAAATTCAGTCTAATGGTGAATTAAAGCATGTAATTCAAACCCTGTTGATGAATGTATGATTTTCTAATATGACAAAAGATTTTAAAACATAATTTATTACTGTTAATTTATAAATAATTCGTTTTATGTTATTGGATAAGAAAAAGTGGATAATATGAAAACAAGAGATACAATTATAGCATTATCTTTGAGGCGTATACTTAATTGAAAATACTTGTAACTGGAGGAGCAGGTTATGTAGGTTCAATAGTTATACCTCATCTTGTCAATGAAGGTCATTCCATAAAATGTTTGGATAGATTCTTCTTTGGTTCTGAATATTTATCTGGAAAACAATTTGCGGATAAAGTTGAACTAATACGAGATGATATTCGTTGGTTCGATGAAAATTTACTTAATGGAATGGATGCTGTGATTGATATGGCAGCTCTATCAAATGATCCTGTAGGTGATCTTGATCCTGCTAAAACGTATGAAATTAATCATCTTGGACGTTCACGAGTGGCAAAATTGAGTAAAAAATTAGGAGTTAAAAAATATGTGCTCGCATCAAGTGCAAGTATATATGGTCAACAAAAAGATGTTGTAAATGAAGATTCTGAAGTTAATCCTATTACTGATTATTCCAAGGCAAATAGAAAAGCAGAACTTGATGTTCTTCCATTGGATGATGATGGATTCACTGTAACTGTTTTGAGATTTTCCAGCATCTATGGCTTGTCTCCTAGAATGAGATTTGATTTGGCTGTAAATAGCATGGCACTTGAATTGTATAAGACTAAAAAAATATCTGTAAGAGGACAAAGTAATACTCGTCCTTTCATACATATACAAGATGTGGCTAGAGCATATGCTATTATAATGAATACTCCAAAAGAAAAAATTTCAGGTCATATATTCAATGTGGGCTCTGATGAACAAAATTATGAAATTGGTAAGTTGGCAAAAGAAGTTGGAGATTCGATTGGAAAACAATACGAGATAGAATCTAAAGATACTCATGATCATCGTTCCTACGTTGCATCCTTTAAAAAAATTAGGGAAGTATTGGGATTTACAACAAAGCATAGTGTAGGTGATGGTTCTAGAGAAGTTTATAGTGCTCTTGAAAATGGAAGTCTGGTAGATTCAACAAAAACTATCACAGTAGAATGGTACAAACATCTTCTTGCATCTCATGAATTCATGCAACAAGTTAGTCTTAACGGTTCTATACTTTAAATTAACTTCATATTTTACGAGAGATTTCAATTAATTAATCATTTTTAATACATTTCAAATATCCACTTGGTGCAACGGTGATAAGTAATTTATTTTCAATTTCTTTATCTATTTGAAATCGATTATTTGTTTTAAGAAATTGTTTAACAGCTGTCTTTGGATTATTTCCTTTGCTCCATGGCCGTTTGTTATGTGTTCTTGATGTAGGTTTGGATATGTCTTCTATTATGGTATCTAACACTATAGCGTAACTGCCTTTTTGTACTAGTGGAGAATAGTAATTTAATTCGTCTAGTACATGATCATGAGTATGATTGGAATCTAAAATTAACAGTATTCGTTTTTTCTTCTTAGCAAATTTATAGACTTTTTTGATAACCTCTTCGCTAATTGAAGAGCCCTGGATCATGTGAATTCTTTTGTACATTGGATGGTTTTCAATTTCAATCTTATTGTGTTCGCGTATGTCAACATCAATACCTAGAACTTCTCCATGTCCAAGCATCTCTAGTATTGAAGCATGAAATATGAGTGAACCTCCATGAGCTATTCCTGTTTCGATTATCAAATCTGGTTTTACTTTCCAAATGATTTCTTGAATAGCTACTATATCTTGTGGATACTGAATTATTGGGCGACCCAACCAACGAAAGTGGTAAGAATATTCATATTTTTCACTTGATAAGAACCATGATTTTGTTAATTCTTTAAATGATTTATTTTTTGACATCTTTTCTATGTTCATTCTATTTTTCTTCTCAAATTCTTTCTCTCTAGTCATTATGATCACTAAATGTTGGTCCCGCTAGTCATTTTTACCTGTGATGACAATTTGTCTATAAATGAAGAAATTTTTTCTGAACTCAATCCATGTTTATCTTCTAGGTATGTAGAATCGCCAATACGTGTACCAAAGCTCTCAACCGGACTGATTGAATATAGATCCACACTGTGCAATCGGTTTTCAGCTGAAAATTGAGCAATTGTATTATACAAACCAGATCTAAAATTATCTTCTATGACAATTATCTTCTTATATTTTTTAAATAAATTATCTAATTCCTGTTCATCTATTGGTTTTATTCTGTCCATTGCATAAATTGAAAACTTTGGTATTAGTTTTTGAGCTTCCATTGAATTCTTTACCATCTTTCCATGAGAGATTACTAGAATATCTGATTGTTCATTTTTTAAAATAAAACGATTTGGACTATCAATGCTTTTTCCTTCGGTAAGATTACTTTTGGTAATTCGTATGTATGATGGACCAGGAGATTTCATTACTTCCTCAAAAATATTGTTGATTGATTCTACACTGCTAGGAGAATAAATTTTGATATTTGGAAGAACTTTGAGGGCACCTATGTCATCTACTACATAATGTGTTGCCCATAATGCACCGTTATCAAAACCTGTAGAGGTTCCAACTAATACAACGGGATAGTTGTGTATGCATAGATCGTTTCTGATTTGTTCAAAACATCGATGGACAAGAAAGTTGCTAATGCCATAACATACCGGTTTGAAGCCCATGTTGGATAAACCGGCTGCAATACCTATCAAATCTTGTTCAGCTACTCCTACATTGATAGCTCTGTCTGGAAATTTTTCAAAAATTGGTTCTACCAGATTAAATCCTGTATCTCCCATGAGAAAGAAAATTTTCTCATCTTTCTCCATGGCTTCTTTCAACTTGTTAAAAAAATCAGCTCGCACGGATATTTTTACTCCCTGAGTTCCAATACTGCTTTATCATAATCGTTACCTTGGGGACAACGATAATGCCATAGATTGTTATTTTCCATGAAAGAAATTCCTTTTCCTTTGATGGTGTGACAAAGTATAGCAACAGGCTTGACAGAAGTCTTTGATTTTTGTATTGCTTTGTATATTTCATCTTCATCATGACCGTCTACATCTAAAGCATCAAAACCAAAACTTTCAAATCTTAATTTTAATGGCTCCAAACTACAGCTTTTTTCAACTTCTCCTACTTGACTTAACCTGTTCATATCTACGAATATGATCAGATTTCCAACTTTGAGGGTTCCTGCTAGCATTATTGCTTCCCAATTGGAACCTTCCTGTAATTCTCCGTCTCCAACGATTACAAAGATGTGGGAATCAATTTTTTTTGTTCTTGCACCAATAGCCATTCCTAATGCAACTGGCAAACCATGACCTAAACCTCCTGTTGAATGTTCAACATGTGGAACATGGTGGCTTGCATGACCTGCTAATAATGAATCATTTTTAAAATATGTACTTAATTCCTGTTCGCCGAGTAAGCCATGGTGAAACATTGTTGCATATAATCCGGACGTAGCATGACCTTTGCTTAGAATTATTCTATCTCGATCATTTTGGCTATTTTTTATTTTATCTATGTCTACACTTTTGAATATTGCATTTAATATTTCAACCATGGAAAGTGCCGAACCTATGTGCGCTGCACCTGAATTGTGAATTATTTGAAGAATTGTCCTTCGTATGTTTTTATTTGGTGTTTTCATGACTATATTACCAAAGAAAAGTTAGGATTACAGGTTTTACATAGTTTTTCATATCGTTGATATTCTTTTGATTTTCCATTCTTTTGGTATATTTTTGCAAGTAAATAGAACGATCGATATACTGATCGCCAATCTGCGTTTATTTTCTGTGTTATGTTTTGAAGAATTTTTATTGATTCCTCATATTTTTTTTCTGCATATAGAATTTTTGCATATTCAAATGCTATTTTATCAACAGTATTGAATTTCAAATTTTTTATTATTTCTAATTCATATTTATTTTTAAAATGCTTCTCAAATGAAGATATATGGTTTTGTTTATAATCAATATATTTCATGATTGTCTTCACTAATTTAGATGTATGAGTCACTTTCTGTTTCAAATAATATTTGTTGTATAGAGGCATAATAAGTGGATTAGAAATTATTGTCTCTACCATTCCTTTTTCATAGTTTTTAATATATTTTAATACATCTTCATTTTTTTTCTTTTTAGATTTTGTTGCATATAATAATACTTCTTGAGATGGTCTTTTGTTTTCTTTCATTGCTTTAGCAAAATCTGATGGTTTGGCGGTGATCTTAATCTGATCATAACCTAGAACATCTAAATACATGATTAATGATTCTATGGTGGGTATGCTTACAATGGTTGTTTCCGATGCAGAACCGTCATAGTATGAGGATTCATATTTTTGTCCCGTAAGGCCACTAATTTTTTTCTTATTTTGATAGATGACATCTTTCAATTCCATGTCTTCATTAAGAGATTTGGTAATGTATTTAGATGGGAGACAAAGGGTTTCCAACACTAACATCTGTTTACATATTGAATCTAATCTTCTTAACGCATCGGGTATTGATTCAACATGATGTAGAGTTCCAATACATAATACTATGTCAAAGCGTTCCTTTCCTAAATTACTAATACTCTGTTTTCTAAATTTGATATTAGTTTGAATATTTAATATCTCACGAATTTTTTTTCCTTTCACGATATTTTTTTGACGAGGTTCTATTCCCACTCTTTTATAAAATGGCAACTGATCTAATTGATGTAATAACCAACCATCATAGCAACCTACATCTGCTATGGACATTTTATTTAGATTTGTTGTAGAGAAATTCTTAACAATTATTTCCCTTATTGTTTTTGATATGAAATTTGCTCTTCCTTTAAGACCTTCTTCATTGGTAATTTCCATGTTGTTATATGTCCAAATACTGTGATTGAATGGTCCATGAGCGTTAATTTTCTCAAATACTTTTTTTATATCTGAAATATTTTTTTTCATACAAAATCCAGAATTGTTCTTAACCCTGTCTCTAAATCTATCTCTGGTTTCCAATGTAGTAATTTTTTTGCTTTGTTATTTGATGGATTTCTTAAACTTATTTGGGAATGATTGGTCTCAATAATTTTTATTGATTTGTTTAGAATTTTTTTGCTTGTATCTATTATTTCCTCCAATGTCATTATTTTATCACTGGTTAGATTGATGATGTTGAATCCATTCAAGCCAATTGACATAATTATTCCTCTTGCAATATCTGATACGTGAACAAAACGTCTTCCTGTTTTTAATGATCCGACTGTAATCTCTGTCTTATTTTTAACACTACTCAAAATTGATTCTACTGCCGACCAATTATTTTTACGAGGTCCATATATTATGCCAAAACGTAAAATGGTAACATCACAAAACCCATTTTTGTATTGCTGTCTGAGATTAATTTCACTTACAATCTTTGAGAGAGCATATTCTGATTCTAGGTTTGATGCATTAATACTGGAATCTTCATCCTTCTCTTCACCATCTACAAATTTATCATATACCCACTCACTTGAGGCAAATATGAATTGCTTGACATTTTTACTCTGTGAAGCTTTGATTAAATTTAATGTTCCAATGACATTCACATCAAAACATTCGTATGCCTTATTTTTACAATCTACATCTCTTGACAATGCTGCTAAATGGATAACTGCATCAGTTCCATCAGGAATCATATCTGCAATGTTGATAGATCTGATATCGATTTGGTGAAACTCATAATCTGGATTCACAGCCTTGATTGAGTCAAATCCAATCACTCTAATTCCCTTAATTTTGCATTGAGAGATAACTTCTTTTCCAACAAAACTTTCTGATCCAGTGACTACAATCATTTATTCTCAAACCTCATATTGATCTGCAATAATGTTTGACAATTAATTAGTATTTTATACTTAATCATTTTAGAATATGTGGCAAAATATTCTAATTGTCTCTATTGAAATGCTTTGTATGACAAGTCTTTTTTTGAGATTATGGTTGGTTTTAAGGGCCATGAAATTTGAAATGTTTTATCGTCCCAACAAATTCCTCTTGCATATTCAGGCATGTATACTTGTGACATCTGATAATGTAGTTCAGTGTTATCTTCTAAAGTTTGAAAACCAAGTGCAAATCCTTCTGGAACATAAAGCATTTTATAATTTTCAGAGCTAATCTCTACAGATAACCATTTTTTAAAAGTCTCTGATTCTGGACGTAAATCTATCATTACTTCAAATATACTTCCCTTAGTGCATCGTACCAGTTTTGTTTCTTCGTATGGTGGAGATTGATAATGCATACCACGAATTGTCCCGCGTTTTTTGTTAAACGATATGTTACATTGAACTAATTTTGGATTCAATTCATTTTTCCTAAATATTTCCTCATCCCATGTGCGTGCAAAGAAACCTCTTTCATCTTCAATTTTTTCAGGTTCTATTATGAAAGCGCCTTTGAATTTTGTCTCTGTGAAAATCATGAATATATCTTCACTTCTGGAACCAAAACCACAAATTTACCTCCCCAATTACGGATGTAACTCATTTGAGTCATAATTTCGTCTTTCAAATTCCACGCCAAAATTAAAAGATAATCCGGTTTTGTTTCTTGCACATCTTCCGGTTTTTTGATGGGGATGTGTGTTCCAGGAAGGAATAGCCCCTGCTTATGTGGATTTACGTCAACTGTGTACTCTACTAACTCTGTGTCTATTCCACAATAATTCAAGAAAGTGTTGCCTTTTGCTGGTGCGCCATAACAAACTATTTTTTTATTGGCATTCTTTGCAGTTGTGAAAAATTCCCATGTTTTTTGTTTAAGTGTGGTAATCTGATTCTGGAATTTTTCGTAGGTGAGAATATTGTCTAGCCCAAACTGTTTCTCTCTTTGTATTATGTGATTGACATTTTCACTTGTTGTTAAGGTATTGTTTTCTACATGTTTTACATAGATACGCAAAGAACCTCCATGAATGGGTAGTTCTTCTGCATCAAAAATTTCTAATCCGTGAGATAAAAGAATTTGTTGTACACTGAGTAATGAAAAATAAGAAAAATGTTCATGATAAACAGTATCAAACTCATTTTGTCGGATTAATTGTAATAAATATGCTGAAAATTGTATGGTTATGACGCCATTTGATTTTAATAAAATCTTCAAACCTTTGATAAAGTCAATTAAATTTGGAACGTGAGGCATAACGTTTATCGCAATTAAAAGATCTGCTTGTTTTCCAGCTAATGCTAATTCTTTTGCAGTTTCCATGCCAAAAAATTTTACCAATGTAGGAATTCCTTTTTCTTTTGAAACTTTTGCTACATTAGCAGCAGGTTCTATGCCTAAAATTGGAATATTTTTTTTTTGAAAATTTTGTAACAAATAACCATCATTGCTTGCTATTTCAATAACTTGGCTGTTTTGATCAATATTGAAACGATTGATAGTAGCATTAACATAATCTTCAACATGTTTTAACCATGTCTGTGAATATGAAGAAAAATATGCATAGTTTGTGAATATGTGTTCTGGCGTCTCAAATTCTTCTAACTGAACAAGTAAACATTTGTTACATACAAAAGCACGTAACGGGTAGTATGATTCCATGTGATTGATCTGATCTGAAGTGAGATATGAATTGGCTAAGGGAGACATTCCAAGATCCACTAATTTTTGGGTTAATACAGTATTACAAAATCTACAATTCATTTCCACATCTTCCAATATGCTTTTCCGGAATTCCATAGATCTTCTAAGAATTTTTTATCTTGCATAGTATCCATCGGCCTATATGGTCCGTCATGTTTGTATGCTAATAGTTGACCTTCTCTGACAAGTCTTCCTAATGGTTCTTTTTCCCAAATCGTGGAATCGTCTTTTATGTAATCTAGTACTTCTGGTTCTAGTACATAATATCCTCCGTTTATCCACCTGTCTTCATTTATTGGTTTTTCTTTGATGTCGATGACTTTATCATTTTTTAATTCAAGTATGCCGAATTGTTCAGGATGTCTAACACTCGTAACCGTTGCCTTTTTTTTCTTTTTTCTATGAAAAGCGATTAGTGATGACATGTTCACATTTTTCAAATCATCACCATACGCAAGGCAAAATGTATCATCATCAAGAAAATGCTTTACACGTTTAAGACGACCACCTGTCATGGTTTCTAATCCTGTATCAACAAGTGTTATTTTCCACGGTTCTACAATTTTGTGATGAAATTCAATCTTATTGTTTTTGACATCTAGTGTAAAATCAGAATTTTGTATAAAATATCGTGCAAAATAATCTTTTATCATATTACCCTTGTAGCCGCAACAAATTATGAAATCATTAATTCCATGTGAGGAGTATATTTTCATGATGTGCCATAGTATGGGCATTCCGCCAATCTCAATCAGTGGTTTTGGTTTTAGATGTGTCTCCTCACTAATTCTGGTGCCATAACCTCCTGCCAAAATAACTAGCTTCATGTCTTATGCAAATTGAATCTAATATCTCATTAATCTATGTTTTTGTGATAATACTATCTACTGCTATCTTTAATGAATGGAAAATATTTCTAATTGTATGTATGCAATCAATCTTTTATTTCAAATGTAGAATTAAAGATTGGTTAAATTAGGAGTAAAAATAATCTCTAATAGTTTGAATGAAAAAGATCTAGTTATAGGATTGGGAGAAATAGGAACACCGATTCTTCAATTAACTTCTAAGGCTACTCTAACTGTAGGATACGATCTAAATGAAAAACTAATGGACAAAAAGAAATTTAAAAAATATGAAGAATTAGAAACTCATTTTTTACACATTTGCATTCCTTTTACAAAAGACTTTATTCTAAATGTTATAAAATTACGTGAACAATTCAAACCAAAAGGAATTGTAATTCATAGTACCATTAGTCCTGGCACAACAAAAAATCTCCAGTCAAAATTATCAATACCTGTAATATACAGCGCTACTCGAGGTGTGCATAAAAGAATGCTTCATGATCTCAAACGATATACGAAATTTTATTCTGTAGAACCTAATGCGCCTTCAGCAAATTGGGTATCTTCTGAATATACAAAACTGATGAAAAAATGTGGGGTAAAAGTTAAGAAAATGTCTACACCAATATCTCTTGAACTGGCAAAGATTGTTGTAGATACATCATACTATGGCTGGCTGATTAATTATGCACAGCTTAGCAACATGATTGCAATACAAAACAAAGTGGATTACGATGAGATGTGGTCATTTGCAGACGAGATTCATAAATATTTAGGAAACAGGCCAAAAATGTTTCCTGGATTCATTGGTGGCCATTGTGTCATACCTAATCTTGATTTGATGAACAATGAAACACTTGATCTCATAAGAGAAATCAATTCTGATTATGCAAAGATCTTAAAAAAGAGACAGTCCCAAGGGTAAAAAATACTAGTCAACATTATTCTACAAATATCATTTTTTCAAGAAAATTATATCGTTAAATCCTATTTTTTTCATTTGAATGATATATAGCATAGATATTGAAAATCAATGATAATGGATACACAAATTCACTCTAGCTTACGAACTGTAGAATGGAAAGACAATTCAGTCATAATGATTGACCAGACTAAACTACCTAACGAACTAGTTTACGTAACATATACTGATTACAATGATGTCGCAGATGCCATAAGAAATCTAGTGGTAAGAGGCGCTCCTGCCATAGGGGTGTCTGGAGCCTTTGGTCTTGCCTTGGCTGGTCTCCAGAGCAAGGCACAAGACAAAGAAAATCTTCTCAAAGATTTAGAACATGCAAAAAAAATTCTTTTTGAGACAAGACCCACTGCAGTAAACCTTGCATGGGGGCTGGAAAAAATAATGAATGTCGCAAGATCTGCAAAAGATGCTTCTGAAATCCGTGATTCCATTGTCAAAGAAGCAAAGAGAATGGCAGAAGAAGACATTGACATAAACAAGCGCATGGGCAAAAATGGCTCGTATCTTTTCAATGACAACGATACTATAATGACTCATTGCAATGCAGGTGCTCTTGCTACAGTAGCTTATGGTACCGCACTTGGAGTTATACGGGCTACAAAAGATAGCGGAAAAAAGATCAAAGTAATAGCAACAGAGACAAGACCAGTCATGCAGGGCTCTAGGCTTACCGTATTTGAACTAAAACATGATGGAATTGATGTCAGCCTGATACCTGATACGGCTGTAGGATATTCCATGGCAAACGGACTAGTATCAAAAGTAATTGTAGGAGCTGACAGAGTGCTTTCTACCGGACACGTGTACAATAAAATTGGAACATATCAAGTTGCACTGATTGCAAGACAACATGGCATACCATTCTATGTGGCAGCACCACTTTCAACATTTGACATGAAAAGCACACCAAAAGATGTTGTAATAGAGCAGAGAAAAGCAAGCGAGGTAACTGGAGTGGCAGGAAGAAAGACTGCGCCTGATGACATCAATGTGATAAACCCTGCCTTTGACATGACTCCTCCTGAATTCATAACAGGTATCATAACAGAAGCCGGTGTAGCACAGCCACCCTTTGAAGAGTCAATCAAAAAATTGTTCAAAAAGTTGTAAAGTATTTATTCTATTGTAGAAACAAACCCATTCATGGCAACTGTTACTTCGCAACAGATACTGGAATCATTAAAGCAGTGTATGGACCCGGAGATACCAATCAGCGTTGTAGATATGGGACTGATTTATGGAGTGAACATTAACGCAGATAACAAAGTGGATATCAAAATGACAATGACAACACGTGGCTGTCCATTGCATGATACGTTAGTAACTGACGTAAAACGATACGTAACCAAGGTTCCTGGCGTGTCTGACGTTAGTGTTGAAATTGTATGGGAGCCAGCATGGACTCCAGAAAAAATGTCTGATGAAGGTAAAAAAATGATAAACTATGGAAAACAGAAAACTGTTGCTCCAATAAATTATGATATTGCAATGCCACAGGGCGTAGGTTCTCTAGTAAAACAAGAAGATGGTTCCCTTGTATTGACAAACGACAACCAACAAGGATTCATGGTCAACCAAGCCATAGTGGAATTTTGGAAATTATGCAATGGCCAACGAAGAATAACTGAACTAGTTGACGAATTTGCAAAGCAAGTTGGCTTACAGCGAGGCCAAATGGAAAAAGAGGTTTTACAATTAATCCAGCAACTGCGAGATGGCGGATTGATCATAATAAAAGAACCCGAAGTATCTAATGTCCAGTTCAAAAAATAGATTCTAGATTTCGTTAATCTCTGTTATTGTTCCTTGAACAGAATCCATTTTTACGATTGCTTTTTTCTCTCCAAATCCCAGTGCAACATACCAGTCTCCTCCATCAATGTCAAACTTTGTTTCAAGTGTCTTGATATCATCTGTTTTGACACCATATTTTGATATAATCCCTGATATTGCTAGCGGTATTGCTTCCTTTTCTGTTGGAAGTCTTCGCTTCATCAATCCTACGCCAGGGCTCATGATATCATTTCATATCATTACTGGTATAATAGTCATTTCCAAATGATGATATCAATAAAATATTCTCAATCCGTACAAATTAAAATCAATAAAACAAGATGCTAAAAATTTCATAACAACATTCTATATAGACAGATCATTTCAGAGTTTGAGTATGACAATATACAAAATGATCTCAGAATCTTTTCTATCAAGGCAAAATGATATACTGTTTCTAGTGTCTATATTGGCAGTCTTGGGCACCTTTGTAGTATTAGTTGGAGGAATATGGGATTCTGCATCACACGCTCTCAAGATTCCTGATGGTTTCTGGACCATCCAACATGTGACGGTATATGCTGGAGTTAGCCTCGTTGCAATTGCTGCCGCATTTGGAACTATGATATCTATGAAAAACAGGAAGATAATCACAGGAATAACCATACTGTTGATTGGATCTATGTTGCAACTTGTAGGGGGATATGTAGATTATAATTTCCATACCAAATATGGAATTGACGGATTGGTTACATCATCTCATCTTACTATAGAGTCTGGGTTGTTGTTAATTTCAATTGGAGGTTTTCTAACACTTTCAAAATTTGGTTACAGTAAAACAAAGAAACTTGTTCCTTTTTCAATTGTAAATGTATTATTTTCTGCAACCTGGATAGGATTCAACTTGTCATTGCTGGTTGGTGCAACTATGTTGTGTATACCGGTCTATGACTTGTTTTCATCTGGCTGTTCTGTAATGTAGTTTTTTAGTTTTCTATATCCAGAAAACACCAAAATCAAGGCACCCACAAATATCAATGCTGCAGGAAAAGTAATCTCTTGAACTCTGGTATCACCTATTGTAGTTGACAGTTGAACAGGTTTGTCTGAAAGATTAGTCAGCTCTAGTGTGACTTGGTCATTGTGCTCAAAATGAAAGTAATCAACTGTTATTTTGTTTGTTATCTTTCGTATGTCTAGAAAATTTCCATGTGAGTCAATTGCTTTTGCAAGAATGCTGTTTTGATAACTTTCAGATGATATCAAGTAAAAACCGATTCCGTCTCCATCGACTTTAACTGGTATGTTGTTGGTCCCAAAACCGTCCAACAAAAAGCTAGTTGTATTTTTGTTGGCCTCTGATAAAATAATACCGGCCCCAATTGATCCTGTAATGATCAACAATATTCCAACATAAAACAATGAGATCTGAAACCGCATAATGGTATATTCTAGAGCTTCTATCTATTTATTATCAAGGGCCCGGTGGGATTCGAACCCACGACCTGGTGGTCCGAAGCCACCCGCACTATCCTAGCTATGCAACGGGTCCGATCAATTAAGAATTTAACGGGGCTAAATATCTGTCTAGGTAATTGAAGATATCACAACGTGTAGCAGGAGTGGAATATGCAATACGCGATATTGCACTAGAGGCAAGAAAACTTCAGAAACAAGGCAAAAAAATTACCTATCTTAACATCGGTGATCCACTCCAGTATGGGTTCCAGCCACCTGATAGAGTCAAGGAAGCTTTTGTAAAAGCAATCAAGGATGGTCAGAATTATTATGCATCGTCAGAGGGTCTGCCAGAATTACGACAAGCTATTGTAAAAAAAGAAGCAGCAAAGGGTCTTCGAGTTTTAGAAGATGATGATGTTCTTGTAACAAACGGTGTATCAGAAGGCCTTGAAATGATCATGGCCTCTATTGTGGAAACAGGAGATGAGGTGCTAATACCCGGTCCATATTATCCACCTTATGCATCTTATGTGAGATTATTTGGTGGAAAACCAATAGAATTTCTGGTAGATTTGCACAACTCTACTCCTGACTTGGATGATATAAAATCAAAAATTACGTCAAAGACAGTTGCAATATGTCTCATCAGTCCTAACAATCCAACAGGTGTAGTGTTTAGTGAAAAATCACTCAAAGATTTGGTTGACCTTGCAAATGAACATGATCTGTACATCATTTGTGATGAAATCTATGATCAAATAGTATTTGATGAAAAATTTACAGGCATAGGCAAGGTTAGTGGAGATTCACCTGTAATCTTGCTAAACGGTTTTTCCAAAGTTCATTTGATGTCTGGCTGGAGAGTGGGATACATTGCATTTAATCAATCAAAAAAACTAGAATTACTACGAGAAAATGTACCAAAATTATCTAGAGTGAGGATCGCCACCAATTTACCAGTTCAATATGCTGCGCTGGAATCACTTAATGGTCCACAAGATTATGTAACAAAATTTGTTTCCGATCTCAAAAAAAGACGAGACTATACCATCAAGAGACTAAATGACATGAATGGCATCAGTTGTTCAAATCCAAAAGGAGCGTTCTATGCGTTTCCAAAAATCGAGGACAACAAGTATGGTTCTGATAAAGAGTTTGTAACAGAATTACTGAAGGTAACTGGTATACTTACAGTTCATGGTTCAGGATTTGGAACCCAGTATGGTACAGGTCACTTTAGAATGGTTTTCTTGCCTGACATACCTGTACTCGAAGAGGCTCTAAATAAAATCGAAAAATTTGTTGCCTAGTATTTCCAGTCTGTAATCTTTTTTGGCATTATCTCGATAATACAATCAGTCTGATCCAATAGTTGTTGCGCTGATTTATTTTTTATACTTGCAAAATATCGCAAAAGAATTTTTTTTGCAAGTGATTCCACCATATCACTCTTCAAAATTAACTTGGCTCTTCCAACTCCCATGACTCCCACAATCTCTGGTGATCTTATTCCTGTGTCGACACAAAATGAAACCTTGAAATTTTTCTTGATGTTTTTTGCCTTTCTTGTCTTTGTGTTTGTTCCTACGTAAAATTTACCATCTGTATACATGTACCAGACAGGAACAATGTGGGGATTTCCTGAGGAATCTATTGTGGCAAGCCGTAAAATTTTCTGTGATTTGAGAAACTTTTCATTCTTCATAGCTTTCCCCTCGCAGCCCCAAGACAATAAGAAATCCTGCTATGCCATACATGGCTACTGATACTTTCTCACTTGTGATATCAGAAGATGTAAAAAAATCTGTAGTAAATTCTGGTCCCCATATGAGCAAGTCTCGTATGATTGCAATAGATGCTACAACAATGAACAACACACCCATTGCAGTAAACCAATTTTTTCTTCTTACATGACCCATGTCAATTACTGGTATGTGTTAACTAGATTATCTTTATGCCAGGATTCTTCATCTTGTTTTTTATCATTGCATTGAGAAGAATTGGTGTTGCTACTTCTGCAAGATATGACAAGTGACCAGGACCTAATAATATTGGTCTGAGATTCTTTATCTCAGTTATTAACTGGCGTACAACATTTAGCGAATCTTCTGCATCTCCGCAAACAAATATGTCTGAATCAAGTACAAGTTTTGGATCAATTAGTTTTTTCTCTGATATTGTATGAAATGCAGAAACTAGTTTAGACTTGTTCTTCATGTGTTTTTGAACCATCTCAAATGCTGATGGTTTCTTGTCCTTGAAGGAAATGAATTCAAAACCTAGATCAGTCTTGGTTAGAGGAACTATTGGAGATATTACTGTACAATCATCTCTCACATTAGGTAAGAGTTGAGAACATATTGCATCGATATTTTCATAAGGAATTGACAAAACCAACACATCACTTTCTTTTGCAACTGATGTGTTGTCTTTACCAGTGATTTTTCCCTTGAAGGAACTGTACTCTTTTTGTGCTAATTCAGAATATTCCCTTGCAGCTTCTTCTGCCTTGGATGATTCTCTAGATCCTATGATGACATCATGACTTTCACACCATCGTAACGCAAATCCTTTACCCATTCCGCCGGTTCCACCAATTATTCCAATCTTCATGAAATGTTGCACAGGTAATGTTATTATTATCTTTATTCAATGATTGTAATCGTTATTGCCACTATTTCTTTTTCTAAGACACGGTCAGGCTAAAAATAATGTTGAACGAATTTTAGCTGGACGCGCAAAAGGATTTCCACTCACAGAATTAGGTATTCAACAGGCTGAACAAATAGGAAAATTTCTCAAGTCGTTCAAGGTATCCAAGATATATTGTAGTCCTGTTGAGAGAGCAGAACATACTGCTAAAATAGTTGCCAGCCATATCGGTCTGGATTGTACTGTTGATGAACGACTCACAGAGATAGACATGGGATCATTTTCAGGAATGCATTATGAAGAGATGTTTGAGAAACATGGAAATGTTTTCTTGAAATTCTACCAAGGTCATCCAATAATTGAGACAAATGGCCTAGAGACATTTACAAATGTGAAAAAAAGGATCACGGACATGGTTGATCATTGTTTGACAAAGCATGTTGGAGAAACAGTTCTACTTGTTACTCACATGGATCCCATTAAATCAATGATATCAACAGTTCTCCAACCAAAACCTGAATCCCTATATGAAATGATAATAAGAAATGCTTCTCTTACGATATTAAAAAATGAACAATCAGGTTTTTCCATGGTCGCAATCAATTCCATGAATGCTGAACGATATTCTGCTGAATAGTATTTCATTCTAGTTTGCTAGTCTATGTAGAAATTAGCAGAACCAATATCTATGGGCTAACGAAATCATATCTAGATTGAAACTAGTGATACTTGGATTGCTACTTCTTGTAATTACAAGTAGTTTTTTCACTAATGCTTTTGCTTTACAACTATACACAGACAGAGATGTTTACTCTAGAGGTCAACCTCTTCTTGTATATGGCCAAGGTTTGCCAA
>CAYWWR010000012.1:0-22488 GCA_964462165.1 uncultured Nitrosopumilaceae archaeon
GTTTTGATTCCATCATGGATAAAAGATGATGCCAAGTTTTGGTCTGATGGTTCAATGACTAATGCACAATTTATTCAGGATATGCAATATCTGATTGACAACAAAATAGTGGATATCCCACAAACTCCTTTGTCTGATAATGCCTCATCTCAAATTCCTTCGTGGGTTAAAGATGATGCACAGTCTTGGTCGTCAGGTTCTATATCTGACGATGAATTTGCAGGGGCAATGCAGTACCTTGCTTCAAATGGTATGATATCTCTACCAATTTCACAAAATAATGCGACCCACAATTTGACTGATCTACCAACAGGAAAAATCAAGATAGGTAATGTATTACTTGATATTGAAATTGCAGATACTCCACAGAGACAAAACAAAGGATTGCAATATCACACTCCACTGTCATACAGTCAGGGAATGCTCTTTCCATTTGTACAACCACAGGTTATCTCAATATGGATGAAGGAAATGCAGTTTCCTATTGATATCATCTGGCTTGACAGTTCAGGAAATGTCTTGCATATAGAAAAAAATGCTCCTGCATGCATTGCAGATCCTTGCACGATATATGGCCAAGACATAACACAGGCACAGTACGTCTTGGAGGTAGCTTCAGGTTTTGCAGACAAGTTTGGAATAACTCTAAATTCACACATGCAGCTATTGACGCCAATATAATGTCATAAGACTATTAAATTCCATTAAAACAATTGTTTGTAATGCCAAATAAAATACTGATAAATCTTGACAAGGCGATATACACCGAAGGAGAGTATGTCAAGATAAAATTAGATTATGAAACACTTTCTCCAAAACAAGCAATGCATTTGGTTATCTTTGATCCTTCTGAAAAAGAAGTGTTCAGTGAAGACCAGTATCTAAATTCACAAAAGGGATCGTATTCTAACGTTCTACGATTTGATACAAAACAATGGAAAACTTCAGGACGATACAAGGTTGCTGCCTGGGATCAAGAGGGGACAAGAAAAGAAGTATTCTTTCAATTCAAGGCAAAAGCCTAAGCAGATTTTTGTGGTCCGCATGCAATATCGCTTAGATCCTTGTTATTGTATAGATCCTTTATCGCATTCATATCACAATCTGAAATAAATGGAAAGTTTGTCTCAATTACATAATGCATCAAATCGTCTTCATCAGTAGAGTGTCCCAGTCCCAATGCGTGACCGAATTCATGTCTGACTATTGCACCAAGTCGCTCTGATGAAAGATTGTTTACGTCGTAAATTGTTATTGCTGCTTTTAGTGTCTCCTGCCCATCGGTAATAGTTTTAGTGTATCCAGAATATCCATCTGGATCTTCAAGGTCTGAGAGAACTATCGTAATATCTCCCTCTTCAGTTGGTGATTGGATTATGTTGAACTTGGTTGGTATGTAAAATGCAGATTTTTCAGTTTGCATGTTTTGAATTGCACCTTGCCATCCTTTGTAATATGTTGAAACAGTACCAACCGGTCCTCTGCCAAGTAAAGAATTGTCTATTTTTACAGATTCTTCTGAGAGTATGGCCTCTTTTATCGCATCTATTTTTTCTTTTGACACCATGTCTGCATTTAATATGTTGATGTTTAGAGTTTGATTACTTACTAGATGCCACGGTTTCCACGTATCTACTGCATTACCTCTCAAATTTTGGATCAAGTATTGTGTTTTGAGTGGTGTGTTGCTAGAATTGTAAAATGATTGTATATCGCTTGGCACGTATGAAATAAAGATGAAAACTGCTAGTCCTAGTGCAGCTACTATTGTCACATTTCGTAAAATCTTGTTTTTACGCGGCTCATTCTTTAACAAGCTAGTTAACAGTTTCTTGTCTTCACGAAGCTCTTCAATTATCTTTTCTTTCTCTGAAATATCTTGTTCAAGATTTACTGTACCTGTTTCCAAACTATCAACACGTTTCTTGAGCTCAGAGTTCATCTCTTTGAGAAGAGTTTTTTGAGATGCTAGATCTTCAAATAATTCTTGTTTCATTTATGAAACCGCCTTGAGCGTATGCAGTTTATTTAAAATATACATTATCTCATTAATGTTATAAGGCTTGTAAATTATGGCCGATGCATCAAGATCTAATAATTTCTCATGGGTGTTGTTTGTCAAATCGGCTGTTACCATTATGACAAGGGCGTCACTCTGAATCTCTCTAATTTTCTCTAATGCATATACTCCGTCATATGTCTCCATCATGACATCCAAAAATACAACATCTGGCCTGAGTCTCGTGTAGATTTCAACTGCTTCTAATCCATCATATCCTCTTCCAATTACTTTGATACCTTTTATCACCAAAAAATCCGATAGTACAGATACTGTATCCTTGTCATCGTCAATCACTATGGCTGTAATGATATTGTCTATACTGTCTAAGTGAGGCTGAGAAGCGACTTTCACCATTTATGTGCATTATTGAATATATATTAGATGAATTTTGTTTAGTTTGAACAAACTAATTTTCTATCATCTTTTCTGAAAATATGTGGAATTTCAAACCTTGGCTTGATTCAAAATTGACATCTTTAACAATTATGATAAAAAAATGCGATCAATCTTTATTAAAATGGCTAGCACAATGCTTTATTGTTGAATATTGAACAATGCTATGAACTGCTTGGATTACAAGAAGGCGCATCTATACCTGAGATAAAAAATGCATATCGTAGAATGGTTCTGGAATATCATCCTGACAAAAACGTGTTAACCAAAGATGATATAAAATTCAAGTTGGTAACAGAGGCATATCAAACAATACGGACCAAAAATGTGGATGTTGAAAATGGTCATATCTATGAAAAACAAAAAAATGAATACAGTTCATATCGGGATCTACTGACTTGGACTTTTTATCTCAATTTACCATATGATGTAATTATTCATGCTAAAAAAATACTACCTACAAGAACCGTTAGGAGATATTTTTTCAAATACAAGCCAATCGTTCTCACATGGGGTAAATTGGCATGGAAATATGCTGATATTCTTGTATCTAGATTTACTGTATCCTGGTATCCTAAAATCAAGTCGCTTGTCTTGCATGTTGCGCATAAAGGCGTGGTTGTGGACTTGCTAAAGTATTTCGGCTTGCAGTCTTAAAATATGGCCCGTTGTATTTCTGTTGGTAATCGTGATTGATAGAGGTATTTTTAAATATAAAAGGTGTCAATAAGATCTCAATGCAATCTGGTATAAAGAGTATATTTACAATATCTATTGCAGCTATGCTTTTGACATTTGTACTAGGACAAGTAGCTCCCCCGGCATTAGCTCAAACAGCTACTGCAATGGATAACTTGGTCAAACGAGATTTTTCTTCTGGTGATAATCAACATCTTACTGCAAGTTCTGGTAATACTGCAGTCTGTGGAGATCATCTATGTGCACCTGGTGAATGGACTGCACTACAAGACAATCTAAATCAAAATCAGATTGTACATTCTGGAACTAATTCTACAAATACAATGTCATCTAACTCTACTATGCAATCATCAACAAACGCCACGATGCAAATGTCAACCAATTCTACTATGAAAATGTCCAACTCTACTTCACCAATTCCACCTCCATATCCTATGCCGCCAACTCCTGCACCAGTTCCGACACCTCCATCAATATCTCCTGTTGTCTGTGCTGAAGTAAAAACAGATCTTGCAAATTCGACCGTATCCCTGGGTGTAACTGCAAAAATAATGTCTGATCTTGGTTGCATTAGCTAAAATACTAATCATTGATTAGTCATTTGATACCTGCAAAGTAATTTTCTGTGGCTAGCTTGTTTTTCTTGAACATACAACAAGTATTCTTGTATGTTTTTTTATATTATGCATGTCCGGTACCACAAGTAAGTCTAGGATGCGATCAACAAAAGAATCTACACTTAGATCTAATGGTCGAAAAAAAATATCTCAGAATGATCAGTTGCGTTATGCAGTAACAAATTCTTCCAAATTATCTAATCAACATGTACTTTTGGAACAAAATTACAAAGACATGTATGAAAAAACTCCTTGCATGTTGTGCTCTACCACCATTGACGGTATTATTTTTGCGTGCAATGAATTTTATGCTGAAAAACTTGGATGTCAAAAAAACGACATCATGGGAAAATCTGTCTTTGATTTCGTGGCAATTCAAAGTGTTGAAGAATATGAAAATTCATTTCAAATGTGGAAGGATACTGGCAATGTATCGAATGCCACAATCTGGTTCAAAAGAAGGGATTGCTCTGAATTCCTAGGTCTGATTAATGCCACAAATCTTTATGATATTAATGGAAAATTAATTGGAAGTAATACCACGATAAGGGATATCACAGACTTGTATGAAATACAAAAGACAGTTGAAGCCAACGAGAAGAAGCTAAAACAGCAAAATGAAGCACTCAAAACTGCATATGATCATCTGTTGGAGACTGAACAAAAGTATAGAACTCTGTATGAAAAATCCCCCGACCTTTTGCGTACTGTTGACTTGGCTGGAAACATAGTGGACTGTAATGATTCGTATTGTTCCAGTCTTGGTTATTCACGAGAAGAAATTATTGGAAAATCGATGTATAATCATGTGGCGGAAAAAAGTATCGATGATCTCAAGGATGCAATGTTGGAATGGGATCATACTGGTTCAATAGGTAATAGGGAAATCTGGCTCCAAAGAAAAATTGGCGATGTTTTTCCTACACTGCTTCTTTCAACAAATCTTTATGATACAAATGGCAATTTGACTGGACGAATTGGCGCACTAAGAGATATGACTGTGATGCATAATGCCAGAAAAGAAATTGAAGAGCACAAAACAAAAAGACTTTCTGCTATTGGAGAACTCTCTGCTCGCATAGCTCATGATCTCAGAAATCCATTATCTATAGTACATAACACTCTCGAAATAATTAAAATTCAAAATCCTGGTTTTGAGAAAAATAACCAATCAAAGTTTGACAGGATTGAACGTGCTGTAAAAAGAATGACTCATCAGATAGATGAGGTAATGGAGTATGTTGTACCAAATCCATTAAAACTTCAACAACATGTTTCATTACTTGATGTGATAAATTCTTCAGTCCTAAATGTTGTAACAACTAGTACCAAAATTCATGTACCTAAAAATGATGCCATCATTGAATGTGATCCTGAAAAACTAGAAATTGTATTCACAAACCTACTACTAAATGCAACTCAGGCAATGAATAATTGCGGAATTATATATTTTAGAATACAAGATAATCAAATCATTGATGGTGTGACCAAAAATTTTGCGACCATAGAGATTGAAGATACCGGTCCTGGTATTCCAAAGAGTCTGATGAATAAAATATTTGATCCATTGTTTACTACTAGGCAAATAGGTACAGGACTTGGCCTGGTAAGTTGTAAGAATATAATTGAAAAACACGGAGGCTATATTGATATAAAAACTGAAATCAATAAAGGTACTACATTTATCATCAACATCCCAAAATAAATATTTCAATTATCAATCAATGTGTCCGATATGTCTCATGGATTCAATGATTGATTCATTAGTAAAATCTAAAAACATCGCTGTTTGACATTTCGTGTGTCTGTATCATATCTAACTTTTGGAATTCTTTGTGTTATGATATTGATGGTTACACCTGATGTATTTGGAGATGTAAATTCTGGTCAAAAGATAGTTCAATTTCAACTCAAGGTAAATCAGACCGCCTCTGAACTTGATAATATCAGTGTAAAATTTCTCAATGTTACTGAAGATTCTAGATGTCCATCTGGTGTGACATGTATTTGGCAAGGAAAATCCACCATGATTGTTAATGTAATAAAAAATAATCAAAATCTAGGAAATTCTAATCTTACAAGTGGATTGGGAAGCAATAATGCAACTGTTACTATTCCTGGAGGATATCTCTTACAAGTGATCCAAGTAGAACCTTATCCTACAAGTCAAATGAGTATACCAATTTCAAATTATACTGTTACATTTGCAATATCAAAGTCTGATGTGTTATCACCTCTGGAACAATTCAGATCTGGTATAAATGCAAAACAAGTGGAATGTATGACAGGTCTTCAACTAGTTATAAAATCAGAAAACAATTCGCCTGCATGTGTTCTACCATCTAATGTATCTGTATTGATGGCTAGAGGTTGGGCAATCTCCTATGTCACTGCACAATAATTTTTACAATATTGTATTGATGGTTATTATAATTTAGGACTCAGTCCCCTTCTGGAAATTGATAGAATGTGGGCATGTTCTGTGGCACATCTCCATATACGATCACAATTTCGTCATGAGCATTCATTTTTGTGGTGTTCAAGTTTGTACTTACCAAATTTCCATTTACAAAAATTTCTGGTCCGTTAGTTGTTATGGGATATCCATTACGGGTTGACTTCCAAATGTCGAAAAATTCTCCTATTGTGAAATCTCTTTCTTTTGGTGATTCTATGTGCACTATTCCGTCCGGTGTGTGTGTATGTAACCAATACAGACACGTGTTTTCAATTCCTACTAGTGCTGGAATTGGTGTATGTTGACCGTTGACGAAAATGTCCATGTGTGCATGAACATGAAATGTTGTATATTCCTGCGTTTCACAGGGTATGCCATCGACTGAAGCAAAATTAGTATCAACTGTATCGTCTGATCTGTATGTAACATATGCTACTCCTGCTATTATGGCAGCAATGACTCCTAACGCTATGAACTTGTTTCTATTGGATGAGGGTTTTACTGTCTTCGGATTTTTATCTTTTTTAGCACTAGTCATTTTATACTACTAGGCATCTTCAAATCAAGTATTAATATATTTCAACATCACTATTGATTGATTCTTGATGCATACAAGATAATTCAGTTCATCTATAAAATTTAAAAATATTGACTTGAAAATTACTTGATCATTTTCTTGAGCTGTTCAGGAGCCGCATTCATTATCTCATTTTTGGTATATTGTTTGTTCAGCTTTTTACTAATGAATACAATACTCATTCCTCTTGGTATTTCTCTTCTTGAACTGAGGAAACTGAGGTAATGCTCTTTTTCATCTTTAGTACAAAACACCATCTCGTAATTGCTAGAAACCCATATTTCTTCAACTAGTTCCTCACTCATGTTCATCATGCCCTTTAATACTGCTCAGAATCTATAAGGAATTGCGCTACATTGTTCAGTAACAAAGTTACTTCCTACTAGTAGTGTATCTGGTCGTAGGCGAACGATATTGCACCGGATTTATGTTTTAGTATGGAATCATACGTTTCTTTTTTAATCCTGATATGAGATCTGCATTATAGGCAAACAGGAGGATCTCTTGTGAGGAAAACCCAAATCCGTCCCCATATCATGTGAACCTGTTTGCCATAATTGGGTTGATCACAATAATCATTATGTCGTACATGAGTTTGAATTCTAATTATTGATAATCTTTGTAAGATCGACAAGTATTATTTTGTAGTCTTTCTCAAATAATGCAGATCAAATGATGACTAGGTGTCTTGTACTAATTACTGCATTGTTTGGTATGCTGTATTGTGTAATTCCGATTACAAATGTGTACGCATCTTGTATTTCAAACGTCAACTGTGATCATGTCTCACAAGTACCTACTCCACAAATCATAATATCTGGGGGCTCACTTTCACCTAGATCTGAAGTCAATATTCTAATTCATGCACCCGACTTTAATTCTAATTCATATGCTATTGATACTATTGGAGTAGACGGAAGTAAGGTTACAATATCAACAAGAGCATCTAGCATTCCTTACAAGCTGGTAGAAACCGGGCCTGATACTGGCGATTTTGCAGGTTATGTCATATTGTCTTCTATAACTTCTGTCTGCTCTCCTGTATGTGGACCGACTGATGGATTTTTAGCAGCGGGAGGTGATGATGCTGTTACTGTTTCATTTACATATGCTGATGGGCATACAATTTCAGCATCATCTGATGATCAGATGCCAGCTCAGACAAGTCATGGTACAATACCTGAATTTTCTTATACGGGATTTGTATTGCTTGCCAGTATGATGTCCTTGATAATGATCTTCAGAATGAACTTGATATTATGATAACATATTGGTGAAACAAATGAATTCTACAAAAAATGCTCAATGTAAAAAATGTCTAAATAAATTCAAGGAAAAAGAGATCTTTACAATTCAACAGTTTCAATATAGAAAATTACCCACCTATGAATGGACCAAGGAATTTTTTAATATACTTGAAATAAGCGAGTGGGATTCTTTCTGTGAAAAATGTATGTTGTATTATGGAAATACATCACATGCAGTATGGGTACGATATTGTCATAGGGAATAATGTCTACTTTAAATTTTCATCTAAAAAGTAAGTGTCTTGACAAATAATCTGATTAATAGATCTGTGTATCTGATATTGCTATAATGGTTAGTGCGAGTATTTTTCCCCAAGTGGCTTTTGAATAATTTGTATGTTACAATGTAATTGATAATATTAACATGAATATGTTTTACATTTAGTGATTTGGATTTCTCATGATCTCCTTATTGATTGTGAATATAATTCTGAAAGGCAACTACTATTCTTATATGCCATCAAGTGTATGTACTACCCATGTCTCAATCTATCCAATATTTTGATAGAATTCTTGAAAACATTATGCATACTGATAAACAGATTCGATATGCAACAATTTTTGACAATGATGGGAATGAGATATGTACTAGAATACGTGATGGTGTAGAACCGTTTCTAAATGACGTAGATACAAAAGAAACTCTACATTATGCTGCAAATGCTTGGAAGATACGAAGAACCTTTGCACCAAAAATTGGAAAAGGCAAGTATGTCTTGGCGGTATATGAAAACCTAAGACGACTAACAATGCCTCTTGGCGATAAACATCTCATAATGGTGACATGGGGAATAGATGGTGGCTCATCCCAAATCATAGAACACTTGGAAAACATGTTTTCAGGCGATCCAACTAAGGATTGGTAATCGCTTAAAACCAATCGTGAGTTCTTAGCTCTTGTCTACGGAAAGTAGATTTTCAATATGTTTTGGCAATGTAATGGTAAATGTAGTGGGATTGTTTGCAACGTGTATTGTTCCATAGTGCTGTTCAATTACATTCTTTGAGCTTGGTAGGCCAAGTCCAGTTCCATGTTGTTTTGTGGTAAATAAGGGCTCAAATATTTTGGTCAATAATTCATCTGGAATGGGAGGGCCTGAATTTTGAATCTGGATCTGGATTTTATCATCTGTTTTTTCAATAAGTTTGATGACAATTTCACCACTTTGACGCTCATCCATGGATTGAATTGCATTCGTTATCAAATTGTAAAAGACAGATTCTAGTTTTGGACCGTCAAACTTTAGTGTAATGTCATTTTGTGGAAGTGTTATTTTGATATTTATAGGAATTTTAATTGGTACAATCGAATGGGCGATGGTATTTATCAAAGAATGATCTTCTAAATGCAACGACTGGGTCCTTGCAAAATTTAGTATGTCGTTTACCATCATGCTCATGCTAAAAATAGCACGGTCTATTTTTGAAATTTGCTCTAAAACTCCTGGATTGAATTGGTCCTTGTACTTGATGCTTAACAAGTCTACTGAGTTTTTAATTACTGACATTGGATTTCTGAGGTCATGACTAATGTTCGAACTCATTTGACCTAAGGTTACAAGTTTTTCAGTCTTTGTAATTTTTTCTGTCTTGACCTGATCCACTTCTGTGATAAAATCGCACTTGAAACCTGCTGCTTCATGGTGTTTCCAAATGGATTCTTCATCTGGAGCATCTAGTATACAGTAAAGCTTGTCCTCTTTTTTATTGAAAAATAACTCTAGATGGGTAACTCCAAATTTATCTGGAGGTAAATCTACTAGTCTTTCTAATTCTTTATGTGTTAGACCTTTTGAACTATGACCGTCAATGAATGTGGGCATTTGGTTTAGAGATTCAAAGTGATTCATAAAAACTTTTCATAAAACATACAAAATAATGAAATTATTCAAATAACTATATGTTTTATGAATGAAAATTTTGCATATGTGTTTCATCAATCAATCTTGAATTATTATGACATATGACTCTCTTTTAGAAACTTGATGATTGTGGCAAAATAATTTTTTTATATTCTATGGAGTTGTCTTTGATTATTGTGGTACCTGTTGTCTAGTTCTCACATCTCATGTAGTTTGAATATCTAATTGTTAATGTGCACCCATTTTTTACAATTGTATGTAATCACATCTTGTTCTTAAAATAGAGCCAAGTAATGTAATTCTGTATGGGGGATGCTGACAATAATCTTTGGTATGTTAAAGGAAATGAAAATGCAAAAAATGGTGATAACGAAGATGCTCTGATTGCTTATGATAAAGCCCTTGAAATAGATCCAAATCATGTGAGCGCTTGGAATAACAAGGGGATTATTCTATCTAGACTGAAGCAATTCGAAGAATCCCTCATTTGTTATGACAAAGCAATTGAGCTAAATCCCGAGTATGCAAATGCGTGGTATAATAAAGCAAATGCATTACGAAATTTTGCACAATCGTTAGTTGACAAGGCAAATGATGATCGTACAAATGCGCCCAAGCTAGTGAATAGATCCATTGGATTGTTTGATTCTGCTGACAAATGTTATGACAGGGGGGATATTCTCTCAGGGAAAAAACATGGATCTTGAAAAGATCTGTAATGAAATAATACAATCTGATGATGATATAACACTAGTAGCCATATCCTATAGGACTGAATCATATTTTAAAGAACGTGAAGGTACCAAAAATCTACAAACAAAAGAGAATATAGAAAAATCATTAGCTGATGCATCATTACGCTGGGTAACTAGAAGATCTCAAACTGCACTTGGTGAGCCTCTCTACGCTATGGCAAGATATGAAAAGGCAAAACGTATTACTGCACCACTTGGCAGATATGGGATAATCTTATGTGTTGTATTGCCATATTCTGATGCTGAGAAAATTGCTACAAAATTAATAAAACTTGTAAAAAAATATTCTGACTCTTAAGATACACCATATTTGTCGAGTCATTTTATCGTTGAAATTATTGTAAAAAACTATCCCCCATAACCAGAATTTCCAACAAAGCTAATGCTTGCAGGAGTTCTGTATTCCTTAGTTATGTTGATTCCTTGGTCTGCTGTTACTTGTACTTCGTTGAGTGTGCTTCCATCTGGAGGTGAAAGTGAAATCTTTTCTCCGGGATTTAGTATTGGTATGACATCTGGTTTTGTAGGTCCACCGTATTCTACTACAATGTTGGTCAGAGCATTTGTACCTGTATTCCTTATTGCAACATGTGTTTCAGTACCCATGTCATCTTTTACTATTATCGGATCAACTGACATGCTATATTTTTCAGAGATGGGAATTACTGGTAAGAAAATAACTATGAAAAATACTATGACTAGAGCAAAACATCCTCCTATTACTATTGAAAGGATGGATTTTTTCAACTGCTAGTAAATGCCTTTCTAAATATTTCAATTCTACTATTATCATATTTATGAAAATGTATGACTTTTTCAATAATTTTCATTCTGTATTGGAAGATGAGGAATTTTTTCGAATAATCTATAATATGTAACCGTGAGTTCTCTCTTGTATGTCAGTCAATATATCGTTACCAAACTCTGTGGAGTGTAAAACTATTTTGCCTAATGCCTGTTGGGTCGAGGCTCAAAATGATCAAAAGGATGCTATTCTCTTGGTTTCTGTACCCTGTGAGGACGTTTCATCTATTATTGTAATTGAAACAAATGGAAAACGAAATGAGATGTGTTTTTTGACGGGTTCTATTGTGAAAATTGAAAATAACAAACTATACTATGATAAAAATAGACTAGAAGACTGTGATGCTGAAGAATGATCTAATTTTATTTACACTGTTATTCTTGTCTTGTTTTGGAATTGAATAACTATCAGATATGAAAAAAATATTATGAATATTATGTTGATAAGCAATGTAACTGGATTTGCAAGGGACTCTTGAAATGTTCCATATGGTAGTGGATTTGTCCAGAATGTTCCAGGGGAAAAATAGATCTTTTGCCAATATGACATTGATGTAACTGCATGAGTGAACAAAACACATGCTACAAATGAAGTTTGTATTTTTTTATTTATAACATGTTTTGTAAACTCCCAAAATCCATAAGATGCAATAACTATGATTGAGATTAGAAATGGCAACATGTATCTCTCAAGTGAAAGATCTCTTGCAATCATCAGTGTAGTGATAAAGGTACTGACAAACCAAATTAAGACAAGTGCCTCTGGAATACAATCTTTTGATCTTCGTACCTTTTGAATTGCATATCCAATGCCAACAAAGAAAAAGATGGTTAATGGTATGCTGGAGTAAGTAGATGGATTATTCCATCCTAGTTTGAAAGTGGAATTTGGAAATGCTCCAGGTATGGTATTTTCCGTGGGGCTTGGAAATAGAGTGTAATAAGATAACAAGAGCATTCTGGTAGGCTGTAATCCTTGTATTGTGGGATATGCAATGAACCAAACATCTCGATTATAATTGTCCATATCTGATTTCATAGCTTTGATTTGAAGAATGGGATTTTTATAAAATCCTGGTTCTGTTAGTAGAAAAGCAAACATTGCAATGCAGAAAAACACGATAATTGTTACACCGATTTTAAAGATCTGTCTCTTGTCTACTGGTGATCCTGACTCTCTTTGCAATAGACCATTCAATAAAATAATTCCAACAAATAATATGGAAAATTCAATAGATAATAGCTTTGAAGTAAGTGCACATCCAAATGCTACTCCGCTTGAAACCAGATATTTTACTCTAAGATGTCCTGTTTTAAAAGAATAAAGCAAAAGCAATAGTGCAAGCATGCTGAAGAAAATATAATGAACCTCTGTCATCACGGTTCTACTATACCATATCCAAAGGTTGTAAAACATAAAAACAAGTGACAAAATTACTCCCACGTTTCTGTTGAAGAGAATCTTTCCAATGAGAAATGCAACAACTACTGCAAGTGCTCCAAAGATTGGAGATAGTGTGCGTCCTGCAGTCATTTGCTCAACAGTTGGTGCATTATGAAAATTATAACAAGTAAACCAGTAACAAGACCAATCATAATAGTCTCCAGTGTCTTGGTGTTCAAGACTTAGCGGTGTCCCGATCAAGACCATACGTAATGGACTGTATGTTGCACCATGTGCTGGTATGTGATATAGTGAATCACAATTGTCAATTGATATCAAACATGGATTAACAAGATCTCCAGTAGTTATTAGGTGGATATAGTTTCCTGCCCATCCGAGATAGTTTATCTCATCTCCATGATGTGGCTGTCCTTCCAAATTGTATCCGTAAATCAAAACAGATGCCAAGAACAACACAAGAGGTATTGTGTAATTTGCTCTTGTACTGATACGATGAACTAGATTCATTTGTACTGCACCATGTCTTTTTCTTGTTTTTTATAATTGATTGATATCTCTATCTGTTTGGTACAGTCTTTGGCTGGAAAGATTATAACATCAACATTATACCTTCAAAACATTTCATGGAATCCAATAAAAAAACTTGGCAGTTGACCCCTGATCTAAAAATATGTAGAATACTCAATGGAATGTGGCAAGTGGCAGGAGGTCATGGCGATATTGATCACGAGTCTGCAATATCTGAAATGTTGTCATATTATGATTCTGGTTTTACCACATGGGATATGGCAGACATCTACGGACCTGCAGAGCAATATCTTGGAGACTTTAGAAAAAGACTAGAAAAACAACAAGGCAACGATGCAATAGAGAAAACTCAAGCACTTACAAAATTTGTACCAAATCCAGGGCCTATGTCTAGTTCAATAGTTAGACACTATGTTGAAAAATCAATCAATAGGATGAATGTCAAATCAATTGATATTCTTCAGTTTCACTGGTGGGATTATAATGATACCAGATACATTGACGCATTACATCATCTCTCAAAGCTACATGATGAAGGAAAAATACGACATGTTGGATTGACAAATTTTGATACTGATACAACGAAATTGATATTGGAACAAGGATTCAAACTTGTATCTAATCAGGTGCAATATTCTATCATTGATCAACGACCACAAATCAAAATGACTCCATTTTATCAGAAACATGGGATGCATCTTCTCGCATATGGGACTCTTTGTGGGGGATTTATTTCGAACAAATATCTTGGAAAATCAGAGCCAAAAAGATCAGACTTGAATACGCTTAGTTTGCAAAAATACAAAAATATGATTGATCAATGGGGCGGTTGGAATTTGTTTCAGGAACTCTTGCATGTATTAAATGAGATTGCAATAAAACATGATTCCAGCATCGCAAATGTTGCAACCAGATACATATTGGATAAACCTGCTGTGGCAGGAGTGATAATTGGAACCCGACTTGGAATCTCTGACAATAGATCTGACAATTTGAAAGTGTTTTCGTTACAATTAGATAAAGATGATGACCACAAAATAAAATCAGTCACCTCTAAATCAAAAGATCTCTTTGCAATAATAGGTGATTGTGGCGACGAATACCGATAACAATACCATTTTCTTAATATTGGCAGTGTGTTTCACTTGACTTGTGAAAGCTCTAGTCTATGAAGAATATGCTCCTGACGACAATTATGAAAAAATACTCAAGATAATGGATGTGCCTGAACCAAAACCGAAACCCCGTGAAGTAGTCTTCAAAGTAATAGTTGCAGGATTAAACCATGATGATATTTGGGGTATGCGTGGAAAACCGATACAAATACCAATGCCACATATTTCAGGAACTGATGCAGCAGGCCAAGTTGTTGCAGTGGGAGAAGATGTTTCAACAATCAAAGTCGGAGACAGAGTCGTCTCACATGGTAATCTTTCTTGCAGAGTATGTATTGCATGCACTGAAGGTCGAGAGTATGATTGTAGATATCGAAAAGTTTGGGGTTTTCAAACAGGTCCTCTCTGGGGTGGATATTGTGAATATACTCACTTGCCTGAGGTAAATGTCGTAAAAATTCCAGAAAATGTGTCATATGAAGATGCTGCAGCTGCATCTATGACAATGACAACATCGTGGCACATGCTTGTGGGACGAGCAAAAATCAAACCAGGTCAAACAGTACTCATTATGGGTGGGGGTTCTGGTATGGGTACATTTGGCATTCAAATTGCGAAACTTTATGGTTGTGATGTGATTGCAACTGCAAGTCAAAATAAATTGGAAGAATGTCTAAAACTTGGTGCAGATTTTGCAGTAGACCATAGAAAAGAAGACTGGAACAAACAGGTCTTTGCAATATCAAAAGACTTGGCAAAACAAAAGCAATCTAGTCCTGGAATTGATGTAATTTTTGAACATGTTGGAGGCTCACACTGGAACAAGGAACTTGCCTTGCTAAAATATGGTGCTACTCTAGTTACAACCGGTGCTACAACGGGTTATGATGTAATGTCTGATTTACGACATATATTTTTCAAAGGTACTAATATTTTGGGCTCTACCCAAGGAACACGTTCTGAACTTGAATCCGGAATTTTTTGGATGTCTAAAGGGAAAATAAAATCGATAATTGATTCAATTTATACATTTGAAAATGCAGTAGATGCTCACACAAAAATGTTGAAGGGAAACTTGTTTGGTAAAATATTGATGAAGCCTGCATAATCTGTAAAATTTTATGCTATATGTTTTTAGACTATGACGTTCTACGTTAGACGATTGACATCAAAACTTCTTGCTATTTCTATAGTATTTTTAATCCTCAATGTAACTTTGTTACCGTTAATGCATGCAGGATATGCACAAACTGCAAATTTTTCTATCAAGGGTGCAGTGTCTCCAAGTAGTAACTTTCATGGTGTCATAATGTGGACTATAGTTGATGGAAACAAGGGCACAATAATTATTCAATCTCCTGTGGGGAGAGGTCTAGTTCATGTTTCAATATCTCCTAGCCTGACATGCGGTTCGTCTACACCTGTCTGTCTGTCTTCTACTGTTATTGATGCCACTGATACTGACGTATTCAAAGTAGGTGACACTGCTAAATTCTCAATTGATCTAAATGCAAAACAAGAAACTGTTTCACTGCTTACAGGCGTTTTAGCTGGGTTTGATGTGGATGTTCCCCTTTCTAAAGTATGGAATACAGCATCTGTTTCTACTGGAATGAATTCTACTATTTCCAATGTACCTGCCACAACTAACTCTACAACTCCTAGACACCTCACTTTGTTATTGAGCGAATCAGTAGGTGTTGGCGCAAAAGGTTAGTATCTGAATCGTTGATTCAAAAAAAATTTTTGATAATTATTTACACAAATGAATCTGTAATGTTGTCTGGATCTAGGAACGATGTTTTTTGATCTTTTGATTTTTGCCCATGAGTAACATTAGAAATGTACTGTTATCTAGTTCTGGATCTTCCTGTTTTGCTTTTTTTACTGCCTTGGCAAATTGTTGAAATGCATCAACTTTTACCGTGATTGTTTTGTATTCTTTTCTTGGCATGATTAAACTCGTCCGGTACTATTGATAAATCCTATGTAGAGTTTTTTCATGAAATTGTTCAATTACTGTCCAAAACATGAAAAAATATTTACAGTATTGCCTTAAACAGAAACTATGACATGTGTGCTCATTTGAAGATATATTGGCAACATTTTCACTTAAAACAACTTCAAAGTTGGTAACCGGTACAAATTCTACCTCTTTGAATTTGATATTCTACATGGAAAACCTATCGCACTCACATGTGATATACCCTTTAGTCAAATCTCTAAACAATCATCTTTATTTTTAATGGGTTTGATCTCATCATCACGGACAAATATTGCACATATGATGGTCATAAAATAGAAGAGACTCTGAGTAATCTCTGTAAATTATGTGGATATGTCTATTGCAGAGATCATCTCTTACCACATAGACATCAATGTACAATGTTACAAAATGTGGAATATGTTAAATCTGATTCATCTTCCAATCTGGAAGAATCTGATTCATATGGTGAATTAAAAAAGACCCTGGACCAACCAGTTACGCAGTTGGTATCTAATGTGGAAAAAGTAAGTGTACCTGTGACTTATGCTGTAGGAGATGCTCCTTATTGGTTGTCTGATTGTCTCAAAGATGCACAAAATATGATAATAGAATATCATCAAGAAAAACCTGATGACAAGAATTTCATGGACTGTGCAAAATTCTTTGCAGACAAGATTTTTGGTATAAAAATACAAAGCAATGGAAATGCATCAGGAGATATAAATCTAATTGGAGATCTGCCAAGTCAACCGTCTTACAAAATATGTGTTCATGATATGCTGGGTTATGATGTCAGAGACAATAGGAGAATGGTGACAATTGTTCTTGTTCATCAACTGTTGCATGCTATTCATCCTTCTAGAACACATGATTCTACAAATGTAAGAAATGGGATCAATAAAATGGAACATGAAATTGCAAATAGAGCAAGCTATCATGATGCATTACTAAACTTGGAAAGTTTGTATCAAAGTGGCAAGATTAATCGCTGTCAAATCTAAGTGATTTCTAATACTTTTTTCGTAGTTCCTTTAACTGATCATATTCTTCTTGTGTGGTCTTGCTAGATTTTATTCCAAGTTTATTTCTTGGTCTTGATCTTACCATGCAATTACAGCAACTACAATACAAGTCCACTGTGTCTTCCGTTACAGGTTTGTCTTCTCTGTCATGACATGCTTCTCTTGACATGAAGACTCCGCAGATCTGGCATCTAACCTGGCCTGATAAATAACGACTGGTACCATCTCTTGGTTTTCTAATCTTGTGTTCCTTACATAGTCCTTTGCAGATGCCTTTGTCTTTGTTCATAATTGACTCTTGATATGAGAAAATAACTCCTGCTTTAATTTGATTCTGTTCTATCTACAATTTTCTTGATTTGACACGTTTGATACTATAGTTATCATGTGCCTATGGGCTTAGTTCTATCAAACTAGTATAATATTTGATGTGTAATATGGGCACGAGGTCTCTTGATATGCCTACGCAAATTTTTTCTACAGGTTTGTTCATCTCAAAGAAGCTACTGGTTTATTGATACATTAACAATAAATTTTGTATGTATAATACGCATTCTTTTTATCTTTTTATTGGATATGTGGAGTAGTCTAGTAATATGATAAGAAAATTTAACACAAATAATCATACAAAAACTAGGATATTGATACTTGGAGGAGGATTTGCTGGAAGTAATGTGTTGCATGAAATCCAAAAACAATCCAAAAGAAACGATGTTGAAATTACTCTGGTAAGTCAGGATAACTTTTTCCTTTTTACTCCGATGTTACCAGAAGTTTCATCTGGTATGCTTCATGCAAGTGATGTTACCACACCGATTCGTTCTTTTTGTAAAACTGCAAATTTCTGTCATGCAAAGATTCTTTCAATTGATATAGAAAATAAACGCGTTTCTATCATTAGGATATTTGATCAAAAAGAAACTGTATTGGAGTATGATTATCTTGTTCTTGCTCTTGGCAGTAAAGATAATTTCTTTGGAAATATAAACATTGAAGAATTTGCATTTACCATAAAAACACTAGAAGACGCAATTGCAATTCGAAATCACATTATCAGTGTATTAGAATGCGCTGATCAAGAAAAAGATCAAATTCTTCAAGAACAGCTTTTAAGGTTTGTAGTAGTTGGTGGGGGATTTGCTGGAGTTGAAATTGCAACCGAAATACATCACTTTTTACAAGATGCAACAAAAAATTATTACAAAAATATTGATTCAAAGAAAATTCGTACTATTATTGTGTCAGCAAGAGAGGGTATCTTACCTGAGGTTGGAGAAGAACTTGGTAAATTTGCACTTGATCATGTTAGAAAATCTGGTATTGAGGTAATCACAAATACAAAAGCAGTTGATGCTGGAGAAGATCACGTACTTTTGAGTGATAATACAATAATTCCATGTGCTACATTGATTTGGGCAGGTGGAGTCACGGTGGACCCATTGATATCTACACTCAAGTGTGAACATGGTCAGTCGGGTCGTTTGGTAGTAGATCAGTATTTGAGGTTAAAGGATTATCCTAGTGTTTTTGCATTAGGTGATTGTGCTAATCTGGTTGATAGTAAAACCAATACTGTGTATCCTACTACGGCACAAATTGCTATACGACAAGCAGAATTGGTATCAGAAAATTTGATTGCAGAGATTAAAGGCGCAATGAATTCTATGAAGCCATTTCTATATCATAACAAAGGGGTGATGGCCACGATAGGCAAGAGAACTGGGGTTGCACTTCTTAATGGCAGAAAAGTACATGGATTTACTGCGTGGCTCTTGTGGAGATCATTTTATTGGACTCATTTACCAACACGCGAAAAGAAGATCAAAGTTGGATTTGATTGGCTTCTTAGCTTAATCTTCCGCGCTGATATTATGACAGTGGGATTTATCAAGAAAAAGACTTTGAGTAGACTGGAGACTCCCATCTATTCTGCAATAGAACGTAGTATTGATCAATCTCAAAATACATCCTATCTCTGAATATTTCTTTGAAATGTTATATTATACATCTTTTATTTTGTAATAAGGATGAAGACATTACTTGTAAAATATACTCCGCGTGAAGAACGTTCTAATAGCAAAAAATTATTGGATGCTTTTAAAAATGAAATAAAAAACTCTGAAATTGAAGTTTTAGATCTTTGTATCGATGTTCCTGATTTGTTCAATGTTGAGAATATGAGTGCATATATTCATAGAAACTATCTGAAAGAAGAACTTTCTAATGAGCAAAAAAAATCTATGGAAAAAATGGATCGCATGACTCGCCAAGTGAAATCTGCAGATATTGTTATAGTGGCTTTTCCAATGCATAATTTCTCAATGCCTGCTCCTGTAAAGGCATGGTTTGATTCTATCATGTTGAAGGGTCAGACATGGGATGCGATAGATGGAAAGTATTCTGGTTTAATGGGTGGTAAAAAAGCACTGATAATTGTCTCATCTGGTGGTTTTTACACTAGTGGTCCGACGATGAACTGGGAACATGCTTTGTCTCTTACCAAAATAGAGTTTCAATTCATGGGGTTCTCAGACGTACGCGGGATCTTAAATGAAGGTATGAATGCAGGAAATGAAATCCAGTCTACAAATATCCAAAAATCACTTGATGAGATCAAAAAGATTGCATCAGAGTGGTATGGAAACTAACAAGTACAATCTTGTCTTGTTGATGTTTTGTATGAAAACATAGTGTTCTATGTGATTTTACCCAAACCACGGAAAGTTTTCCTTGTCTGCTTGCTTTGGAAGTTCCTCAATTATTGCCTGTACCACTTCGGTGTGATTGTATGTTATGTGTCGTAAAAGTTTCTTAGAGTTGTCATCCGTAGGCATACTTTCATTTATTTCTCTGATGATGTCTTTACATTCCCTGCACGGATTAAATTCTATGTAAAATTTCAAACTATGTTTATGCTCTCTGTAGTGTATTTGTAAGTATCTCTTATTATTTGACTTGGGATTGTAAAACTTGGTCACACCCTCTGATCCAAGTCATCTAAAACGAGATTATTTATTCCAGAAAAATATGGGGGTATGTGTGACATTTAGAGTACTAGGCATAGGATCTAGTCTGCGTGAGAATGCTTCTAGTACAACTGGATTGTCTGTCACACTAGACTATGCAAGAAAATATGGTGCAGAAACACGATTGCTAGATCTAAAACAAAACAAATTACCATTGTATGATCCAAGTGAAAACCAATTCCATCTTGAAATAAAAAAAGCAAAAGATGATGTAGTGTGGGCGGATGCCTTGATTCTTTCAACTCCTGATTATCATGGTTCCATGTCGGGTGTAATGAAAAACTTTCTTGATTATTTTTGGGCAGAATTTGCAGGAAAAACTTTTGGATATATTTGTGCATCACATGAAAAAGGTTTGACCGCAATGGATCAAATGAGAACTGCAGTCAGACAATGTTATGGCTGGAGTGTGCCATATGGTATCTCTATAAACGACAGTGAAGATTTCACAGGTGGAAAAACAAGCCCAAAACTAGAATCTAGACTAGATATGTTGGCAAGAGATATTGTTGTTTATGGCAGCGTTTTACGTCAGCAGTTTGTGAAAGATTTGGATGGATCTGATAATACATTTGCATCTAGATATAGAAAATGATTTTAAATAATTTTTTATTTACTGTTTTCATTTTATAATTAAAACTGGACATTTTGCATGCTGTGATACGCCGCTTGCAACACTTCCAATTAGTAATTTTTTAAAACCTCCAAATCCTCGTGAACCCATGACTATTAGATCAACACCATGAGATTCTGCATATGATACCAATGAATCTGTAATTGATCTTACTTCTAATACATCAATTTTGTATGGTGTTTTTAATTTTTTTAACTGCGATTCTAGGGCCAAAATTGATTTCATGGCATCTTCTTTTAGCAGTCTTGTAGTCTCAATGTATGCAGTACCAAAATATAGATCAGTTGGAGCCTGTATTGAAATACATGTAATGACACTGACACTTGAACTATATTTTTCTGCAAGATCTATTGCATATTCAAACGCATGAGTGGCAGGCTCTGATTTGTCATATGGAACCATGATGTGACTTATCACGTGTTTGCTTGGCTACTGTGAGATTTAAATAATTTTTTCAAATCTCTGTCTTTTTGTTGGTAAAATTGAGATGATGATCTTCTCTATTTACTTCCTGAAGATTTATTAGAAATGTCAAAATAGGGTATTCTGTGTTATTTGGAGTCTTTGCAGTACATAGCCCTGATTTATGTCCAATGAATAATAAAAACAGCAAAAAGATATTCATGGGAATACAAGGGAAAATAAAAGCAACACAAAAACAATTCCACATCAACAAAGTGCTGGGTTTTTACATGTCAGTTCTTGAACACGAATGGATAATAATCTTGGATGCCGAAAATGCACATGATATAGAACAAATGTGCATTAAAGTAGGAATCTCAACTACCAGTACCGTAAAGATCGTTCCTATAAACGACATGCAAAAGGTAATGGATGCACTCAAGTCCCATTGATTCTTGTAGGAGATAATATCTTCAAGTTTCTTGAACTTGAACAAATTATCCTTGTAACAAAGAAGGCTTTGTATTTGCAGTGATTATGTTTTTGCGGTGCATGAACTAATTATGAAAATTATATTCCGTAATGAAAATTTGATCGCTGGAATAAATTGATCAACTTACGTTATTTTTTATAAAATTTTTTTAATGCTTTGGATATGTTTTGTTGAAGTTTCTTGTCTCCAACATTTGATATGATGTTGTCATAGTGTAATTGGTTTTTTGGTATTGTATTTGAAATTGCTACAGCTGCAGCATACAATATCTTTGTCTCTATTTTTGATATTCCGTGGTCTAAGATTGCTCTCATGATGTATGGAAAGACTAGGGCATTGTTC
>CAYWWR010000013.1:0-21915 GCA_964462165.1 uncultured Nitrosopumilaceae archaeon
AAGTTGTTCACAGTGGAATGCCAAAGAAAATCGATAATGCAAAGATTGCTCTAGTAAATAATGCACTTGAGATTGACAAGACAGAGTTTGATGCAAAGATAAACATCACAAATCCACAACAAATGAAATCATTCCTAGATGAAGAACAGAAAATAATCAAAAACATGGTAGACAAAGTAATTGCTTCTGGTGCAAATATTCTGCTCTGTCAAAAGGGAATTGATGACATGGCACAACACTATCTTGCAAAGGCTGGAATACTTACAGTAAGAAGAATAAAAGAAAGTGATATGACAAAACTTGCAAAAGCAACAGGTGCAAGAATTATCAGTAATTTCGATGACTTGTTTGAAAAAGACCTCGGTTCTGCTGAACTAGTAGAGGAAAGAAAAGTAGAAACTGACAGGTGGGTCTTCATTGAAGGCTGCAAACATCCAAAGGCAGTTACACTTCTTCTAAGAGGCGGTTCTCAAAGAGTAGTCGATGAAGTAGAAAGATCAGTCCACGACGCATTAATGGTTGTAAAAGATGTAATGGAAAAACCATTGATAGTAGCAGGTGGTGGTGCACCAGAAACTTATGCTGCCACAAAGCTACGTGAGTGGGCAAAAACACTTGAAGGCAGAGAACAACTTGCAGTAGAAAAGTTTGCAGACTCTTTAGAAATAATTCCAATTACACTTGCTGAGAATGCAGGAATGGATCCAATTGATACATTGGCATCATTGCGCTCAAAGCAACTCAAAGGAAACAAATGGACTGGTATTGATGTTATGAAAGCACAAGTTGCTAGCATGCACGCTAGTGATATCTTTGAGCCACTCTCTGTCAAGATCCAAATAATTACATGCGCAACAGAAGCCGCATCTATGATACTAAGAATCGATGATGTTATTGCAACTGCAAAATCTGCAGGACCACCGCCAGGAGCTGAAGGCATGGGAGGTATGGGTGGAATGGGCGGTATGGGAGGCATGGGCGGAATGGGTGGTATGGGTATGCCACCTATGGATATGTAATTAACAAGTCCATTTCTCTCAAAGTTTATTTGACTAATCTAGATAGGAACTTTATGCAAATAGGCTCAACCAAGATTCTAACTGGTGCAAGATACATCTATCTGGTAGCATTCTTTGCATTGCTCTCTGGAATGTTCTATCCTATAATCACTCATAGTAGCTGGGATCTAGTAATTTCTGGTACCTTGATCTTATTTGTAGGCCTTGCAGGAACTGTCTCTATATACAAAGCAGCTACTGCTGAAAGACACAAGAAAGCCTATCTCATTATTGGGTTGGTTATCACTTCAGCTGCATTGTTCCTTGTGTACGGTGCAATTGGAAAAGTCTAGAGTACAATAACACAATTAGATCTGCATATTCAATCACAATAGATTTAATCAAAAATTTTTCTATTTTCTAGATATCGAAATAAAGATAGAATTCGTGTGGATGAGGTCTTATTGAAACCTCATGATCATCTGCTCTTTCTACCTCAATTAATTTATCTAGAGTCTCATTTGAGAAAATTGGAGCGAGGAACTTTCTATCACTCTCCAATTCATCAAGTGCTTCTCCCAAAGTTGCAGGCAAATCTCTAATTCCTTTTGCAACTCGTTGAGCTTTAGTCATCTTGTAAATGTCTTCATAAACTGGGTCGCCAGGATCCATCTTCTTTTTGATTCCGTCTAATCCTGCTGCTTGAACCGCTGCAAATACTAGATATGGATTTGATGACGGATCAGGAGCTCTAAACTCTATTCTCTTAATCTTTGCATAACTTTCTCCTCTAAAGTGAGATGGAATTCTAATTATTGCAGATCTGTTACTTGCACTCCATGCAATATACACTGGAGCTTCATAACCTGGAACTAGTCTGTGATAAGAGTTTGTAGTAGGTGCAACAATTGCAGACAATGCTCTTGCATGATTCATAATTCCTCCGCAATAGTATCTTGCTAATTGACTGACTTCTTCCTTGTCGTCTTTATCATAGAACATGTTCTTGTCGTCTTTCCACAAGCTTACGTTTGTATGCATTCCAGAACCTGCATCCATTGAAATTGGTTTTGGCATCATTGTGGCAACTTTATCATATTTTTTAGCAATGTTTCTTATGACATACTTGTATGTCTGTGCTCCATCTGCAGAGTTGGTTAAGGTATCATATCTGATATCAATCTCACACTGTCCTGCTGTGGCTACCTCATGATGATGGTTATCACATAAAATTCCAAAATATTCGTTCAAGCACTCGACACAATCATTTCTAAATTCTGTCAAGGTATCAGCTGGTGTGCTTGGATAGTATCCTTTCTTTAGTGCCATCGGATATCCCTTGCCGTCTTGGCTCCAAGGTGCCTCTTGGGATTCTATTGAATATGATTGGCCTTTGTAAGGAGTAAGTACATCCCAGTTAATTTTATCAAATACGAAAAATTCTACTTCTGGACCCCAGTAACTATTGTCAAATCCTTGAGTTTTTAGATATTTTTCTGTCTTTTGAGCAATTCCTCTTGGGTCAGATTCTAGTCTGCCTTTATTTCTACTACGATATACATCACAAATCAATCTGGCAGTTTTTGCATTTGCCATCCATGGAATTATTGCAAAAGTGGTAGGATCTGGTTTGAGAACCATATCTGAATCCTCAATTGATGAAAATCCTACAATTGAAGAACCATCAAGTTTTGGCAGACCATCCTGCATTTGTTGTGGAGTAAACAGATTTGCAGAAATTGTAGTGTGATGAAATCTTCCTCTAAGGCCAGTAAATTGTAAATCGATAAATTTTATCTGATCGTGCTTTATTTTTGAGAAAACATCTTCTGCAGAATAAGAAACTGGTACTGGTTCTCCACCAATCACTTTATATGGCAATTTTGCACCTTGATCATAACACAAAGAGGTCTATGATTTAAGTATTGTTGGATATGGAAATGTCAGAAACAAAAAAAATTGATGTAAATTTATTGTATGCTATTCTTCTCCGTGAAGTAGAGAACGATACGGTTCAGGAGGTAGACCCTAGCTTGTATCATAATATTGCAGAATTTCTTGGAAACATAAAGAATCATGATTACGATGGAGTTGAATCCAAGATTACTGAATCACTTGTAAAAATGATAACAGAGATGACTTCAATTCTTTTGAAGATCAGAATTGAAAAGGCAACATCGTTGGATGAAATTGATTATTCCAATCTTCTTGACGAAGAGAGATTCATTTTAGATTCTGAGGATGAGCTGCGACAAAGAAAAGAAACCATTCTTTCTGCTACACTTAATGGAAGACTGAAACTTTTAGAGACCGTGGGAGAAAACCATAGAGCAAGATCAATTGTGGTTAGATTTCTCAAACCCATAGACCAGATAATGGGCACCGATCTCCAGTCATATGGACCATTTGAAGCAGAAGATGTTGCTACATTACCCTTTGAAAATGCACGTTCATTGATTGGAAAGAAAGTCGCAATAAAGGTAAGCTGGGAAGACTAGAAATTAGACAACTGGTATTGTGATGTATCATGCATAATGGAATAGATCTTGATGTCTATTTTGAAATAATACTGTATCCAGTTGCTGGATTATTTATAATAGAAATGATCTGCAGACTGGCCAAGATTAGAAACTGGGCAAAACTCTTGACCCAAGCAGTAATGTGTGTGGGATTTGGTGTAGCATATCTCACAATGCAGGTTGCTCATTGGCTGACAGCTGGTGTATTGCTTGCACTTGCAATAGCTTTGTTTTACCAAGCAAGACTCTCAAAGATTGATCCGCAAAAAGCACTGTACTAGCCGAACTTTCCAAAAATTCGCTTGATGAAACTTTGTCTACCTATTCCCTTTGTTCTCTGGATCTTTTTTTCTCCAAATCTCTTTGCTCTAATTTGAAATAGTTTTACACATCTATGTGATTCTGGTAACCTGTGCTCTGCACAAAATTTGTCATTGCAATAACTGCATTCAAAAGGCAAATCTTGTGTTTGTCCACAATATGCACAGTCAAATTGTTCCATAATTGTAATTAATTGAGATCCTAAATTAGTGTTAGTGAACAAAAGTATTTTTCAATTGACAAAACTTATTTACGCAAGACGGTGTGATGAAAAATAGTTTTCAGTATGATAAAAGATCAAGTAGCTGTAGTAACAGGCGCTAGTAGCGGAATAGGATATGCAACTGCTATTGCAATAGCAAAAGCTGGTGCAAAAGTTGCAATTGGTGCAAGACGAGTTGACAAACTAGAACAGCTCAAAAAAGATATTGAAAAAATTGGAGTAGAATGCATTGTTGTATCATGTGATGTAACAAAACGCAGTGATTGTGAAAATTTGGTTAATTCTGCAATAAAAAAATGGAATAGAGTAGATATTTTGATAAATAACGCTGGTCTGATGCCCTTGAGTTTTGTAAAAAATCTCAAAATAGATGAATGGGAACAAATGATTGACGTAAACATCAAAGGAGTGATGTACTGTACTGCAGCCGCAATTCCTCACATGATAGCACAAAAATCTGGTCATATTGTGATCATTTCATCGATTGCAGGTAGAGTAGTATTTCCTGCAGGAAGTGTTTATTGTGCAACCAAGTTTGCAGTACGAGCTTTTAGTGAGGGACTCAGACAAGAACTATCTGTTAGAAACAATATTCGAGTTACAACAATAGAGCCTGGAATAGTAGATACTGAACTTACAAATACCATTACCGACAAATCTCTTGAATCATTTGTGACACACTCAAAAACAATCCAGTCTCTCAAGGCAGAAGATATAGCAAATTCCATAATCTTTGCACTCCAATCTCCATCTCACATGAATGTAAATGAAATTACAATCAGACCAACCACACAAGAGAAATAGGGACTGCACTTTGCCATGAGACCCGCAAACATTGTAATTTTAGGTGGAGGTTTTGGCGGTCTTGCTGCTGCAAATGAACTTCGAGATAATCTTACACAAGATACAAGAATTACAGTAATTGACAAAAAAGACTGGTTCATGATGGACCTAGTCAAGCTATGGATAATCAATGGAACAAGAGAATTCGAGTCTTCCAAGAGATCACTGGAAAATGTCACCAAGAAAGGTATTGAATTTGTAAATGAAGACATACTAAAGATAGATCCTGTCAACAAATCTGTTCGAACAAAGTATAGGCAATTTCATTATGATTATTTGATAATAGCACTAGGTGTAGAGCTTGCACCGGAACAAATTCCAGGTTTGAAAGAAAATGGTTTTGTACTTTATGACATCAATGATGTTCCAAAAATCAGAGATACAATAAGACAAGTCAAGTCGGGCAAGATTGCCATGGCAATCACTGGCCTTCCATACAAATGTCCTCCAGCACCATTTGAGGCAGCTCTTCTGATTAGGTCTGTACTTGAGGAGACTGGTGCAAGTGACTCTGTCCAGATAGATTTCTACAGCCCAACTCCCATCACACTTCCTGCAGGGGGTCCACAGGTAAGTGAAGAGATATTTCAAATTCTAAAATCAAAAAAGATAGAATTTCATGGAAATCACAAAACTACTGCAGTAGAGCCAAATAAAATAAAATTTGAAAACGGGGAGACAAGTTTTGATATCTTAATTTCTGTTCCACCTCACAAGGTACCTTCAGTTGTAATAGATGCAGGTTTTGCAGAAAATGGCAAGTTTGTGTTAGTAAATAAAACCTGTGAAACAAAATATGAGAATGTCTATGCAATAGGAGATGTAAACCAGATAATGGTAACAGACAAGATAGCTGTACCAAAGGCAGGAATTTTTGCAGAAGCCGAAGGAATAACAGTTGCAAGAAATATTATTGCACAAATAAAAAATGAGTTTGAAAGAGCAGTCTTTGATGGAAAAGGTGGATGTTTTCTTGAAACTGGCAAGGGAACTGCAGGATATCTTCAGGTTGACATGTTTGCAACACCAGATCCTCTGACCCAGTTAAAATCTTCATCAACAGAACACTTTACAGAAAAAGAAAAGTTTGAACAAGAAAGACTGAAAAAATGGCTCTAGATTTTCAAACACAAATTTCTTGACATCAATTCAATACTACAATTTAATAATTTCAACAATAGCCAGCACCTTGAGGGGCCGTAGTCTAGCTTGGTATGATGCTAGCCTGGGGTGCTAGAGGTCGCCGGTTCAAGTCCGGCCGGCCCCACCATGTACGAGATATAGTTAAGACTAGATTTTGCATAGATAAATCAAGACAAACAATTCATGAAAATATCATATTTGGTAAATCCTGATTTGAAACCAAAGGAGGTAGTTACACTGTTTGTTAATTCTGGAATTAAAAGACCTGTAAATAACATTGGAAGAATAAAACGCATGGTAAAAAATGCAAATTTGATAATATGTGCAAGAGATGACAAGAAGCTAGTTGGAATACTACGTGCTGTAACTGACTTTAGCTACTGTTGCTATGTATCTGATTTAGCAGTTGACAAAAAATATCAACGTCTTGGAATTGGAAAAAAGCTACTCAAATTGACACAGAAAACACTTGGAAAACAAGTCATGATACTTTTGTTATCTGCTCCAGATGCAAACTCGTTTTATTCTCATATTGGAATGGAAAACATACAAAATGCCTGGAAGATTGCACGAAAAAGATAGAATTCATGGAACAAGGCAGATCTGTCTCATCTCTTCTCATATCTCATGCAAAGCAAATTTTGTCATAATTTACAATCTACTTGCTAATGGCAAATTGTCAATCACCTTTTTTGTATAATTGTGATTGTAACAGGCCCATGGGAAAACGAAAATTCACTATTGATCTTGGCAACGAGAAGATTGAGGTAGAAGGACATTTGCACAAGAATGTTGCAATCAAGTATCTCATGAAGAGACGAAGATCTCTGCTTATGACAAAGGACAAAGAAAAGGTAGAGAAACTCTTCGAAAGTGTACCCAAGACAATCTCAATAGTGGGTGGTCACCTGATCAAATCTTACAAAGTAAATTGGGAAAGAGAAGGAACAACTGAATTTGAGGGTTCTAGATTTGTCTTCACCTTGACTGATCTACCTGACAAATCAGTACATGCAATTACAAATTGATTTCCCATCGGTGCTTTTTTTGAGTTGAAATTTTTCTTATAAGGTAGATTTCATGCTTGATTCATAGCTTGGAAATCCAAGTACATCTTGATACGATTTTGGAATCATTGATTTTGATTGAAGCAAAAGATCACTTGCGGCAGAATCAAGAACATATGTGACAGCCCAGTCTTCTTCACTCCTAATTGATCTACCAAAACCCTGCAGTAACTTTGTCAGTGTCTGCGATTTGTACCACAAAGGAAACTTTTGCATCTTGTTCTTGGTTCGTTTCTCACTAAGATTTGGATATGGAACCTTTGCTATTATCTGAAATCTTGACAGGTCATCTTTCAAGTCAACTCCTTCCCATAATGATGATGATAACAATACACCGTCTTCATCAAAAGAATGTTCTTGCAATACCTCATCTTGAGTCATACCGTTCTCATTTCTGCTGTGACATACCCTGATTCGTAGTCTATTTTTTTCAGAGAGATTATTTTTTATGTCAAAACATTTCTTCTCTGATGAAGTAAGTATTAGACCACGCTCTGTAGCATGCTGTGACATTATCTCATCAATTTTTTTTATGACAGCAAGTTCATCATCTCTACTTGAAGAATAACTTAGTTTTCTTGTATTAAGAAAATTAATTCTTCTACTGTCTGGGGGAAATGGAGATCGTGGAGTGTCCACAAATCCAACCTTTGATGGATCAAGTCCTGTATTTTCACAAAAACTATCCTTGTCTATTGTTGCAGACATGAAAACTTGATTCTCAATGTCAAAGAAGGCCTTGACATATTTTGAAATGTCAAGTGGTTTGATAGAAACTGATCTGAAATTTCCTCTTTCATCGTTGAATGGAGCATTTACCACAAAATTATTTTTGTTTGAATTTATTTCTACATAGGAATTTGACATCTTTTCATATCGTGATTCTAATTTTGCAAGCGTGGCATAATCTGGATTTAGCATAAATGCCCTGCTTTCTTGCAAATCAAGTATCTGTTTTGCATATGATTTTGCCAAACCCTCAAGCAACTTTGCTATTGCATCGATATCTCCAAGATCATCAAACTTTTTTGCATCTATGCCACACTCTGTAAAATACGCATTGTAGATGTCTACACCTATGAACTGAATTATCTGGTCTTCTACCTTATGTGCCTCATCAAAAATTGCTATTGGTTTTTTGACATATTCCTCATAGGCCTTTCTATTGAACCTCATCAACTGAAAATATGCAGCATAATTCCAGATAGAGTGAGGCGAAGTTAGTGCACGATATTTTTGTTCATAGTAATAACACGATTCCTTGGTAATGTCTTGTGGCTCTCCCAGCTTTGGTTTGAACTTACAAATCTCTTTGACTTTCTTTCCATTTTGCATTGTTGTCTCTTCACAGAGACCTTTCTCACAAGTGAGACCTTTTTGGATTGCATTTCTTGTATCTGATTTTTCAATTGATTCTTGTTCCATCAGTTTGAGGCAAGCAAAATTTGATTTTCCCTTTACTGGCATGAGGAATTTCAGGTCTTTAGAATATTGATCCTGTAATTGTTTAGAAGCAGTAACTACAAAGGAGCTACCAAAATATCTTGCAAGCGTTGCAGCAATGAGGGATTTTCCAACTCCTGTTGGTGCAGACAAGATGATTGTCTTGTATCCTGACTTGATCTTTTCCTCTATTCCCTTCAAGATCTCTTTTTGTATTTCTCTTGGTTTGAATTCCTCTGGAAAATGCTCAAGTATAGTCATATTAATTCAGATATGATAAAATATTCAAAGAACAATACTTAATCGCTTGTTTTAGTATGTTACAATTTTAATTGTATAGTCATGTTCCATATCTTTTGTACAAATAATATCCTCAAATCTTGTTGAACTGTCGCAAACTCTTCCAGATATACCATGTAGCTATAGTTCTGTAAGGTTTCCATCTTTGACCAAGTTGTTCAGCTTCGATTTGTTTTGGGATCTCTTGCAACGAAAATAATATCTGTATACCTTTTCTTAATGCAAGATCACCAACAGGAAAAATATCTTGTCTGCCAAGAGAAAAAATGAGAAACATTTCTGCCGTCCATCTGCCTATTCCCTTGACCTGAGTTAAGTGAGATATCACATCTTCATCGCTCATTCTTGAAAGTGATCTCATGTTCAACTTTCCTTCATTGACATGTTTTGCCAAGTCTTTTAGATACTCTATTTTCATACCAGAAAGCCCAACTTGACGAAGCTTGGATTTTCTTGTAGCAAGAATCTCCGAGGCAGTTGGGAATTTTGGGTATAGACCCTTGAATCTCTTAAAAATTGCATCTGCTGCACTAGTTGCAAGCTGTTGAGAGATTATTGATTCAATCAGGACAGAAAAATGATGATTTCTTTTCTTTAGCTTGTATTCACCAATCATATCTATGGCTGGGGCAAGTGTTTGGTCTTGTTTAAGAAATGCTATTGCATCAGCAATTGTCATTTCTAGTTTGGTTCTGGATGTATGGTAACTATGGCATTTTTTATTTGATCTTTAATCTTATTTTCTATATCTGAGACAATGTCATGGACTTCTTCTATTGTAAGAGCTTTTTCAAATGAACAATCGATGTCTATCTTGAAGATGTCTTGCAGATGTAATGTTATCACTCGGCCAATTTTTTTTACCTTGGGGTATTCTCTTATGATGTTTGTAACTTGTTCTTCTATTGTTATGTCTTCCACCGGAATGCTCTCTGGAATTGAAACATATGGTTCAAGATGTATAGTGATATGATTTACATTTGCAACAGATTTTTTTATTTGAGATTCTATCTCGTCTGATACATGATGTGCATCTTCAAGTGACATGTTTCTATCAACCATTACATGTAAGCTAATGAAGATGCCATTTTCTGCAGGAAATGAAGTTACATTGTGAATTTCTTTTACTCCCTTGACTGAAGTTGCAATTGTATTTATGACATAATTTGCTGGAACATCTTTCCATGTTGGCTCAAAGTGAATAGTAACATTTGAATTTGCAATTGCATTTTTGATGTTCTTTTCCACATCAGCACTAATCTTATGGGCTTCCTCAAAACTTGAGGCAGCACTCAATGATATTTTAATTTCAGTAAAGATGTCACTGCCTGATCTGCGTATTTGTACAGATTCTGTCCTCATCACTCCTTTAGTATTACTCACTATGTCGTGTACTCTTTTAACCATGTTTGCAGGAACTGCATCAGTTAGCTCAAGACCACCCTTGTGGATTAATTTCAAGCTCAATGCAGCAAGCAGGCCTCCAAGAATCAATGCTGCAATGTTATCACCTTGGTAGAATCCCATTATGACAAACACAATTCCTACCAATGCAACAGAGGTGGCACCCATGTCCATGAGTGCATGGTACAAGTCTACCTGAAGTGAAGAACCATCTGTTTTTTTGAGCGCCCTTTTCAGGATAACAATCCTGAAAAAGATTGACCCTAGCGTATACGCGGCTGCAATGACGGCTAAAATTCCAGGTAAAACCAAGGGTCTTGGTTCTTGGAATCTTGATATCGATTCATACACAAAAAACAGCGAAATTACAAGAATTATGATCCCTGCTACAAAACTGCCCATTGTCTCAATTTTTCCATGACCGTAGGTGTGTTCTCTATCCGGTGGCTTGGTAGACCATTTTGCAGCAACAAGCAAAACCATTGTCACAATAGAATCTAGTATCGCATGGATACTGTCTGTGACAAGGGCAAGACTGTTAGAAGAAATTCCAATTAAAAATTCTACTGCAAAAGCAGAAAGTATTACCGCAAGTGAAATTTTTAGTGCGTTTGTTTTGATGTCTTGCAAGCTCAACTCTTGTCCAACCCCAACATCTTCAATATTTCATCAAAATTTTCTCTTGACTGATCGTGTTTGTATTTTTTGAGAGGACCTATCATTTTTTTCTTGCTTGGAATCTTGATTATATTTTTGACAATGTTTGCAAGTAGAGATCCTATGAATATTGATTGAGTTGCAGATGTAACATTAGAAGTTCTTCTGTTTGTACTAGAGCTTTCAAAATCAATCATGCATGGAGATTTTCCCACAATGATATGCTTGTGGATGTAACTAAGCTCTCCATGATCAAGATGAATTGTATCCAAAGTATGACAATCTTCCAAGACTTGTCTTACAACAGATCGAAGCGTTGCAGCACTTCCTCTGCCCTTTAGATCTCGCACCCAGTCAGTTATTTTTTTACCTTCGACATATTCCATGACCAAGAAATTTTTACTGCTGTCTATTAGTTTTGGACCTATGTTTTCCTTGTTTGCAATCTTGAGAAGTTTTGCTTCAGTTTTCATCTCTTGTCTACTAGAATCTATTCTGCGAATCTTGAGTGCTACATTTTTTTTGCCAAGCCTTGATAATACAACAACTCCCACGTAGCCTTTGCCAAGCACGTGGATGTTATTCAAAATTGTCTCACCCTCAAACATGACTCCTGTAATTCCAAGTTTTTTAAGCTCAACAAGCCTTTTTGCAAGCTCGCTCTTTGTTGCCTTGGGATATCCTAGTATCAGAGAGTATGGTTCTTTGACAAGCTTACTTGTTGGGACCAAAGATGAGTTCATTAGTAGAGGTTAACTCAGCCAGAGCCTTTTTAATGGATTTGCTTGCTACCTGATGACCCCCTGATATCACAAAGCCGCGTTTCATGTCTGAGATTATACCGCTTGGAATGCCTGCTTTTGACAGGTTTTTCTTCAAAAGTGACTGGAGGAATTTTTTTGCATCATAGAATTCTCTTTGCTGCAGTGACAAGATCCTTCCTTGATCATCAACCCAAGTTATGTTATTCTTGGAATTTCGTAAAATAAAGTTCTCTGATTCTGGTTTTCTAAATACATCTGGACCATTTTTGACCATAAATTTTTCAATTGTTGTAGAATGTAACAAGAAAAGCATTGCAGCCTCTGTCTTTTCATCTGTTGTAGCACTCTTACGCAATACCTGAAATCCGCCAAGCTCAAGTTGGCCAGAGAGTGCAGTTGCTCCCCTTTTTACTTGGCCCCAAATGATATCGGGACTTCTGGATTTGTATTTGAACTTGACAACTAGGACATTTCTTAGGTTCTTTGTGTTTGGCAGTACTTTTTTACCATTAAAAAATTCAAGTGATGGTTTTTTGAGATAAGCCCTTGCAGCAAGTATGAACTTGCCAAAATTTTGAGCAGAGATTGCAGTGCCAAGATTCCTGTTGCTATCTATCGGGTCTATCAATACTAGTGCTGTCTCAAACTTTTTTGTCGGACTTCCAATCACCTGTCCTTGAGAAAAGTTTGCAGCTGCCTCCAAAGTTTTTACAAAACTTCCATAGTGGTAAATTAAAACCTCAGAGACATATCCCCCAAATCCTTCTGTTGCAATTTCTGCACCATAGATGTCAATTCCTCTGAGAAACTTTTTGAGTAGCCTTACCTCATTCTTTTTTTCTTCATCTAATTTTTCAAGTATGAATTTGGTATGAAATGATGACCTGTCAGCTGCGCTCTTCCATTGACCTTTTTCTACATCATAGCAAGGAACAACATTTACCTTGGTGTCTTGAACTACTGCCTCAACGTACGGATGCTCTGAATATCTAACATAGGGACTAAACTTTTTCATGGATTTAAAACCGATTTCTCTACCAATCTCTTCAAATTGTTTTTCGTTTGTTTCTTTTTTCATCTTGACAAATATGTCAAGGTCTAGCTTGCCCTTGAGCCAAGTTCCCTTTGCAAAAGATCCACCAAGCTCAACAGATGTAACCTCTGGATAGTTTACAATCTCTTTTTTTACCAAGTCAAGAAGATTTTCTGCTAGTGCTCCTATCTTTTCCTCCTCTTGCCTTGTGGGAATTGATATCTTTCTTGCCTGTTCCAAAACGTTTCTCATTTTGCTAAAATCACCTGTAAATCAGAGTATATTGGCCCACTAGGGGTTAAGATGCTTTGCTTGAACTTTAATTCTGTCATGGTATATTTTCCTAGATCAATTTTCTTGAATTTTTCCATGATATCTGGGATACCATCTACCTTGTTCTTTATTCTAAATATTGTCAAGTGTGGCTTGAAAGGCTTGTCAGATCTAAATCCAAGAGGAGCCAGTTTTTTTTCTACCTGCATTGCAAGCTCTACTAGTTGTTTTGATGATGTTTCATCTACACCAATCCAGATAACTCGTGCAGATCTTGGATTTGGAAACGAGCCAACATGTGTAAAGTTTACATCTATTTTTTTAAATGAAATTGTATCTAATGCTTTTTTTACATTTGCTGCAGCATCTTCAGTTATCTCTCCCAAGAAAAGCAATGTAAAATGCATATTTTTTTTATTTACCGGAGTTGTTCGTATGTGGAATTCAGATTGAATCTTGACAATTGCATCAAGTATGTTCTCATCCTGAATCTCTACTGCAACAAAGGCACGCATTAGTGGAATTCAGATTATGGCATCTATAATAATTTCCGGTAGCTTCATAGACTGGAGGATAAAGTTTGTGAGTGTGAAACTAATCGTATGTCTTACAGGAATGCCAGGGGCCGGAAAAACCACAATAGCTGAGGGTTTGAAATCAAAAGGCTTTGATAAAATTACAATGGGTGATGCTGTAAGGGCAGAAGCTACAAGAAGACAGATAGATCCAACAGGGGCTAATCTTGGCAAGCTAATGATTGAACTGCGAGAAAAAAATGGTCCAGGTGCAGTGGCTGAGCTCATAAAAGATGGAATTCAAAATTCCAAGTCTGATGTTGTACTTGTAGATGGAGTACGATCACTTGCAGAGGTTGCTGTCTTGAAAAAAATTGGCACAGTCAAAGTTCTTGCAATTCATGCATCAGGTGATATACGATACAAATTTCTAACAGAAAGGGGTCGATCTGATGCTCCATCTGACCGTGAAGATTTTACAAAAAGGGATTCAAGAGAAATTGGAGTAGGCATGAGCGAATCAATTGCACTTGCAGACGAAACAATCTCAAATAACAATATGACAATTCAAGAACTTGTTGATACTTCATATAAAATCATCAAGGGTTGGATGAATTGAAAATTCCAAATGTTACCTGCAAAATTGAAGTCTATGCTGCAGTAAATGCATCCGAAGATCCAGACAAGGTGCGACTTGCTGTATCTCATGTCATACTAGAAACAGATTACCAGTACAAGGAAGGAAGCATCAAGGCAACCTCAAACAAGTTGGAATCGCTTGTAAAAATCCAAGAGACAATCAAAAAACATCGAACCAACAAGATCTACCGAAGACAAATGCGATTTAATACCAAAGGAGACACCACCTGGTTTTATCTTAACAAACAGGCAGCCTTTGTGGATATCATTGCAGTATGTGAAGAAGCAGAAGAGTCTGCCATGGGCCCAATCAAGGTAATACTTCATTCACAGGACCTTGAGAAGGTAGTGAACTGGCTTGCACCTGAGCCGACCCCCACCGAATGACTGGATAAATTTACTACACTTGCTCAACTAGTATACATTTGCGCTTTTTTATGAATACCTCAAGAAAAGTAACTGTTTGATAGGCAAGCTGATAATTATTGGAATCATTATAGCTGCAATAGCTATCTTTGTACCAAGCTCATCGAAATTCTTTCAAAGTGTACCATCATCTATTGATACTGTAAAAGGTAAGATTGATCAAGTTGCAAGCAACAAGCAAGTAATCAATGATTCCAATCTAGCCATCAAGGAAGTGGGCTTGGGTGCAAAATTGCTTGAAAATAATTCTGGTATACTGACAGGTGGAGTTTCAACAAATAATACTTCAGTTTACCAACTTGCTCCACAATATGTAACTCAACAAAACTATACTGGACAGGTCTTTGAAAAAAATGGCAACACATGTCAAATCTCTGTTCCAGAATTGGCCCAAACAATAAATGGAATAAAACAGATAACTGGAATAATTCAACTTGATCAGTGTCAGGCCAATGCAGGTGATCCTGTGCAGGTAACAGAACTTACAGCAAAACCAAACTCTCCACCAGTAGATGTTTCAAGTGGATTGATAATTTCTCCTTATTCTAATAATACCAGTACATTGCCTGGTACAACAGCTTTACCATCTCTTCCGTCTTACTATAAAACAGTCCAGCTAACTACGGTAAATCAAGGAAACAATACTATACTAAATTTTGTTGATACATCTGGGCAGACAAAATCAGTTACAGTCACAATGAAAAATGATGATACCATCTTGTTCTCTGGAACATTTTATTCTTCAAAGTTCTCAACCCAGGTTAACGATGTTCCAAATACACCACATATCATAGAGATGACAATAGATAATGCAATTTACGGAACATTGCACGCATCTGCATATGCACCATCTAACATGCAAAACTCTACCATAATTGGAGTTTTATCACCATAGGAATCAAAAAGTAAATCTCAGTATCGCTTGAACTAGAATTTTATAAAAACAGGAAAAGGTGTAATGGCGTGACCCTGTATAGGCAAAAGCTTTCTCTTGCCGCTTCGTACAACGAATTGTACTTGACTATGTACCATTTTTCACAGGATCACGCAAATTCATTTGTCATAATTTGCATCTTTCCGCATTGTTCTTTATACGTTATTCTCTTATTTAATAATTAGTGTGATTTATTTCATGAATACATTTTATTTTATATAAATTATTGTTCTGATACCTGAAATAATGAACAATTTCTCGTCAACTAATCAAATTAATCTGTAAAATTCGCTAATCCAGTATTAGTATGATGATATCATATCAACTAGTCCTGGAAGTGCCTTTGCAGCAGAGGTCCTAAGGGACAAATCCATACTTGACGATATGGGAGTATCCTCGATATTTACCTCAACTAGTGTGGCTCCATTTTGTTTGGCATAGACAGGCAATAGGTTTGCAGGAGATACTGCAAGCGAGGTTCCAACAACAATCATGATATCACAAGAGACTGCCTCTTCCATTGCAGATCCCCATATACATCCTGCGGTAAAGTTTCGCCAAACCAAACAACATCAGGTCGTAGTATGTTTCCACATTTGCATAGTGGTGGAAGCTGGGAAAACTTGGATGTGATACCATCTTTGAAATCACATACGGTACACTTGATTGTAATTATACTACCATGCAATTCGTAAACATGTGAGCTTCCGGCTCTCTGGTGAAGACCATCAATGTTTTGGGTCAGGACAGAAATTTTTTTATGCTTTTCAAGTTCTGCAATGGAAACATGACCAGGATTTGGATTTGCATCTAGTATATTTTTTCTTCTCTCTTCATACCATTCCCATACAAGTTTTGGATCTTTATAGAATGCATCTATTGTTGCAAGCTTCATTGGATCGTATTTTCTCCACAAACCATCTTTTCCACAAAATGTAGGAATTCCACTCTCCTGTGAAATTCCTGCTCCTGTAACAAATACGATTTTTTCTGCCTGTCTTAATTTGTTAGATATGATATCCCACATTTTCACTTGATGTCAATCTCTAATAGATCCCTTGCAGCAGTAACAGAACCATGAATTGTATTTGCTTCATTGACAAGCTCTTGCACATCTTCGTATCTTGCAGAAAAGTGTGTCAGGATAAGATTTGTGACACCTGCTTTTTTGGCAAGCTCTGCTGCTTCCTTTGATGTCGAGTGGAAATTTTCTTTTGCCTTGTCTTGTAATGCACCGGAATATGTAGAATCAAATGTCATGTAATTGCAACCCTTGAAAAATTCTGTAAGCTTTGCAGTAGGTCTTGTGTCACCTGATATGCCAATCTTGATTCCTTGGCGTTTTTCTCCTGTCACATCAGATGGTCTTATCAATCTCTCACCAACTTTAACCTCATTGCCACTTTGAAGCTCATGCCAGAGTTTTCCCTCTGGGATTCCAAGCTCCTTTGCTTTTTCAGGATAAAACTTGCCAGGCCTGTCTTTTTCTGTAAACAAATACGAATAGGCAGGAATGGAATGCTCTGCCTCACATACGTGAACGCTAAACCCAGAATCGTCAAAGACCAGTCCCTCTTTGATTCTCGTTATCCTGACAGGAAATGTAAGGCCAAAATTTAGTATCTTGAGATTTGCTGCAATGAATTCTTCAATTCCAGTTGGACCATAGATATCAACAGACTCTGTCCTGTTCTGCAATGACATGGTCTGCAACAAGCCAAGTATTCCTACACAATGGTCCCCATGCAAGTGTGTCACAAATATTTTCATTTTCTTGTTCCAGCCAAGCTTGGCCTTTGAGAATGCAATCTGTGCTCCTTCTCCTGCATCAAACATCAGTATCTCTCTATCAAGTACCAAACAAATGCATGTCATGCCACGCTCTGCAGTTGGTTGCGCTGCTGATGTTCCCAAAAATACTAGCTTCATGATACCGCAATCACTCTAGTCAAGCTCTTGTGTCTGTAGATCTCGTATTTCTTTGCTTTGCTGATATCATCCACTTCAAGGCCTTTCTTGTATACCATTACAAGTTTTTTTCTTTTTGGTATGACTGAGACAAAATCTTTGATCAATTTCTTCGGAGTTACAGATGCTCTTGATGATATTCCATAGGGCAAGTCAGTGACAATACCATCTATTGTTCCCATGATATCCTGTATTTCTTCATAGCCAGAATTTATCACCTGCGAACCAAATCCATTTGCAATCAAGTTCTTTTTTGTAATCTTGCACATTATTTTATCAAAATCAATTCCGATGGAATTAATCCCCATGGACTCTGCTTCTAGTAAAATTGTGCCAGTACCACAAAAAGGATCACAGAGAGTATCTTTTTCCTTTAATCCTGACAAATTAACAATACATCTTGCAAGTTTCATATCAAGCTCATGTGGGTGTTTGATTATCTTTTTTGGATGACTCGGCAAAATCTGACAGTCTGCATATCCTAGATATTTTTTGGAATCTGTAATGATGAGATATACAATAACATGAGGATTTGAGAGGGAGACTTTGGAGCCCCACTTTTTTGAAAGTATTCCGCCTGCTTGTCTTTCAAGTGCAGACGAGCCTGCATTTTTTGATAAGTTTATTGTCCTGCAGACAAATGATTTTGGTACAGGTATCTGTGGATCGATCTTTGTAATATCATCAAATGTATCCACTATAGTTCCCGAGTATCTGGCAAATGTTGCCCTGTTTGCTATCTTTTGCCACGGAACCTTTGATGATATCATAACAAGTCTTGGCTGTGATTTTATTCCAGATTTTGGATCATAGCTCTTTGATATTGCAATTATCTCGTCTCTTGCAAGGTCCTCGTATTGTTTTTGTAATACAAAAAAGCTTGACATTCAGGTTATTGCCTTTGCAATTATTGATGAGACGTCAACAATTGATGTCTTGCCTGGTATGGTATTTGTGCTGATTATCTTTGTAACTCCAGCTTTTAGAATATTTTTCTCTGCGTCTCCAATTAGTAACGCATGTGTACAACATGCATAGACCTTGCCGCTTTTTTGTTTCTTTAAAAATTCTGCAGCCTTTACAATGCTGCCTCCAGTACTTATCATGTCATCAACTAGTATAATGTCTCTACCCTTTACTCCATCAAGTCCTTTGGATTTTATTGAAACGTTTCCAGTCTTTCTGTCTCTGTGTTTTTCTAGTGCGATATAATCAACACCGAGAAACTTTGCAAAATTTCGTGCCCTTTCCACTCCTCCCTTGTCTGGCGATACTACCAGAGGAGAATTGAGAGACATTTTCTTGAAATGTTTTGCAAGCTCTTCAACTGCACTGATATTTTTTGCAGGAATCTGAAAATGTTCTAGTGCAGTGGTACTATGGATATCAACTACAATTATCTTGGTTGCACCTGCTGCCTTGAACATCTTTGCAACTAATCCCATGGTGATAATCTCGCCTGGAAGAAACTGTCTGTCTTGTCTTGCATATCCTATGTATGGAATTACTACATACACGTGAGAGGAAAATGCCCTTGCCTGTGATGTTATTGCAAGACAACGAAGCAGATTCGAGTCAACTGGGGGATAAATTGATTGTACCACCAGAATCTTTCCACTAGGTTTTCCCTTGAGTGTAACCTTGCTTTCTCCATCTGGAAAGGCCCATAGTTCACAGCTGATAAATTTTGATTTTAATTTAGAGGCAATCTTTTTTGCTAATTGCTCTGAAGACGGTCCACCAATAACTGTAAAATCAGTCATCAACCAAATCGAGCCTTGGCTATTCTTAAGTTTTGAGGAATATGTATAAGAGAAATTTACAATCATCTAAAACTTGAATACATGTTTAAAACAAATATCACAGATGATACATCTATGAAACTAGTCTCCTTTCTTCCAAGTGCAACTGAAATATTGTATGAGCTGGGAGTGGGAGATCAAGTCTTGGCAGTAACACACGAATGCAACTATCCAACAGAGGCCAAGACAAAACCAAGGGTTATCCATTCTTCCTTTGACCCTCAAAAAATGTCTAGCCAAGAAATTGACAGCAAGGTAATGGAACTGGTAAATGCAGGAAAAGACATCTACATACTAGATGAGCAAGTTCTCATCAAAGCAAATCCAGATCTGATTGTAGCACAAGGAATCTGTGAAGTATGCTCACCCTATACAAGAGAGATAGACAAAGCAGTCACACTGCTTGGAGGCAAACCAGAGGTTCTTGTTCTAGATCCAAAAAATCTTGATGGCATATTAGAAAATATCATTGAGGTAGGAGATAAAGTAGGAAAACAAGAAAAGGCAAAAGACTTTGTTATAAAATTACAAAAAAGAATTGATCACATACACAATACCCCAAAAGTTTCAAGACCAAAGGTGCTCTGCATAGAGTGGCTTGATCCATTCTTCTCGGCAGGCCATTGGGTTCCTCAAATGGTCGAAATTGCAGGTGGAATAAACGGAATAAGCTCAACTGGAGACAGATCAAGAAAAATGCAGATTGAAGAAATGGTACAATTTGATCCTGACATCATAATCCTGATGCCATGTGGATTTGATGTATCACGAACACTTGTTGAATACGAAAAATTACTTGAAAACAACAAATGGAAAAATATCCGAGCAATAAGTAGAGGAGAAGTTTATGCAGTAAATGCAAATGAATATTTTAGCAAGCCAGGTCCAAGAACTGTAACAGGCCTTGAGATTTTGGCCAAGATAATTCATCCTGATACATTCCAAGAACTACAAATACCAAAACAATCTGTTCAAAAAATTGATTCTGAATAATAAATCGGCTAGCATCCCCACAGGGTAGGATAATGAGGATGCAAGCTAATTTGATAATACGTCAAAGACTTGTTATTTATTTGAGATCAAACTTTTACTTTCTTATTCTAAAATCCTAGAATGACTTATGTCAGTTTCGGTCATAAATGAATCCACACAGGCATTTTCCATAAATCAATTCTTTAACACAAAAAATTTCAAATTAGGCTAAAAAACAACAAGTTCATTGGATCTAGTTTTCTCTGACATTCATGCAGATCTGAACGGGCTTGACTTGATAATCCAGACTGTATCAAGTGATGAATTTATAAAAAAATATGGCTCTTTTTCTAGAATCATCAATCTAGGTGACTTGCTTGAGCGTGGTGTTCATCCAAAACAAGTCATATCAAAATTACGTTCACTTGAAAAAAACTATCCAATATTTTCTGTGATAGGTAACCATGATGAAGGGTTCTTGAGTGGAAAAAAAGTGAGTGCCAGTTCTCTTGAAAGCATGGATGCACATGAAAGACTCGACGCTGAGGACTTGTCGTTTTTCAAACAGAACAAAGATGGTACCTTTGGTAATCAAGAGTTCATCGATACAAAAAATGGTCTTTTTTGTGTTCATGGGGGACCATTGGATCCCAAGAAGATAACCCCGAAAAATGCCAATAGTGAGGCCTGGTTATATCAAAGAAATTGGCAACGACTCACTGACGAAGGCTTTGAGTTCTTTAGTTATCACGGATATCATTACAAAGCATCATCTGCTTTTGGAGAAGTGGGAAAGCACATACGTAATCATATCATACTGTGTGGGCATCAACATATGGAGGCTGCCCTAGTTCACCAAACGGGTAAAATTCGCGAGATTTACTCTACTCTTGAACCTAAAAAAGAAAAAATTGCAGGACATGTATTGGAAAGCAAAGAAATTGAAATCAACCCAACAAGTGATTATCTAATAAGATTAGGCCTTGGGGGTCCTGCTGGATATTATGGTGTTGGTTCTTCTATGCCACACTTTGCTATAGTACAATACAATCCAAAAAAGGTAATACTATTTACAGTAAATCCATAAGATATCAACAGAGATCTAATATGAGCGGAACCGAAACATTACGAAACGATCATAGACAAATACGCAGGTTAGAAAAAGTAATTACCAAATGTTATACTGCATTAAATGAAGGCAATGATATTCCATTTTCTGATATCCAAATAATGGTTTTAATCATGTCAGAATTTTTGGATGCAATACATTATGCAAGAGAAGAAGACCAGTATTTTCCTTGTGTTGCAACTTATGATTCTCTAAAACAAGAGATCCGAGTATTTATGATCGAACACGAGTTTGGAAGACGAATAGCATCAAACATTTCAAAACACCTACAAAAGTGGAAGTCAGGAGAAGATCAAAGAGAACCTGTTGCAAGATTTCTCAAGGCATATGCAATTTATCTTGATGATCATTTAACAAAGGAAGACAAGTTCTTTGATGCTGCAGAAAAACAAGTACTATCTCAAGATGAGGAAAAAATGATGTATGAAGAATTTCAAGCAGTGACTGCAGTTGCTACAAAGCTTGATGAGATGATAAAATCCATAGATTACTTGGAATCTACGCCTTGGATGAAGAACTAGTTCTCAAAAACTGATCTTATT
>CAYWWR010000014.1:0-21864 GCA_964462165.1 uncultured Nitrosopumilaceae archaeon
GTAGGCCAGAGATTTGCTTCTGCTGAACTAGTAGAAGGTTCTCAATAAAATAAGGAAGTTCAGATTAACATCTGATTCCTATATTTTTCTCAATTTTTATCTAATATCTTCATTTACTACATCACTGTCAATTCTGTGATCGATATGTTATGCCTGACTTGTGTTTGTTCATAGTGTTCTGACTGTTTCTTATATGATGATTTTTACATTATTTTTTATCTGGATTTGAAAACGAACCCTTGACTACAAACCTAATCTCAAACCGACAAGAGCGAGTGTCTGAAATACATTTAGTAGATGTGTCTGTGATGACACATGATCTAAAGAATCATCTTTCTCCAATTAGAATGTGTGCAGAAATGTTAGAGTCTCACGTACCTGGACCATTAAATGAAAAACAGGAGCGAATGGTTGGAACAATACACAGATGCGTGGATAAATTAGAATCACTGATTAGAGACATTTCAGATGCATACAAACTCGAATTACAATCCTTAGAATTTTTAAAAACAGAATTGGATATACAAAGTCTTATGGATGGATGTGCAGTTCTGTTACAACCTTTGATTATGGAAAAACAGATTGAATTAAAAATAGAAGTAGAAGTAAATGGATTAATTTATGCAGATAAAAGCAGACTTGAACAAGTTATTGTAAACTTGGTAAAAAACTCTATAGATTTTGTTCCTGAAACTAATGGAACAATCACAATAACAGTCAAAAAAGACGGAGCTTCTAATTTGTTGTTCTTTGTTAAAGATAATGGGGAGGGGATAAAGTCTGAAGATCTTGAAAAACTATTTATCAAGTTTTACAAAGGTATCTGTAAACAGCCTCGAATATATGGAGGATCTGGACTTGGATTGGCAATTTGTAAGGGCATTATAGAAGCACATGGAGGAAAAATATGGGTTGATTCTGTACTCCAAAATGGTTCTATATTCAAATTCACTATTCCTATGTGGTATCCTATTACACCATATTTGTCATAATGTCATCTACTAGTTTTAGAAATAGCGTCTCTTATTTCTCCTGATTTCTCAAAGATTGTTTTTCCTATTTCATCTACTTCTGGATTAGTTGGTTTTTTTCCTGAGTGTACTACAAAATAATATGTTTCGAACTTGCCTATGATGGAACCATGTGTGTATCCATAAACATATTCTGATTCGTTTCCTATCTGAAAAATTTCTTGAAATTGTGGAAGGCGAAGATTTCTGACAAGTCCTGGAATCTTGGATATTTCTTCGTCTATCATTGTATCTAAAATTTTTTTATCCTTTTTATCTAGTACCATATCTAAACGACTATCTGGTTCAATAAAAGTCTGATATTGGATAACTTTCTCAGTTTGTCTTGTCTTTTTTCTCATATGCCGTCATTACTTGTCTGATCTCTTCCGCTCTCTCCTCTACCATTTTTCTGATCTCTTTACTCTCTTCTGAATCCGGTATCTTACCATGTCTTCCAACTATGAGGCCTGCAATGTATCCCTCCATTTGGCCTACCAGGTAGCCATATATGAAATCCGAACCGCTTTTGAATTTCCAAATCTTTTGTAAACGTGATTCACCTTTTTTCAATAGGGTTACATTGGGGCACCAATTCTTAATCGCACCCTCCATCTCTTTTCGAATGTATGGACCTAATACCATTGAATCTCTTCTCTAATTCAACTCTAAAAGGTTTGTTGAACTAGTTTCAAGATGTGTTGCTTTACTGAATTATTGGAATGTGATGGGTCGTAATCCATGTAATACTACTATGTCATTAATTCCATCTACTAATCCTGTGATTCCTGGAATTTGGATTTTGTTTTTGATTAGGTCTGTTTTTATCACATTTAGATAGTATAATTTCTTTTTCAATTCTTTTATTTTTCTTGTCTTTGAAAATGATGAATTTTTTAAATCCTTGAGATTTGCGGATATGTCGCATAGTTTGATTATCTTTGCTTCAATTGGGGACTCTTTCAATTGTTTTACATATTGTTCCTCTTGCATTGATTTTGGAATACTTTGGTCTTTTGATATTGATAATACTAGTACTGCTACTCTGGAACTAAATCTCCTATCTAATTCATCAAAGCTTGTCTTGGCATTATCTATTGTATCATGAAGCCAAGCAGCTGATAATACTTCATCATCGGTTATTCCAAGGTTCTTGAGTCTTGCGACTACTGCGGCCAAATATTCTTGATGTGTTGTACCATCATTTTTTATTTTGCCTAAATATCGTTCTTTTACAAAATTTTCTGCTGATTGTATCTGGGACATGACTAAATTCTTTCTTGAAATGACTTAATCTTTCTGATCTAACAATATGGTACTAGATCAAAAAAATTTTTTTAAGCGTTTTTCAGCCTAAAATCTGCGTGCTGGACGATGTTTTGGTAAACATTCTTTGCAATATACTGGTCTTCCTTCTGCTGGTTTGAAGGGAACCTGTGTTTCTTTTTTACAGTCTGCGCATGTGGCAGGAAACATTTGTCTGTCTTCGGTTGACATGATTTTCGTTGATAAACGCTACATAATAACTGTTCACTCAGGATTTTTAGACCTTTATTGCACGTTTGCCTATCTGAGTCTTACCTGTATTTGTGATTTCTAGAGTATTCTAGCACGTTTTGCCTATTGCCTGATTACACGTGACCTGCTGTTCCTGTGATGCCTTTTATTCTAAAAATGAAAATAACCGCAAACATTCCTGTTATCAGTATTGCAAGAGATATGGGAAATTCTGGAACTGGATTGGTTTGACTTGCAACAAATGTACTTGCGGAATCTTCAAACAACTGGGAGTTTTTGTCAATGTTGTCTTGATTGCTTGTTAGATCTAGCGTATATTGATTTCCGTTATCAAGAAAATAAATTATATTTTCACTCAGTGATGTAGAATTATCTACTGTGTAGTGTGTAGCAGAACTAACTGCAACTCGTACTCCGTCTGTGTATCTGTCTACTATTCCGTTGTATACTATGGTCTTGGAATCTGCGTCTTGATGTGTCATCTCTTGGGCAATGGTGGCAAGAACATCGTTGTCAGAATGGTTGTTTATGGCATCTATTACATTTGATGTTATATCTCTGTGATAAATTCCAAATGTAGCCAACTGGGTTTTGTCATTGTTTGAAAATACTACTATTGATTGATTTGATACATCTGGTGGTAGGTTAGTCAAGACCGTCCAGTTGATAGGTGGTTGAATGGAAATACTATAATTGGAATTTTTGTAGCTATTTGAATCTGCATATTTGATGGCATCTGAAAATATTGAAACATTATGACTTGTTGCATATGCACTACTTGTAGAAAATAACATCATTGTAATCACCACTGCAATCATTGGCATTGTTTTATTCATGATTTTTCTTGATTATACTGATATTTATTGTTCAAGATTGGCATAATGTTGTTTATTTTGAAAAGTGTTTTACGATTGGTAAGCAATTGTCTATTATTCTTAGTACTTCAGAACGGATTACTTTCTTATCTATTGAAACCCAGACTGTGTTTTTACCTACTGCAAACGATATAGTTTGTACTTTTTCTCTCTCCTCCCACATGAATTGTACGTCACCAAGTTGTTTGTTAAACTGTGATGCCATACGAGTCTTGATTGCAAGATGTGAAAACTGATCAGTTGTATTTTTTATGTTAAGCAGTGGTTCATGTCCGGGTCTTCTTTCCCATGCCATAATCTTTCCCTTGTTGTCTATTACACCTGCAAATCTTACGTACTGACTGATAATTCGTATTTCCTTTACTATTCCCTGGGCATCTTTTTTGTTCAACAACTCTTGTTCTAATTTTTTGCTATATAACCATTGTTTACTTGTTCTTGATGATAACCTGGTCATCTAATTGGCATTTGTTACAAATTTGATATCTTGTTATCTGTAATACTAGATCATTGGGAGAAATTTTGCTTCATGCTCTTTGCAGCTTGTTGTCGTAACTGCATCGCAAAAAAATTGTCTGGTTCGTAATCTAACACTGTATCAAAATATGCTATGGCTTCATCATACTTGCCAAGGTGGGAGAGAGATAGGCCTTTGTTTATGATAATGTTTACTTCCTTTGGTTTAGTTTCAAGAATCTTATCAAAGCAGTCTATTGCTTCTCGATATCTGCCAATGTTGTCAAGTGAATATCCTTTCAACGATAATGCTCCGGGATCGTTTGGTATTAATCTTAAAGCCTGATCAAAACACCATAACGCGTCTTCATGTTTGTTTATGCTTGGATTTGAAAGGCATAATCCTTTGTTGATGAATGCCCCAAAGTTGCTTGGATCTAACTTTAGTGATTTGTTATAATATTCAATTGCATCATCAAATCTTAGTAGCATTTGAAATGATATTGCTTTATCATACAATAGTTCAGCATTATTGGGAGTTGCCTCTAAAGCCATATCTAGATGTAAAATTGCCTCTTCCTGATTTCCTTCTTTTTGCAGTCTGAGTGCTTTTCTGTGTAATGATTCAACGGAATCATTTTTTGATGTAGTGCCAGCTCTACCCAACGAGTATCATTACGTGATCCTGATTGATAAGGATTAGAATTGTACATGTACACTTGTACATTGAATATTGTTACTAAAATTGACAATAACCTTGACAATTATAATGATCTCCTATAAAGTGGCAATATCGTGGATTCAAATCGCAAGAAAACAATTAACATATTTGCAATTGTTCTTGTATTGTTAATTGCAATACCGGAGATTGTAGGTCATACTTTCTTTGATAAGGCTCATCCTGAAAACTCGTCTGTTGTTGCAGCACTTGCTCTTGCAAATAAATTCGAAGCAGATAAACATCCTGCAAGTCCATCTTGTACGCTTGTAATTCAAAATGACACCTCTGGTGCAGAGATTTCAAGAGCAGTTGGTTTACACGGACAATATGGGAATTTTACTTGTACCAGCCCGTGATCTTCTGTTTTTTCTAATTCCCCTTATTTGACTATTTTACATTTGGATGTAATGTCTTTTGCTGACACAAAATATGTGTAACACAAAATTGCAATTGATACTAGTCTTAACGGTATTTCGTAATTTGTCAGAAATGCGGTAGCTGTTCCTCCTATGGTACCAAAAATGGATACTATGGAAAATCCAAGTGAGCCACAACTGCATGCGCCTGCACCTGCGCCTATGATAGAACCTGCAAAACCAATTCCTGACTTTTTTAAACCATTATTTGTCATGCGTATACGATAGATGCTAAAACTTGTGACAATTCCTGATAGTACTGCAATTGCAACAATTAACACAAAGTCTACAATTGAATTTACTGGTACATTGAACACAAAGACTGGAGAAAAGAAAATGAATTCTGAAACAATAGAGAGGGAAACAAACAGTCCCAGAAATACTGTGCTTGATATGTATAGATATTTCTTATTAGAATAGATGGTTTTGAATACTTCTTTATGCATTATGCTTTGCAATACGCTTGAGAATTATTTAATCATGTTTTTCATGATGTGCCTGTTTGCCAATCTGTGAAAATATGAAATGTTATCCGACTTGAATTTGTATTGGTAATGAAGGTGATAGTGCATTTGGACTTGATATGCTCTGCCACACAAAGATTTGGGCAGTATAAGTCCCTGCCGTAATTGGTAGCCATGACTGACCAAGATTGAGAGTTTGTCCCGGCGCCATTGAACCAGTTATCCAAGACAATGAAACTGTGATTCCATTATTGTCTTGTATCTGTACTAGATATGCAAATGGTTGATCTTTAGTTTGTTGATTTGTAACATCTGAAACAACTTGTATCTGTTGGTTTACACGTACTTGACTGAGTGATTTTCCAGTCGAGTCTACAATTCTTGCATTGCTTAATGCTGCTTGTTCAAGCGGAGCAAGAACTGTGCCTGTAGTTGTGGTTGCAGTAAGACGCAATTGATCAGATGCTGAGTGTGGTAATGGGAGAGTCATGTCTGTGTATTCTGCAGTTATGGTGTCACCTGATGACACATGTAATCTGCTTCCTGATGAGCTTGAATCTGTGGTAAGAGTTACTGCTCCTTGGAATATTCCTGTGTCTGGACCAGTTTCAGTCATTGATAATTTGATACCTCCAGAATCTGAATCTGACCAGACATTTGTATCGAATTTATCAATTGCATCTGGATTGAGATTCATGTCCGGATCTGTTATCTGTAATATTGCTTGACTATTTACGGGATAATTTGGCTGTAACCATTGCAAGCTACCTTGATTCCAATGAATTATACCTGATCCTGTTACGACCTCATCACGATTATACTCAAACGAGACTGTCACTCCATCATTATTACTACTTGGAAGAAATCCATTTGTAGGACCACATGTGGGATTGCATGTTGATTGGATTCCTGTTGGATTTGTACCTTCTCCATCCACACCTGTTGACCCTTTTAGCGTTGGATCTCCTGTGAGTGTAACATACCCACTGAATATTCCTGTGTTTGGACCTGTCTCAACCAAGCGATATGGTATGCTATGACCGCTTGTGGATACAGTTATCTTGTCATCTGTAGTGACACCTATTTCATCAACTATGTTAGGATCTGAATTAAAATCTGGTGCATAGATTGTAATGTATACTCTATCAGTCCAACTGAATGTTTTTTTGTTAAGCTGTATTGGAGATGATGTTGAAAATGCATTTTGAGGCATTAGAACAAAACAGATGACAATTATTGAAATTATGATAATTTTCTTCAAACGTTATCTAGTACTGTGAATGGCTGTCATAAACATTAAGATGATAATATCTATCACATCAAAATATTGTGCCTACAATTATACGATTGTACTATTACTGTAAGTTTCTTATTAGGTACTCTACAAGTTTTTAACACTTGGCAAAACTATCATTGGCACGCGGTCCTATAATTGCAGCAATTGGATTGATTGTAGTTGTAATAGGTGCTAATCTTTTTGATACGTCTTATCAATCTGTAGAGTCTGTTATTGGAACTACATCTAATATATTTATAGACAAAGAAATCCTTCCAAATCAATTTATCAATTCTACTATATCTTCATCGCATCTGGCAGAACATAATGTCATTGTAGCACATATTGTACCATCCTCGGGTTCTGTCAAGCTAGAGGGTGTGGATCCAAACGGGATGGCTTTTGAGAAAGACAGCAGTAATGGTTTTCTATATCATATTATACAACGAAGTACTGAAGGTGGATCTTACAATCTCACAATGCTTGACACTGGAAATCAACCTGTGAGAATTACTGCTGTGATAGGGGAAGATCCATTTCTGGGTAACAGTTGCAGCGCAGCATATGGGATGAAATGCAGTACTGTACATCTGGCAGTAGGTATGGTGGCAACCGGTATTGTTGCATTCATTGTGGGAATTGGTATGGGAATGTATGATTTCAAAAAAGAACAAAAACTCCAAAAGACATAACAACAGAATCTCTTTATTTCTAAACTCTGATCCGAAATTGATATGTTTCTTACATTGAATGTGAATTTTTTTAATTCTGCCTAATAGTCATCAATAGTCTTATCAAGTAATATGATCATATGATCTCATGTCAAAAGAACATGCTCCAAAAGATTGGGACAAGATGTGGATTGAATATAATAAATCACTCAAGGCGTGGATGCACGCCTTTGAATCGCTTCAAAAAGCAACTACTGATGTCCAGTCCAAATACAATGATGTTATGGCAAAGGCGCTCAAAGAGTCTAGCGATAAAACAATGAGCCAGTTTACTGAAAACTGGCAAAAATCTATGAGCCAAGCAGGAATTGAGACATTCAAACAATTTGGTAACAACTGGCAAAAGTCCTTTAGTCAATCTGGGATGGATCAAATGAAAGCATATGGTGATGTGATGAATAAATTTGCCGAAACCTGGCAAAAAATGTGGAACAAGTAAAATCACCCTGTCCTTACTTTTTCAGGATTTTGTAATGTGAAAGAAATTTTTAACTGAAAAATGAGTGTCTTTTTACACAAAGTCTGATTTTCCAAAGATCTAAAAAATTTCATTGCCCCTTTTTTGATCAAAAATGGATCATTTTGAGCTCAAAAATCGATTTTAAGATAAAATTTGTTGCCAACTTTCTTAGCGATCCTAGCTAACAATTCATTTAAGAGAAAGGTTTTTAATATTCGAAAATTTAGAACACACAAGTTGAATTCAAAAGTACTTTTCTCGATATTAGCAGTTATGTTGCTTTCTTTGACAGTCTCTTCAGTTTCTGCATATGCACAAACTGGAACATCTACAACTAAAACCAGTGAGGCTACAGTAAATGAACAAACTGTTGTTACTTTATCTGGTGAAGACTCAACTGATCCACACTTCCAAGCTATCTCATATCAATGGCAACAATTGTCTGGCGACCCAGTGACTTTGTCTTCTACATCTGATGCAGATGTTTCTTTTACAACTCCTGCAGTTGATCCAGGTCAAGTGAAAGATCTCAAGTTCTCTTTAATTGTAACAAATCCTCAGGGACTTACAAGTATTACAGCATTCACACTACATGTTATTCATAACAATCATCCTCCAGTAGTAACCACTGATCATGAATTGACCGTGATGGAAGGAAGCGCAATGACTTTGATGGCATCTGCTAATGATCCAGATGGCGACACTATGACTTATGCATGGACTCAAGATGCGGGTTCAAACGTAACCTTGTCAAATCCAAATGAACTTACTACAATGTTTACTGCACCAGCAGTTAATTCTGGCGATAATTCTACTTTGCACTTTACAATTACTGCAACTGACCCATATGGCGGCGTTGGTTCTGATTCTGTACTAGTTCATGTTATTAGTGCATCTGTATACAAGCTTGCATCGCTTGACTGTGGTCCTATAATTAGATCACATGAAGGTGGCAGTGCAACTTTGGTTGAATCAATTGAGAATCCTTCCAATGCTCCTCTGACATACGAGTGGAGTCAGATATCTGGAATGCCAATTTCAATTTCATCTACTACAGATGTTTCACCAACTGTATCACTTCCAACTGGTTCAGGTGGTAGTGTATTTGCATTCCAATTAACACTTAATCAAGCTGGCTCTATTGTGGGAAGTTGTGAACAATATGTTTATGCTGCCTACCCAGAACCAGGTGCTAGTCCAGTAGCTAATGCAGGTCCTGATCAAACCATTTCTGCAACAAGTTCAGTTCAACTTGATGGTACCAACAGTACTGGTGGATATTTGAAATTCTCTTGGGTACAAGTCTCAGGTGATCCAGTGCAATTGCTTAATGCAAATACTGCAAAACCTATGTTCACTGCACCTGATGTAGCACTTGGACAATCAAAGGATCTAGTGTTCTCTAACACTGTGAGTAACTCCTTTGGAAAAGATTCAGCGACAGTAGACATTACAGTGGTCAATCCATCATCACCACCGAACGCTGTAATTACAGTAAAGTAAACCTGTAGAGTTTTTTCTACAATCAACTATTTTCGGATTCTATTTTTATATTCATTAATTTGACAAAATAATATAAGTTAATTTTGGCCAGATATTTTCAATCAATTCTAGAGATGTATATGACTGGTTTATTTAGAGCCAAATAACGTCATGAATGTGATGTATCGATACTTTCCTGTTCTTGTAATTACACTTGTTTTAATTGGAGTGTTTGGTGTTCATCTGGTGCAAGGAGCTTCGCCTCAAGTGTTAACCATCAAACCTACTGGATTGTCTGCAACTGCAGTCTCTCCTACACAAATTAACCTGCTTTGGTCTGCACCAACACAAAACTATGAAAAAACAATCATTGGATATAAAATTGAACAACAGCTTAGTCCTGGTGTATTTGATATTCTAGTGTATAATACTGGTAGTACGCTTACTGCCTATTCGATGACTGGCCTGAAAACTGGGACAACATACACCTATCGAGTTTCTGCAGTTTATTCTGATGATACATCTACTGATCCCTCAAATATTGCTACTGCCATTCCTTCCACAACATCTTCTCAATCTCCGACTCCTCCAGTCTCATCTGCAACGACCAATGTAAAATTTGATTTCATTCCTTCTGATGGATCTGTTCTATCTGGTGTAATATTTGATCAAAGTGATTATCTTGCATTACAATACAAAAAAGATCCTAGAAGCATAATTCTTGATGTGGTTCCTACATCTGATCCTGCAACTAATAGTCTTGGTAATCTGTTATCCTATCAAAATAATCATCTAAACGATGATTCAGTTCCAGCTCCTTTAATTGCAAAAGCCGTCTCTTCTACAATAATTAATCTCTCATGGCTTCCGCCTCTAAACCAATATGGACAAAAGTTATTGGGATATGAAATTGATCTAAAGAATGCTCCTGGAGATTACCAAATAATTGATGAAAACACTGGCAATGGCACTACACAATATTATTTGGATGGACTAACTCCTGATACCACCTATACTTATCGAATCTTTGCAGTATATCCTGGGACTCACAGTAATCCATCAAATGATGCATCTGCAACAACACTAGAATACATTTCACCACCAGTACAAACACCCAATCAAAATACATCATCTGCGTCTACTCCATCTTCTACTATGATATATGATCAAACCGGTATGACACCGCCTATTGCAAATAATGTACAGCTTGATTTTACTGCCCCTGATGGAGTCTTGCTATCTGGAGTAATACTATCACAAAGTGATTATCAACAACTTGTTATCATAAAAGATCCTAGATCCATTCTATCAAATGTAACACAGACATCGTCTACAATAAACAATGTTCTCTCAGGAGTTTTGAGATATCAAACATTACATGTAACAAAGGAACCTCAAATAATATCTTCCCCACCTGTTGTAAATTCTAGTCAATCTTTGCAACAATCTACTAAACCTCAATCTTCTGATAATGTTTTGATAACAGGTGTTATCACATCTGTTGTAGCATCTGGTATTGTTGGTATGGCAACATGGTTTGTTCGAACCAAAATAGCAAGAAAAATTGCAAAAGAATATCATTTCACACTAGAACATGTGTTATCTACTACGTCGTCACAAATTCGAATACAAAACAGTGGAGAAACAATGGAAGATTGTATAATACTTTGTGAAAGGGATACATGTGTCTGGATTGACACAAATCTAGACAAACCAAAACATGTCTATGCAGGGAGTGTCTCATCTGTAACAATTCCAGCAGGGTTTGAAAACAAAAATCCTATGATAAGTATCAAAAGCGGAAAGAAGACATTACGAAAAATAATGCTCAATGATATGGCTCGCGGTTGAGACGAAAATGAATTAACAATTTGCTCTTTGAGATGATATGTTTTTTCAAGTTCCAATTCATGTTGAACAGATTATGACTTGGTATGTGTAATATGTGGGAGATTATTCCAATCTGAGTTTATTTTTGGTGTCATCGCTTTTATCTGGGCAAATTTTAATTCAAACTGTTGTCAGAAGATCTAATTGGAGCAATTCAACAAATCTTACTCCTTGGAAAAGGTGACCAAGGTAGATTAGAGTATCTTCTTGACATGTTACAAAAGGGGCGACCTCTTACAGACTCTGATCAAAACTATCTGAAAATTATGGTACCTCTGTATCTTAGTACAAAAGATTCCTATCAACAAAATTCTGAGCTTGTTATAGAGAGATTGTCTAATGAAATAAAGGATCTAAATCAAAAAATCCAAAATATGCAAAGAAAAGGATTTGAAAAGTATGTGGGAAGAAAAGCAGTCTTATTCTTTTTTACAGTGTTTGTAGGCTGGAATGCGTGCCAAGTCTATCTACAACCATTGCTGTCTGGCTTTGTTTCTAATAGTGTAATGCAATATGTATTCCCCTTGAACTTGGTTGCAAATTATTTGAATTATGGCACGGCGATCTGGTTTGGATTTTTGATATTGTTGTCATCATGGCCCTTTATTGGTGCAATACATCTTGCCAAGTTCATAATATCTAGAAAAGTCTCAAAGTGATTATTGGAGAACTACACGATAATAATCCCAGCGTTCTGGGTCAAATTGTTTGACAAACTCAATAGGCTCATTTCTTTCAATTCTACTTGCAATTACGTCACGTAATGCAAAGCTTGTAAGATACTTGTATCCCTTTGATTGTACTTGCATGTTAAATAATAACCTCATTTCTCTTCCACCTCTTTGTCCCCAATACCCCATCCTGATTGCAAGTGGTTCCATAAATGCAGTATTTTTAAGTCCATAGTTTACGTCATTTATTTCTGGTCTGAGCTTATATGCTTCTAGCGGTCCACCTTTTGTAAATCCAATGACTGGTCCGTTGTCACTTCCAAGTCTTAACGTGTTTAGTATTGTATCTTTTGCCATGACTGATTCTATAAAATCCTCTTTTTTGAATTGGAGTGGTTTTGGTAACTGTTTGTGTATTTCTGATAATGTCTCTATGAATCCAGGTTCTTGTCTGTTTGACATGGGTTCTATCACTGCAAAGAATTTAGTATTGTCATAAACAAGTGATCCTTCAATTTCTATTTCCTGTTCACGTAGTTTCATAAATGATAACACATTGTTTGTAAAGTGTTTTCGCATATCCTTTGGAAGTGCTTGCAAGACACTCTGATACATCTCAGCATCATTGTTGAGAAGATCCTCAAAATATGCAACAGATCTTCTAACAATATAATATGGGTGCCATGCTAATGCGTGGGCATTTTTTTGTGCCATTTCTAATGCTTTTGCAAAGTCACCAAGAGTGTATCCCGCAATCCTGTCTGTAACTGACAGAAACCAACCTACCTTCTTGAAATGATCTCTTTTATTTTTGTCATCGCGTGTAATTTCTGACAAGTTAAGACAATCTTCAATTTTTTTCTCCGTTACCTCTTTTATCTCTCCGCTCCAAGGATATGTGGTTCTATGAATTAGTACCGCAATCAAGTTTTTGTCAATGCTTGCATCTCTTAGCAGTGAGTCTAATTTTTCATCTGTCATGACAAATTTTACCGCATCTTCTTCATGTGGCTTGTCTACCTTTTTTTGTGGGTCGTAATCATGAAACAATGATGCGACAAAAAGATATGGAAAGTCTTCCGGTTTGAGAATGCCCTGAGTGTTCTCAGATTGGGCTGCAAGTAATGTGACATAGGTGACCTCTAATTCGTGAATGATGTTGTGATATCCGTAATAGTCTATGCCAAGACCCTTTGATTCGAATAGGTTTACGGTATAATCTAATATCTTGGAGTAACATTCTCGTTTAAAGCCATTAGCTACCATGATTCTTTGAATTTCTTCACGTAGGGCTACTGGATCCTGATTCTGTAGCAACATGTTGGTAATTGAAACTGATAGTTTTAAGTTCTCGCTCGAATTTTAATCACCTTTTAGAAGGTGTTTTCCTTTTTTGGTAGATTGCAAGCAAAACTAAAACTGCAACTATGCCTATGCCGATTGTTGAGACATTGGTATAGTCTCCAAACCAGTTGGCTACCAAAACCTTTGGTGCGTCTGCCATTGTCTCTACAGATTCTTGATTGGCGTTTCCTATGATAGATCCTTGCCATCCGGAAAATATGTGGTTTACAAGAATGTCGTTCCCTGGTGTAACTGATGCATCTACTATCGTACCTGAATCATACCATCCTGTTCCTATGACCCGTCCAAAATTTGAAATGACCTTGATGTAATATTGGATCTTGTACTCTAGATCAATTTTGTGTCCACTTGACATGTGGATTGGAGGTGACATGAAAGTGCCAGATTCTTGTCTTGCGATGTCGTTTATGTCCTGACTATCAAGTGACCACCCATCAAGTATCTGTCTTGTATTCTGTATGTCATATGATATCATGTTGGGTGCTGCAAACTGTACATCTGTACCAGAATCAAACCAGTTGTCGTTTGTAGGAGATGGTGGAAAAAAAGTTACATTGTCTGCTCCATGCATTGTTATTTCAAATTGATGTGTTGCAAAAAATATTACAGAATGATTCTTGTTTGTAGTGACATTTAAGGTGAAATTCCCATTAGACATTCTGTTGATTTGAATCGCTTTGCTATTGTCAATGGAATAAGCTTGTAGGTTATATCTACCGCCATCTGTAGTCCATGAATGTTCTTGAGAGATTGTGTAATTCTGATTGTTGTCTGTAAGAATTGTGTATCCTGTTGATGTATGATTTGCATAGTTGATAATAATGATTGGCTTTAGGTTGTATATTGTATGTCCTGATGCTTGATTATGTGGAACCGTGATACAAAACAACAAGACCGGAATTAAAAAGAACATAACATGTTTTGTAGAAAACAAACTTGAGAGGTATCTTTGGATATACAACTTGCTCTTCAATTCTCTAATCATTGTCATTCTCTAGCAAAGGTCAAATAATGCTTGGTAAAAAAGAATCTATGCAATTATACTCTTATGTTATCATGACATGTCTTGTCTTTTCAATGGGTGTTGCACCAGTCTTTGCACAAACATCTCAACAATACACAATAAAAGATGCACAGAGCGGTCAATCCTTTCAGGTACCATATGTCATAACAGGTGCAACAGTTAGTGAAATGTCAATTAGTTCTCATGATACTTCTCTTGTGGTATTTCTACAATCGTCTGCTGATGGTAATCTGACACTGACTCTTCCACGAACACTTATTGATGCAAAAAATGGTGTAAATGATGACCAATTTTTTGTACTGGTGGATGGGGCTGACACTGAATTTGAAGAACACAAGACTAGTACTGACAGAACTGTAACCGTGTTTATTCCAAAAGATACTGGGCAGGTGGAGGTGATTGGCACACGGGTAGTTCCAGAGTTTGGTTCGTTATCTTCTCTAGCGCTTATTGTGGCAATAATTTCAACAGTTGCAATATCTGCAAAAACTAGACTAAAGTTTTCCTAACGTGCCTGAGATTTTTTAGCTAAATCCTGCACCAAATTGATCTCCTTGTTGGAGAGGGTCCGCGGAATCTGAGCCTTTGAGCTTTAGATACAAAAATGCTTCATTTACAAGTTGTATCGCAGGTTCATCTTGCAAGTGGAATTGCTTTTTTACCAAGTCATAATATTTTTTTAATCTTTCTTCATTTTGCTCATCAAGGGAGATCTTGTCTTTGAGTATTATTGCTGCAACAGTTTCAATCTGCGAATTATATTGTGCATCGTTCATGACATCTTCAACTCATTTCTTGCTTTTAAGTGATTGTTACATTTGATGTGGTTCAAGATTTTTCAGAGTCAATATCTTCCTCAAATTCGTCATCCAAGAATTCGTCTTCCTTATCATCATTTTCCGATGACTCGTTCAGAAAATCTTCTTTTTCTTTATTTTTTTCAGACATGTTTTACTTCTTTCTTTTGTGCTTATAACTTTTGAAACATTCTTGGTATGAAAAACAGCCACTTTTACGTTGTGTACTTGTATGCGGTGCTAGCTTTTTCCAAAGCTTTCCAAGACTTTTTTTGCGTCTTCTTCACCTGATTTTATTAATTTCTTTATGGTGGTAACTGAAAAATCAGCATCTTCAAAAAGATAATGTGAGTCTTCTTTTCTTTCTATTCTTACTATCTCGTTTATTATTGCACCTCTCTGACATGCAAGCTTGTTAAACTCTGGTTCAATTTCAGCAAGTTTTTTTCTATTGGTCTCATCAAGTGGAATTGATTCCAAAATATCATGCATTTTATTTATTATCGTAAGGTATCTTGAAACTACTTTGGACATGCGAACTGTTTGGTCTGTCTTGTCTGCATGCATGATGTCTCTTGCTCTATGCCATGATTCCATCATGTTCTTTGGAATATCCTCCTGTCCGCGTGGAAATAGATTTGCAATTATGACTCTTTTATCACATGTGGGTGAGGCATCAATTACTTCTCTTAGTGGTGTATTGCTGAGTAGTGTTCCGTCCCATAGGTACTTGTTGCCAACCTTTGTCCATGATATTCCGTAGAATGGGTATCCTGCACTAGACAAGACATGATCTGATGTGAAACTATCATATTTGCTGTCAAATATCGCAGGTCTTCCATTTTGTATGTCTGTTGAAGTTATCACCAGTCTTGGTCTTGAAGGATCTTTGAGTTTTGTATAGTCTACAAATTTTTCTAGAGTTGTTTTGAGAGGTGACATATCATAAAGATATGGAGAATTGTAGATAAATCCAAAAGATGGTCTCAACCAAAGCGGAGCAAATGCATTAGAATTTCCCCACATTGCAGAATACATTGAAGATGAAATTTCTCTTGCGCGATCAGTAAGAAATGATGGTGTTACTGTCTGTGCTAATGTGAGCCAAAAATCTTCCAAATCTTTTGCTGGGTTGCCGCTCTTGTTTGCGGCAATTATTGCTGAGTTGATTCCTCCAATAGAAGTGCCTGCAACAACATCTATCTTTATTTTGAATTTATCAATTGTCTTGTATACTCCACACTCGTAAGCTCCAAGGGAACCTCCACCTTGGAGAACAAGAACATTTTCCTCACACTCTCTTTCTTTCTTTATGCGCATTTGATATTCTATTAGATGTATTACATTATTAGATTATCATGTTTTCTATGATTCTCATGTCTGTATGCTATGGTGAGTAGATTTTACATGACTGATCTTGTGAAATGCATTATGAGAGGACCAGATTCCAAGAGATGCTATCCCAACTCCTATGAAATTTCGTATTGTCATGATGTGATCTGGTCTTGATGCAATCACGGTTGTCTGAAATACAACATAATAATCATCAAGCATCCAAAATGCAAGCGTTATCCATGATACTATGCCTGCAACTAGATAACCTATCCTTGCTTTGTGAAATACCTTGATTGTACTAAAACCGATTGCACTGTACCATGCAATTGATGCAACAAGCCATAATGTTTGATATATTTCACTTCTATTATCCAAATAATAGTATGTGGTGCCAATGAGAGCAAGAAAAAATAGGCAAAAAAGTACTAGCCTATGATTCGTAGCAAAACTTGTTCTGTCTTTACCGACTATCATTTTTTTCTAGACCATTAATGCCGAATATGATGTTATTTTGCAAAGAATTTGATAATTATATCTGATAGTCTCTCTGGGTCTTCTACATATGGGGAATGTCCACACCCTTCCATTGGAATGAATTCACAGTTTTTGATTAACGAAACAAACTGCTGTGAATACTCAAAAGGTATCAGCTTGTCATCCTTGCCCCAAATAACCAATGTTGGAATATTGATCTTTTCTAACTTATCAAAAATATCTGGTGAATTCTTTAATCCTAAAAGTGTAGACAAAAATACCATTTTTGCATTTGGTCTTGACATGTTGTTGACAAACCGTTCAATTGATATTTCTGATACCTGCATTCCTGGGCCTACCATCATTTGGTATGCATTTTTCACCGAGTCCTTGTTTGGGTATAATGCTGCCATTGTATATGCATCAAGTGTTGGAGTGGATTTTTTCATTATTCCTGCAGGGGATATGAGAATTATTTTTTCAATTGTGGGATTTTGAGTTGCAGCACATTCTGCAGTTATCTGACCTCCAAGTGATGTACCAATGATGAATGTCTTTTTTATTCCAAGTGCCTCCATAAAATCAAAAACAAACTTGATGAAAAATTCTGGAGTGTAATCCACTGAAGGTTTGTCACTTTGACCATATCCAATTATGTCTGGTGCAAAAATATGGTATTTTTTATTCAGAAAAGGCATGAGATTACTCCATCTTTCTGCGTATCCACCTAGTCCATGTAAAAGAATGAGATTGCGATCAAATTGATCGCCATCTTCTAAATATCTAATACTGTTTCTATTTATTGTAACAAATTTTTCCTTCATCAGTCCACTGAAAGTCTTGCAAACAAAATAAGTTTTTAGCGATATTACTTATGACAATATTAGTAAAGCAATATTCACTCCGATCTGCAGTGCGATCAGGTCTTCTTCGTTATTGTAGTGGCATATTCTAACATCTTTGCATAAGATGACAGTGCAAGTTTAACATAATCGTCATATGACTTCATTGCCGACATGGTGTTTTCTACAAATGTCTTTTGAAAATTATTCATCATTTCTATCTCTGATACTGTAGTTTTTGTTATTATTTTGAAATACTTGTCAAATGATTCTATTGCTTTTTGGTCTACTCCCATGTTGTCAAGAAATTCCTTTTCTGCAATGTAGCATGTTCCGAAAAAATCTCTTGCAATACGTAAACCTTCTTCCTGCAGATCTGCAAAATTTTCTATGTATGAAGGCAACAGACCCTCTATCTTCATTATTACTTCATTAGTATTGTCTCTCATTACGTCACATACCGAAAGGGAATGTTTGACATTTGTCTTTTCTTGTGGTTCGGATTTTGACATTATTGTATTATTTATGGGGTACATCTTTTTAACAATTTGTTGTATGTGTGTTTGATAGCTAGCAATCTCTATATGTATAGAACTCTAATCTATTCTACCTCACATGTCCGTTCCACCTGACTTTAAAAAATCGATAGCAAACTATAAACACAATTCTCTCTTTTGGACAGATTTGCTGTACTTGATGTCAAACAGGCAACAATCACTTGCAGCCACTGGACCGTTTAGAAAATTTGCAATCAATGCAAAAACTCTGAGTACAGAAACTATAGAAATGAATGAAGACATGACTGAGTTTAATGCCAGATTGTCTGGATACTATAAGCAACTTACTGATACATGGAATGAGGCCCAAAAAGAATACTCTAGAAAAGTACCCGAACTTCCAAATGATGTGGAACACATGGAGGCCTCAAAACGTGTATGGATTGATATATTCGAAAACTATTTTACAAGACTTTTTGATTCTACTGAATTTGCAGAGAACTTTGGTAGGCTAGTATCAAGTGAACTTGAAATTGCTAAGCACTGGAACAATATGGCATCTACACTACTTGAAAGCGCAAACATGCCTACAAAGAAGGAGATGGATGAAGTGTACAAAGAATTACACTCTTTGCGAAAAAGAGTTGCCAAACTTGAAAAAATAGCAAACAAGGGAGGAACTCCAAATGGCCAATGAAATTAAAGTAGATCCTCAAATGTTGGCTGAATTTATTAAACTGAACAAGAACATATTTGAGGCACCGAATCTTGCCAAGTCTCTTGATGAAATTAATCTTGAAATTACTCCGCACGAAGTTGTATACACAGAAGGAAAAATTAGATTACTTCACTTCAATCCGCTGGTCCAAAAACAGCTAAAGACACCACTTGTGATTGCATATGCTTTGATAAATAGATTTCATATTTTGGATATCCATCCAAAAAAGAGCTGGGTGAAACATTTGTTAAATCAAGGAGTTGATGTTTACCTAATTGATTGGGGAACACCAACCCAGATCAATCGACACGAGGGATTTGACGATTATGTTAATGGTTACATGGATAATTGTATTGATTTCGTAAGGAAAGAAACATTGTCTGATACTGTATCTCTACAGGGCTATTGCACTGGTGGAACCTTGTCTACTGTGTATTCTGCTCTGTATCCTAAAAAAATCAAGAATCTGACTCTAACTGCACCAGTAATTGATGGACGAAGAGATAGTACTGTAGTATCAAACTTGGCAAAACACATGGATGTTGACAAGCTGGTAGATACTATGGGCAACATGCCGCCTGAATTGATGTATTATGTTTTTTCGATTTTAAAACCATTTGAACAAGGCTTTGAAAAATATCTCAATTTCTTCAAAAATATTCATGACCAGGAATATGTTGAAAACTTTATCAGGGTGGAAAAATGGGTTTCAGACACACCACCAATTCCTGGTGAATTGTACCGACAGTGGATTAAAGATATCTACCAAGAAAACCTATTGATTGATAACAAAATGTATGTGGGGGGGAGGCAGGTATCGCTGAAAAACATCTCCATGCCTTTGCTTACACAGGTTGCAGTGGGCGATCACTTGGTCTCTCCAGAATGCAGTATGCCTATTCACTATGCGGTATCAAGTGAAGATAAAACACTCAAGATATATCCAACTGGACACGTGGGTATGATCGCCAGCTCATTTTCACAAAAAAAGGTTCTCCCAGAGTATGCGCAATGGCTAGTGGAAAGATCGGAAAAATAAAAAATTAATGGTCTAGTTCTTGCTTGGAGTCCATGCTGAGAACCATGATTGCAGTATGTTTGCATCCATTGTTGTGAATGCCTTTAGGTTGTCATTGAATGTCTTGATGTTCTGTCTTGCTGCTTCCATTGCTGCTAGTACTGCTTTATTTTGTACTGAACTTGTTTTCACTATCTCATCGGTTGCGTCATTAATTGCTTTGAGATAAGTTGGTGGAAGATTTGCAGTAAAGCCGCTTTTTGTTGCTGCTTCTTGCTGGAACTCAATTGCCGTTTCTACTGCATTTTTGTATGCTGTTGCAAATTCTTGCTGTAGATTTGAGATTGCTTGGATGTATTGTGTGACATTCTTTTCTGCCTCTTCGAAATATCGATTCACATTCTGCTTGTATATTGCGTATGTTTCTTTTGCTTCTGTCTTGCTCATTTTTTCACCTCCTGTCGTGAATTACTTTTATGGATTGGAACTACAATCACTTGAACCAGATCATTTTCCTTGATTCCAATTGCTTCTCTTTCTGCTTCGGGTATGGAAATTCTACCATTGCTTCCAACTGATGTCTTGAATGCACCCCATGATGAAAATTGGGGCAAATTTTGTGCAAGATTAAACCAGTTATACATGGCCTTTGATCCACTCTCTGCAAAAGTTTGTACAAAGTCTGCTTGTGTCTTGGTGGTCTTGTCTGCCATCTCTTTTAATGTGTCCAGTGGATTTGTTTGGTTTGTACGATTCATCATATCGCCAAATGTTCTCATAAAGTCCATTTGGGCCTTGCCGCTTCGCTGGATCCATTCTCTAAAAATGGCTGATGGGTCAGGTTGGTCATAGTTACCATTCATTGGTAATGATAACCAACCAAAGGTATATAACATTATTGTTTGTTATTGTGAGTGATGACCATTAGGACAATCAATCCTGCAACTGAAGAACTCATACATGAATATCAAAATATTACGGAAGTTGATCTGAAAAATAAGGTGGGCAAAGCACGAGATGCCTTTGCCAAATGGAGGACCGACTCTAAAAACAGAGCCATGTTTTTACATCTTTTATCTGTAGAACTTAGAAAGAACAAGGAATCTCTTGCTAGGGTAGCTACCCAGGAGATGGGAAAACCACTTAAGGAATCTCTTTCTGAAGTGGAAAAATGTGCATGGGCTATGGAGTTTTATGGTGATAATGGGGAGACATTTCTAAATCCTGAAGTAATAAACACTGATGCACGAAAAAGTTTTGTTGTCTTTGAGCCTGTTGGTGTTATTGCAAGTATAATGCCGTGGAATTTTCCATATTGGCAAGCATTAAGATTTGCGGCACCATCACTTATGGCTGGAAATACGATTGTGCTAAAACCGGCAAGTGCTACCATGCAATGTGGTATAGAAATGGAAAATCTGTTTGTAAAGACTGGATTTCCTGAAGGAATATTTCAAACACTTGTCAGTGATTCTAGTATGGCTGAAAAATTAATTGATTCTAATATCAATGCAGTAACGTTTACTGGAAGTAATGTTGTTGGTGCAAGAGTTGCACAGAGGGCAACATCACAAATAAAAAAATGTGTTCTAGAACTCGGTGGAAGTGATCCGTTCATAGTCTGTTCTGACGCTGATGTTGACAAGGCATCAACTGGTGCGGTAAAGGGACGATTCATTAACTGTGGTCAAAGTTGCATTGCATCAAAGAGATTTTTTGTAGTAAAAAATATTGCAAAAGAGTTCATCGAGCAATTTGTACAAAAGACTGCAAAACTAAACGTGGGTGATCCAATGTCTGATAGTACTGATATTGGTCCTCTGG
>CAYWWR010000015.1:0-21543 GCA_964462165.1 uncultured Nitrosopumilaceae archaeon
CATATTGTATAAGATGAATCCAGATTCAGCTCAGGCAAAATCAATAGGCAAGCTAGCATTTGAGATTGCAAAAAAGAGAATCAGAGAAAAAATCTAACTCCATGTCCAATTCTTGGCAGACCCATCTAAAGATGGATGAGAATTGCCCTGTCTCAACTCAAATAGTGTATAACTGTTTAAAAAATATCTTTCTTCTTTAATCTGTGCAAAAAACAGTATCAATCATAGTTGTACTTTGTATGTTGACACTTGTTGTCAATGATGCTTTTGCAACTCAGATTCAAATTGTTACAGACAATGGAAACATATTCACTGTACCTGCAACAGCCAATTCAACTGCAAACAGCAATGGGAGTGGGAATGCCACCAGTAATGGAAATGGTATTGTGGCAAGAATCGTCACAATACACCCACAAGGAACTGTTGTATCTGGAATAGATAACGTCGTTGGCCAACCATACGCCTTGATACCTTACAATAAAATTACATCCGGTACATTTGCAGCAGGTTTTCAGAACAGTGATGATATAGTAAAACTAGTTGTGCCAAAAATGAACGGCCAATACATTTACAGCGGCGGCGTATTGATACAAAATTCTACTCCCCAGTCAAACACACTTGCACCTATTACTACTAGTGTTCTTGCAGGCTCAGGTTCTGCTACGACATCTTCTAGTGGAATAACATTTACCGGTGCTGGCAGTACAATAGCAGTACAAGCTAATGGTGCAGGATCTTCAATAGTTGAAGGTACAGGTATAACTGGCGGCGGTCTTGTAGTTTTTGGAACCCTGGTAGATCCATCTGTCACAATTTCAGCGTATGATGGTGGCACACATGGATATACAATAATGTCTCCCACAATATCAAGCGGAACAGTTAGTGGAGGTACCGTAACAGTTCCTATCAACAAATATGTCAGTTCGTCAGCCAATGCATATGCAACATACACTTGGAGTTATTCTTACTGTGTCATGAATGCATATACTGCATGGTCTTGGTCTTGTAGTTCTGATGCAGGAACCGGTGTAGCAACAGTAAATGGATACGCATCTGGAAATTTCTATCATGTAACTTCTGTAAGTTATACCACTACTGATGGATATGCCACCAATTACTATCCATCTGGCAGTTCATCATCATGTGGGAAAGGAGGATGCTCATATTCCCGTTATGGTAGTTCATTTGTACCATACATTACTCTCTATGATAAATCACCACTTGTACCAAGTACACTCCAATCATACACTTCAGACTTTACATCCCAAGTCAACTTTGCTCCAATACCGTATTGGTTTATAGTTGAACCTACATCTGGAGGTACCACGATAAAAGCAAGTGCATATGATCCTACGACCCAATTATTTTTGCAAGTAACTGGTCTACCTGCAAATGTACCATATCAAATATTAGAAAATGGAATTATTGGACTACAAGGTATCACAGGTTCTGATGGATCTTTGAAACTTTCTGCAGCGCAAATGGTTACTGGCGGACAATCCCTAAGTGGTGAACTTGACATATATCCAAACTCACCAACATACGTCGGTAACATTGGGACTGCAGTTTATGACTCTGTAAATAATAAAGTGTTCAACATTGCTAGTGGTACGCCTCAAATTTACACTCCATTTGCATATGTGATGATACCAATGTCATCAACTGAAAATATTCAAAATGTATCAGTAGATGGAATTGCACCTATGCAATTATCCTATCTGTCAAAAATTTACACGCCGGGTTCAAGCATGATGGTCCCAATCGTTCCAGGACTAAAGACAATAACATTTAGTATGAATGGAACTAGTGCAAAAATACCTCTTACTAGCATACCTCCCTCATTAGGAATTTCAGTGATATCGCCAGGTACGGGAACTGCATCTCAATACAAGACCGATGGCACTGGGGCATCAGTACGGGCAAACACCGGAGGGGAAGGAGCCGTAATTGCACAATTGGACGGAACAATATACGCATTGGTTTCTGCAACAATATCAGCAGATGTATCCTTTACCGCAAATTCTGCTTACAATTATGTAAGCAGTCCTCCCGCGATGATCTACATGGTATATGATTACATGACTGGTCTGTATGTTCAAAGCACATGTCCTCAGTTTAACGGATGTCAACCAGGATCTGTTTCAGCAACAGGTGCAACAAGTGGTCCCCTTTCACTCTATGTTGACACATATGTAAATGGACAAATGGTAAACTCACAAATCGTGTATTCAAATTCTAATCCAATTATATCGCAGTCATCTTCAATTAGCGCATATTCTTTTTCACAATCCTCAGCAGTAGCTATGCATTATCCCACAAATACTGTCACCCAACTTGTCCAAGTATCTGCACATGCAGGAGATTTGATAGAATTTTATCTCAGAGCAAGTGTTGAAGCAGACGGAAATGCAATATCGGTACCAACCTCATCGTATGGAGTATTTACAACTTCAAATCAATTGAGCGTGGGAACAGCTACTGTAAATCTTTCCAGTGGATCCATACTGACTGGTGCAAGTTAGGCAAAGCAAAACCTGACTTAAATTGATAATACTTTTGAAATATTGTGAAAAAATTATTCTTTTTGCTTTTTATTTTGATCATCATATCTCCACTTCAAGTGTTTGGGCAGCTTGACTCGATCCTAAATGATACCAATTCTAATTTGTCATCACAGCAAGATGCAAGCAGTTTTACGATATGGATTCCAAGCAAAATGATCAGCGGTCAGGATTATGAAGGAATGGTACTTTTAGACAAGCCAGCAAACCAGCCAAGTATTTTTTACTTGTCTTCAAGTGATAAATCGACATTACAGATACCTCTCTCAATAACTATACCTCCGTCAGAAAATCACGGAATATTTGCAATCAAGACACTCAAAGATGGGAATGCTACGGTATTTGGTGCATTAAATGGGAACTTGGCTCAATGTACCACCCTAGTTTACACTTCAAATTCACAACCATCGAAATTACAAATGATAGTTCCAACGTCTACAACTAGGGCACAAGATATGCAATCATATGTTTTTTCAGAAGATAAATTTGGATTGCCGGTACCAGTTGATGCAGATACTGAAATAACTGTCACAACATCGTCCATGATAACCGCATCGCAAACTGTAACCATACCAAAGGGACAGTATTACACAACACTGCCATTATTTACAAAAGGCAGTGGTATTATTTCAGTATCATCAGATAGCTTGGGTGTTGCAACTGTAAATGTTACAAAAATTAGTGACAATGTAACAATCAAGCTAGCTATAGCCCCGGATACAGCACTGCCAAACTCACTTGCATATTATTACATATGGTTGGAAAAAAATGGATTACCATTCAAGCCACCGTATACAATTCATGCATCCCTTACATCAAGTGATACAAATGTTGCAAGGTTTGGAAATAATTACGATGTCACACATTTTAATGACATACTATATTCTACTACAATAAGGGATGGAGTTGCAAAAGGTTTTGTGTATACACGAAATGTTGGGAGTACTGTAATTTCTGCAAGTGTAGACGGATTTGGTGCAGCAAGTGCTAACCTCATAGTTGGACCATCAACGAACAATCAGGTAACAGGACAAAATATCACAAGTTATTGTAGTGTATTTGCACCATGCAAACCAAATATGGTAAAAATTTGGACATACCCAACTACATTTGATGACTCTGGATATGGCATAGTTGGACTATATCGTCAGATAAACCAATCAGGTACCAGTACAATCATTCCACTCGTTGCAGACAGCAGCACGGTCCAGTTGTCATCAAATGGACCAGATACAAATTATGACAAACAAATCAACATGATACCCACTCGCATACCTGGAAGTAACGGGGAAACAGGGGTCGCACAAGCTGTAGAATTTGCCATTCAGGGGGGTGGAACCGGAAACTTTACCATGACTGCATCAGGCCCGGGAGAGATACCAGGCGTTGCAAATTTCGCTGTCCTGCCTAGATATGATGACTCGTACAGCATCAAGATAACTCCGCTTCCAATCAATGCAAGAATCAATCAAGATCTTGGCATAATGTACATCGCAGACAGTACAGGTGCAATGGTGGAACCGTCAAATGTTTTTGCAGAACCACCAAAAGTAGACATCAAAAGTACAGTCCAGAATATGCCAAAGACACTAGATTTTACATCAACTAACATGATACTCAGTGGGACAATCACTAAAAAATCAGAACTAGTAGCTTCAATTCAAGGAATTCCATCTTCGGCAATTTCAATTGTTCCTCTGGATGTTGCAACAAACATAGAGTTTGAATTGCCTCCAAAGGTACACGTTGGAGAAAAATTTCCATATGTAGCATACAAAACAGATGCATTTGGCATACCGTTAGAAAGAATTGTACCAAGTGATGTATCCACAATAACCGGAGTAAACTTTGATCCTTCTGGTAGATACATGTCAGTAAATCAGGAAGGAAGAGTAACAGTAGCAGTACTCTCAGAGGATGGAGCAATCAAGCAGTCAATCAATTCATTTTACAATGACATGAATGTAAACACTGATGCAAACTCGACAATCTTCAAAGTAGGAAAGGACAATATTTTCAATATAAAATCAGATACTAGTGATGTGATATACGAAGTGCAATCAATTTTTCCTGTTATCAAAAAAGGAGACGGGGAATATTCCATTACACCATCAAGAGAACAGAATTTTGATGTGACTGTATTTGCACACAAGGATGGATTCAGACCAATATCGGAAACATTGCATCTTGTTTCAAAGAAAATAATTGACATAACAATGATTGCAAAAGGAAATGATGAAACACAGTTACACATCAGTCCAACGTTTACTGTCAACAATTATTCCATTGCACAAAATACGCCATTTACTACAACAGTAAATGCTGGCAATACAGAGATACAATTGCCGCCAAAAGTGATTTTACAAAACAAAAACTATGTGTTACATGTAATAGATATTGGCGACCAGAGTTATACGGAAAATAAAGTACAAACATACCTAGAAGATGACTCGAACATAATTGCAACATATGACTTGGTCCTAAGTGTAAATGCAACAGATGCGATAGGTGGAGGATTTTACTCATATGGAAGTACTGTCACACTAGATGCCCCTGAAAAATGGCAAATGTCCTTCCTAGTACGACAGGTATTTGACCACTGGGAAGGCGCAAACTTGCCATTTGATTCAAAGACAAACAATGTCAGTTTTGTAGCAAAAGAAAATGTATTTGCAACTGCAATTTACAGGCCTGATTACACGTATCTGATGTTGGTAATAGCTGGGCCAATCACGGGAATATTTGCAATGAAAAAACGCAGTACTATCTCTTGGTATGCAAGGGAGATAAATGATAAACTAGAAAAATTCATTCCAAAATTACCTGTGAAGAAAAAATCAGAACTTTAATGAGCTAAAAATATGTCATAGCAACATAGAATCCTACGAGACTAGAACTATTCTTTGTTAGATATATGCTGTGGCAAGGAGATTGCTTTATTAGGTAAATTCAATTATTGTATAATATTGTCTGTAAAGTGTGCGGATTGTCTTTGCATTCCTGAAATATGTAGAGCAAGAGAATTATCGAAATGTAGTCTTTGTGCAAAAGACAATTGTTGTTGTATTCAAATTCATGCCAATAAACAGGATAGCAAACCAACAAAATTCTTTTCTAATATTAGAAAAATGTATGTTTCTGCCCTGGCCATTGAAATCCTTTGCATCATGTCAGCAGAGATAGGAGAAAATACTGGATTCTTTTTGTTTGGATATCAAAGAATTGATGGTATATCTATTGGATTTGTACTAGGCTATGCTCTTGCAGGATTCTCTACCTTTGCCTCCATTCTTGGTAGGTATAATTTGGATAATGTCATGGATGGTTGCTGTTCTGCTTTGGACTGTAAGGATAGAGGATTCATTTCAGGTTTTAAAACAAGTTTTAGGAATTTTGGATTAGGTGTGACCAAGATACCACATTTGTACAAGCAGCCATATGCAAAACAAATACTGAAAACAACCCTTTACGTCATGGTTGTCTCTGAAAGTCTTTGCATATTGAGTGCAGAAACTATAGACTTTGTATTCTACAAACATTCATTATGGCTGTCAATACCATTGGCGCTTTTTATTGGTGCTTTTACAATCGCCGCAGTAGAGTCTTACAGAAAGATAAAATCTGAATCTTCTAATGTTAGTTCTGTTAATTTTAATTTCAAGAAAAAATAAATATTCAAATTTTGTCACGGTCTTTCATTATGGGCGTTAATTATAGATTACATCACGTACTGACATGTCAATTACTTTAGAATCCATGTTATTAACTATATGCTAAAATATTAATAATTATTATTAAAAAATAGTGAAAATGGAGTACTAAATTAATAATAAGGTGGATTAACAGTAGATTAGTACTGTAAATGGAACATCATCACAATGTAGAAGAAAAACTTGGATTGGTCTTTTTTATTGCAGTGGGAGTATTTGTACTGGAACTTGTAGGAGGAGTACTAAGTAACAGCCTAGCACTGATCTCAGATTCTTTTCACATAATGCTTGACTTTGTTGCCATTGGAATTTCGCTTTTTGCATTCAGGGTTGCAAAAAAACCACACTCTCCGCAACTAACATTTGGCTTTCATAGGGCAGAAATAATGGCTGCATTTGTAAATGGCATATCTCTTGTTGCAATATCCATAGTGATTTTCTACGAAGTGTATAATAGATTTTTCAATCCTCCGCAGATCAATTCTCACATTCTAATAATTTTTGCCACAGTGGGTCTTTGTGCAAATATAGCAATGGCACATCTGCTACAGAAAGATAGCAAAACCAATCTTAACGCAAAAGGCTCTTACATTCATGTTATCAGTGATCTTGTTTCAACTGTAGGTGTTATCGTAGGTGGAGTGGTTATGTATTTCATACCTAATCCGATGATAGATCTTTTGATTAGTATAGGTATTGGAGGTATGATAATTCGATCAGGCATAATTCTATGCAAAGAATGTCTTCACATATTCATGGAAGGAACACCGGAAGAAATCAAGATGAATGAAATCTCAGACACGTTAAAAAATCTTGAAGAAGTGGTAGACATACACGATCTACATGTTTGGTCTCTTACTTCAAACATGTACGCAATGTCTGTACATGTCAAGATAAAAGCTGAATTTGCCAACAAGAATAATGCACTGCTTTACAAAATAAAAGATATGATGAAGACAAAGTTTGGAATAGAGCACAGTACGATACAGATAGAAAATGAATATGATCTGATTAATCCAAAATAGAATTACGTTTTAGATAAATTTATTATAATTTCCAATTCTTGATCAAACAAAATCTGCTGGCTTGCAATTTCTACAATAAAAATATTGTATTATAAATGGAAGAAAACCCACTCCCGGTTTTTAAAGTAGAATATTTCTACAAATTATGAGTTCCGGCAAGTCTGACATAACCGTTCTAGGGTTTAATGACAATGGCATGACTGCAGGAATACCACGAAATGAACAGATACACATGGGAATCTTTGGCGAGGTGGGTTCAGGAAAAAGTATTGTGGATACTATAATGATAAACCAGAACATAAACAGAGATGAGGGATTCATGCTTGTTGACCCCCATGGAACTTTAGCACAAGATGTACTAAGAATGATTCCGGAATCAAAAAAGGATCGTGTGATCTACATCAGTTTGGATACGGTGCGCTTGTGGGGAAAAATTGTAAAAATAAATCCACTTGAGGTAAAGAGTGGCGGCGACAGATATGTTGTTGCCATGAATCTTGTAAATGCATTACGAAACATATATCGTGATTCATGGGGCCCGCAACTTGAAGCCTTGTTAAGAAATGGTGCAAATGCACTTGTAGAAATAGAAGACTCGACACTTCGAGACCTGGTAAAAATAATAACAGATGATAGAATGCGTTCTATTTTTATGAATAAAGTTGCAAACCGAGATGTCAGACATTTCTGGAATGTCTTGTTTCCTCAGCAGTATCAAAAAGATGCCGGACGTTCAGCATACAACAAACTTGACAAGATCTTGTCAACGCCTCAGGTTGCAGCAATACTTGATACTGCAAAATCAACAATTGATTTTGGAGATATAATGGAATCAGACAAGTGGGTAATAGTAGATTTGTCCAGTGGAGGCTCTGATGATGTGATATCATTTCTTGGGACGATTTTAATCAACATGGTCTATGTTGAAGCAAGAAAGAGATTTGGAAGGCCTGATCTTTCCACAAAACCATTTTTCATGTATATCGACGAGGCACATCTTTTTGCTCCATTTGCGCTCAGGGAATTGCTAAACACCATGAGAAAGGCAAACATGAAGGTGACAATTGCAACCCAGACCATCAATACATTCCCAAGGGAGTTTGCAAAGGAGATATCAGCCCTAGTTCGCACGCTAGTTTGCTTCAAAGTGGATATGGAGACTGCAAACATGTTCAAGACTGTAATGCCGGTATCAGTCGAGCAGCTCACATCAATGACGCAGGGAAGATTTGCCTTTTATTCCCAGGGGAACCCGCCACATACAGGATTACTCATAGCCGTTCCAATAGTTGATAGGAAAAAAGACTGGAAGGAATTGGCAAGATATAGTGTAGAAAAGTATGGCGAACCAACATCGTTTGAAAGATATGTCATGCCGACAAAGTCGAAACATTATTCCCCACAAGTAACACCACTTGAGGCAACAATCTTGCTCTTGCTGTATAATGAAAATAGGGATATGACAAAAGATGAGATCTATGAATTTGTTTACAAAATGTTTCCAGTAAACAAGCGAGATGTTTTTTCAAAACTTGACGATATCCTAGTTAATCAATTACATCTAGTAGAGCGTAAAAATACAACATTTAACGATGGCGATGACAAACTTGTCACTCGTTATGTTTTGTCAGGCCTTGCATACAATAGTTTTTTCTCACAAGCCATGATGGGAAGACGTGCAGGGTCTCCACTACACCAGACTACAATATTTCTTATAATGAACATGCAGCAAAAAACATTCAAGTTTTGTATTCCAGATCTTGGTGACAAGGGAGAACAAAGACCAGACTTGTTGATATTTGAACCACAAAGACGTGATGATTCAAAAGATATAACATATGATCCTCTGTATTGGTCTGAAAAAATAATTGCAGTAGAAGTAGAGATAGACCCGACAAAACATGAAGGACAAGTTGTTGAAAATTTCAGGAAAAACTTTGAACTCGGATACGATGTATGGTTTATAGTTTTTTCAGACAAACACAAACAGTATGTTGTAGATGCAATGAACAAAAATAATATTGCAAAACAGTTTTACAATATTATACTAATACCACCTGATGCAGTAGAGCGACTTGGCAACATACAGAACAATTCTGTAACTCATCTAACTAGGGAAGAACTTGAGGTGTACAACATACTAAAAGGCGGTGGTACGGCTCAGTCTGTTGCCTACAAGGCAGAACTTTCTGCATATGATGTCATGGGGATTTTGTGGAAACTTGAGCAAAAAGGCGTGGCAGAACGTGGCTATATTGAGACTAGAAATACAAAATTTGCCTTGGAAGGAGGGAAAAATATCACCCAGACCAAAAGAGAGGAATATTTCATACCGACAGAGGAGGGCAAGAAACTTGGAAGTTCAGATTCGCATAATTTGGAAGCAGAGAAGAAAAATGACACGGCTGTATTACCAGATACAAACGACAAGAAACCAATAGGGTTTGATTTTTCAAAACTCAGCGATCGAGGATTAAAGGACATGGTATTAGATCCAGAATGTGGATCTTTTGCAAAGGCTGTACTTGAAAATCGGGGAAATTATGTTCATATCAAAAACGGCAAGGTAATGACAAGAAAAAAGCCACGATGACATCTATAGGCAACTAAAGTACGACTTTGTCTTTCTGTTTTTGAGCAAATGGGTGCCGTTAAGATGATGGGTGATAAGGAGATTCTTCTTCGTGTTACAAATGGGTCGCTCTACTTCAGAACGTGGGTAAGAGATAGACTATTGTTTTAATAATTCACTTTTGTTAAGTATGTATTGTCCGTAAAGTGTGCTAATTGTCTTTGTATGCCTGAAATGTGCAGTAGGCAAGAATTATCTAATTGTAAAATCTGTGCCAAAGAGGATTGCTGTTGCATTGAAATTCATGCCAAAAAACGTGACAAGAGCACACTTGCAAAATTCTTTTTCAATGTAAAAACTATGTATGTCACTGCATTAGGCATTGAGATCCTTTGCATAATGTCAGCAGAGATTGGAGAAAACACGGGCTTCTTTTTGTTTGGATACCAAAGGATTGATGGAATATCCATCGGATTTATTCTAGGTTATGCTCTTGCTGGATTCTCAACCTTTGCCACGATTCTTGGCAGATACAATTTGGACAATGTAATGGAAGGCTGTTGTTCCGCACTAGATTGTAAGGATAGGAGTTTCATTTCAAGTCTTAAAACAACTTTTAGAAATTTTGCAATAGGGGTGACAAAGATGCCTTATCTGTATAAGCAACCTTATGCTAAACAGATATTGAAAACTAGCCTTTACGTACTGGTTGTTTCTGAGAGCCTCTGCATATTAACTGCGTTAATTGTAGATTTCATATTTTATAGACATTCATTATGGTTATCCATACCGCTAGCACTCTTTGTTGGTACGTTTACAATTACTGCACTAGAATCTTATAGAAAAATAAGATCCGAATCTAACTCTTCACTAATTAATTTCAAGAGAAAATAGCAGCAATTTATCAGAGGCTTTTGCAGCACTCGACTTGTAACACGTAGAAAATTAGTAATGATCGCACTACAACTTAACAGAGCCAGCAAACGAATCCAATGAATTGGGTTTGCCGTGGACTTTCTCAACGTGTACTTGAAACCCTTCTTGTGAGTAAAAAACAATATTGCATTCTTTACAGGTGGGCACGCAATCACTAGAAATGGTTTTTGATTTAATGGATGTGATTGAAATTCAGCTATGTTGTAATCAATAATTGTTGTTGTGATCCTCAGTCTGATCCTACCTGTTTGGTATGATCATGTCTGATGACGCTCTTGTACAACTGTTTAAAATGAAAATGGAAATCATATGTCATGAGCGAAATGATCGCAGTACCAAAAGAAGTATTGGAGAAGATCAAGGAGAAAATGGAATCTGTAGAAAGAAAGATTGAGAATCTGGAAAATCTCACAAAAACAAAATAGTCATTTACTTTTCATTCAAGACTTTGGCAAGCATTTTCTTTAGTTCATCATAGTCTTTCCTTAGACTGGCAACGTCTTTGGAATACTTTATCTCAAGATTCTTTGTCTGATCTCGTCGTCTGGACTCTCTTTCTTGAGCAAGTTTCTTTGAGAGTATGAAACCACATTTTATACAATGGCTCTTGTCAGCAGAGTTATGCTCCTTACAAGAAGGGCAAATCTTTGAGAATAGCATGGAATAGTTTTCATCCTTGCTTTTCAAGCCATGCAGCTTCAATATTGCATCTTCTTGATCAGAATCTGCCAAATGAGTATATTTTTGTGGCATGCGACTATTGTGACTCCAATTTCCATATATCGTGGCCACTCTTCCCAGACGCTTGACGTGTTCTGTAATGCTAGTATGTCTGAATAAATATATCCAGATTCTTTTTTTGATTCCAGCTTTTACCGCAGACTTTTTTACAAGATTCCACAATTGCCAGTATGACATCCTGCCCTCTTCATTATCTTCAAACAAGAGAAACGCATCGGGGTTATCTGCACCAGGGTGTTCAGAGATCCATTCCTTCATTGGAACATATGATGTAACAAGTGCCAGAGTCTTAGGCCCCGTCTTGCCTGTTGTATGAACTCTGACATAATCATCTTCAAACTCTATTCCACCGATTTTGATATTGAGTAATTCTGCCGGTCTGAAACTACCGTCTAGTAATAGGTAAAGTGCAAGTATGTTTCTTTTAACATGCTTTGCTCCTTTTCTCTTAATTGCTTCAATCATGGCAAGCATTTCAGTGTCCTTGATGAGGTCTTTTGATTGGATTTTTTCATGTTTATCGTAGAAAGACCCTGGTGTTATCCACGAAACTTCTTCACAGTATTTTTCTTCCCCACTCTGCAGATTATTTGTCTTACAATGATGCACTAGTCGTTTCAAGGTTCTAAAATGTCCCTGCTTTGTTGCGTTACTAAGATTAGAACTGATGAACTTTTTTACAATATATTCGCAATCATCTCTAGTCCATGACTTGAGGGGCTTGTCGTCTTTTAGGTCTAGAATTCTTTTACAACTATACCCATAGTTGGCAATTCTAATCCAACTTCTTCCTGCTAAAAGTAACGCATCAAGGAACTTTATACAATCTAATCCGTTGCTGTATCTTCCAAGTGCTCTTTTGTACCTGTCGACATCGCCAGCCGAATTGTATATGTCATTATTTGCGATTCTATTCTTCATAACGGCTGATACTCCCATTCAATTTAAAGTGACAAATTTGTTCATTATGGGTACTGCGAATGAAGTACCTCCGTGACTCTGAGTTCTGGCAATATCTATTTATGGAAACACTCTTGTCCTAGATTAAAATGAAATTTGAAAAACGCGAACTTCTCTTGATTGTAGGAGTTTTGTTTGTGATGATTGGGACAATGTCAGTTCTTGCACCTGCTTATGCTCTGATAATTGCAGTCTTGTTATATTTTGCAATCAGGGTATTTGTTGGAAGGAGAAAAAGACAGATTCAAAGAGAGATTGGCCAAGGTATCTGTGTAACATGTGGGCAAAAAATAGTGGATAACAAGTGCCCCAAATGCGATTCTGCATAGAAAATTATCATCTAATTTTGGTATAAATTCTGAGTATTCCTTATAATACTTGGACGAGTCTTTTGTTTATGCAAATTCAGGCATATCTGGCTTTAACAACAAGCTCAACTTTTGTACCATCTACACCTAAAATTCCGAAAGTTGACTTGAAATGGTATAACAGATGAAACACTCTAGCTCCAGCCTTGTCGTAGGAATTGTCCTCTTACTTGTTATCGGTCAAAGTTATACTGCATTTGGGCAAACTCCTACAATTGCAAACCATGTTGTAATAAACGAAATAGAGGTAAATCCAGCTATTGATTATACCAAGTCACCAGCCCAATGGGTTGAACTGTACAATCCTACAAGTTCTGCCGTAAATATTGGAGGGTGGACTATTGGTGCAACAACTGGACTAAAACAAGTCTACACCATATCGGCAGGTACTACAATTGCAAGTCAACAGTTTATCGTATATCATTATGTACCGCTTTGGTTTCCACAGGCAGGTGCTGTAATCCAGTTAACAAGCTCAACTGGTACTGTGATTGATCAAACACCTCCACTTTCAGACACCCAAAGTGATGGAAATACATGGCAGAGGATGTATGATGGTCTTAGTACTGGCTCTGCAAGCGACTGGATATTCACTACTGGAACTCCAGGATTTTCAAATGGAAAACCATCAACAACTAGTACATCAAATCAGCTAACCATGACCATGTCAACTGACAAGTCAAGCTATACTTTTGGAGACTTTGTAAACATTAGTGGTGGCGTATCACAAATTGTAATGAATTCTGCAGTATCTTCTATTCCTCAAACTGTTAACGTGGTCTTGTCTGGTCCGCAAGGATACAAGCAAACATTTTCACTGTATCCTAGTAATAATCTCAAGTTTTCCCAGTCTGTAAAGACTGATCAAGTACTGGGATTCACTGAAGGAACGTACACTGTTTCTGCATCATACGCTGGTGTGCAAACATCAACTACATTTACATTAAATTCTGCAGCATTTGTTCCGCCAACACAAGCCGCTCCTACAACACTTACTATCTCTACAGATCATTCCAATTACACAACTTCACAGCCTATTGTATTGCAAGGAATGGTCTCAACTGTAATTCCACTCACTCCAGTCCAGTACAAGGTCTTTGATCCAACAAATGTTTTGATATATCAAGGAAATTTATTTCCTGATTCTACTGGAAAAATAACTTCTGTAAATCCATATCAAAGTAGCACTGGTAGCTCTGGGATACTAGTTAATGGAGTGAACCCTGTTTATGGAATATATCGTGTGTCTGCAACTTATGGTGGAGTATCTGCCACTACAACTTTCATACTAGTTCCTGCCCAACAACAAACAAGTCAGATAATCGTATCAACTGACAAGCAAGTGTATGGCCCAGGTGCAACCGTCACAATATCTGGAAGTACACTACTTCAAGGATTGCAAAATGTTGGACTAAATCCCAATCTGCAAATAATCCAGACTGGTGCTGCTACAAGTGGAACTAGTAGCGGTTCTGGTATTTCAAATGCTGTAAATCTCAATACCCAAGTCAACCTCAAATCTGATAATACATTTTCATACCAATTTCCACTTTCTGGAACATCAAGCAGTCTGGGAAGTTATAGGGTGATTGTTTCAATTCCACAAGGTACTGCAGAGTCTGACTTTGTTGTGGTACAAGACCCGTCTACATACAATGGTACCACATCATCTGCTCCACTCACAATTGCTACAGACAAGAATCTGTATGCTATAGGTGATTCAATAACAGTATTTGGCCAAATTTTACATCCCATCCAGATCTCTACTCAAAATTCCGGACTTGGTGTGAGTATTCAAGTATTGAATTCGACAGGTATGCCGCTAACGTCTGCTGGTAACTTGCATGCAAATATCTCGACATTTACAGGCAACCAGACCGCACCTACTGCACAGGCAAACGCCTTGTCATATTCTGTATTCCCTAGTGCTAACGGTAATTATCAGGTACAACAAATTATTCAAACTGGAGTATATGCACCAGGAACCTACATGCTCAAAGCAACTTACATGAGTCTAACTGCTACTACAACATTTACAGTATATGACCCGCTTGCAACAGGATCTCCGAGTGGAATTGCTGTAAGCACTGACAAAAAAGTCTATGGCATTGGAGACTTGGTCCAGTTGACTGGAAACATTTCTGCTCAAACAACTGCTTCATCTTTTACTATAACATTGACAAAACCTGATGGAGAACAAATATCGTCACCGTTGCCTATCACAAATGGTCATTTTTCATGGAGTTGGACCGTGGCAAGCACTGCAGTTCAAGGTGCACAAATACTTACTGACCGGTCGTCTTCTCCTGTATCTGATCCGACAATTAACGTCTATGGAATATATCACATACAGATAACATCAGTCAATGCAAACTCTGATTTGTATTTCCAAGTGTCCCAGAATCCACAACCGAACCAAGACATTGCTCCACTTGTTGTAATGACTGACAAGACAAACTATACTTCAACAGATGTAGCAAAGATCTGGGGAGAGGTAGTTCAAACACAAAATGCTGCAACTGAAGGTACAAACACTGGAGTTCAAATCTCGATTTATTCTAGTACTGGTCAAGAAATTTACCGTGGCACTGCAAATGTCAACCAAGGTGGTCAATACTATGCCACGGTTCCATTCCACATTGGAGTCTGGAATGCTGGAGTCTACAAGTTGTATGTTCAATATCTTACAAATACAATAATCTCGTCATTTACTGTCTCTGACCCGTTTGAATCAACAGCTTCTACTGGGCTACAAGTATACATGACTACTGATTCTGACAAATATCTTCCAGGACAAACTGTACTTGTTACTGGAAGGACAAGCAGCATAATCTCACTTAATAATTTGGATCTTTCATTTGGCCTTGCAAATGATACTACAATCAGTGAGGGCCAAGTAGTGTCAAGTTCAGGAATCGTGATACCAACAGTCACTGTACCGTTTGATCAATTTGGTTCCTTTAACTATAATTATAAAATTCCAAACAATGCACCATTTGGAAATTACACCATAATTGCACAGGTTCCATTTGGAGCATACTATGCATACTTTAGTGTAGTAAACCAACTACCAGTCAATACTATTCCAATTGTAAACCAAACCCAAACAACACCAACAACTAGTACAAATCAAACTGTAACCAACTCTACACAATCTACCCCGTCTACTTCACCACCAACAGTTGTTCCATCTACTATTGGACCAATACAGAAACCGTCAAAGACTGCTAACACGTTTGTTGCAAAAACAAGTCAGATCTCACAATCTGTTGTTCCAATAAATCTTGATTCAACACCGAATGGAAATGCGACATACTATCCACGGGAATTTGACGGTCTCTTACTTGTAAACCCAAGTGACGTAAATTCTGTGAGCCTCAAAGTGAGTGCACAAGATGGAACGTGTATCATTGGCTCTGATTCTGGCTGTAAAGTATCAGGGTCTACTGTCCAGGCAGGAGGAGCATATCAGACTGTAACAGTTGATGGTATGGGATATCTTGTAGGGTATTCAGGAACTGGGGGCAGACTGGCACAGTTTAGCATCATACCTGCACATACTGGTGATGTAATTCCAAATGGACAGTGGGGTGTTCAAATAATCAAAAACGCTCAAGTGACTAAATTCTATTATCAAGTCACTTACACAACAAAATAATTTTTTCAAATCTCAAACAATTTATTGTTGACAGATTTTTGTATCTTTGATGCAAATCCAGGTGTTAATGTTTGAGCAGGATGACCCATCCAAGTGTACTGCTGCAAAACTTGTAAAATTTGGAATTGCAAAACGCATCAAGCATCTGACTGGAAAGGACATGATTTTAAATCCATTTGCAAAAGAATTTGTTTTAAAAACTGACCGGGACCTTACAACATCACTTACTGCAATTGACTGTTCTTGGGAGCTTGCACAAAACATGTTTCTCAAAAGATTTGTAGGGCTATCAAGAAAACTTCCTCCGCTTCTTGCAGGAAATCCTGTCAACTATTCCAAAGTTGGCAAGCTTACAACAGCTGAAGCAATAGCAGGTGCTCTTTATGTGATGGATTACAAAGACATGGCAGACTCTGTACTTGGCAAGTTCAAGTGGGGCCATACATTTTTTGACTTGAACCAGTATTTGTTACAGGATTATCTTGGTGCAAAAACAACAGAAGATATCATAACAATATCGCAAGAGTATGGTCTTGAAGTATAGTTTTGAAATATCTTTGATTTGACTATGATTTTGTTTGATTGTTTTAAAAGAACTATACTAAGAGAATCTGTAGGCTCTTGATTTCAAGAAATCATGTTGATGAAAGAAAGATAAACTATCTCTGAAAAAATAATCTCAGAATTAACAATATAATCTATAACCAAAACCCTTTGGTAATCCTAGTTCTCATCTGCTACGACTTGTCACATCCAAAAAGACGTATTATAATGACTCAGCATGCTTCTGACAGAGCATTAGACCGAGACATCACAGAAATTCAAATTGAGACCATAATCAACAGTCCTATTGAGACTGTCTATGATGCTGACGGTGAAAATTACATTAGTTATGGTCTATCTACACACCCGTTCACACAAAATCAATCATATCTTATGGTTGTTCATAGTAAGTTTAATACAGAAGTTTTGATAATTACAGTAATGTGGACTACCACAGGGAAATTACAAACAAATGGCTTTAAAATATGATCAAGAAGCAAACTCCGTATACATCAGTCTAACTAAAGATAAAAGAAAAGTTACGGAAACAATCCCGTTAGGCGATAATCGATTCTTTGATGTTGATGAAACAGGGAGAATATTGGGTATTGAAATAATACTTCCAAAGAAGACACCTAGAGAAATTGAAGAAGTTTTGTTTCGTTCTAAAGACGAAATAGAGTTAGTGCAATAATCTTTGACAAGTTTGACATTTTATGTTGGAATGGCGCAACTATTGATATGCATTAGTATTGCCAATTCTAGTACCTGAAAATTGAATGATATTTGTCAATAATTTTATTATTTTAATTCATGAAACATATCATGAATTTTTAGACTTTGGATGAAAAGTAGTCTTCAGGCGAAGTGACTTTCTTGGCTGGTCTAAATCTGTAGATGCTGCGATAAATCTTGTAAATCACCCTGTTTTCTTTCAACCTTGGAGCAATTAATTGCCAAAAGTATCTTGCCTTGATGCTTGCAAACCTTGAATCTCTTACCACAAAGACGCTGTATGTTGATTTTTCTACAATCTCCATTGTTCTTGGACTGAATGCCTGCTCTGATTGGTTTCCTGCCCCTACAATTACAATCTCTGGGGCCTTGTTGAGGTTTTCAAGCAAGTCTTTTGTTATCTCTGAACTTGTTGGGTATACTCTTTCAACAGGTACCTTTTTCAAATCAAGGTCGAACATTTTTTCATTTATTCTACTCAAAATGTCTCTTTCTTCTTCTGGGGATTCTACCACACCGCGTATGATTCGTATCTTGCTTCCACTTACATTTGAGAATGCATGTGCAATCTCTAGTCCCAGGTCAGAGTGTCTGCCCTTGTCGTATGATACCACAATATTTGGTAATTCAGTTTCAAACTCTTTTTTGATGCTCACTCCAAGTATGTCACATGTTGCAAGCGAGAGAAGCTTTCTGTTGTTTTTCAGATCAAAAAAGTCCATTATCAAGAGGTTGATTCCCTGCTCTTCTGTTGTTGCCAAAATTGCCTCAGTGTTGTCATGTGACAGCCTGACAAGATATCTATGGTCTGAAAAGCCTGGCATGTTTTTCAAGCCATCGAATGTCTTCATGATGGGTTCTGCAAACCTGTGGCCCATTGAAAGTGGGATCTGAAGAGGTATTGTTGCAACATTCAAAAGTGATATCTCGCCATCCTTGTCCTTTGCAATCGCAGATGCAATTGTGACTAGTTTTTCAATTGTCTTTTTGTTAAAGACCACCATGATTCTGTAACTCTTTCTTTCTGACGGGCCAATGTTTGCAACAAGTGGTGCATAGTGTTCTATCTCTTTTTTTGATATGTACAGCTTGTAGACTGAGAATCCAATTAGTATCCAAATTATTGCAATCACCCAGCTAAGTGGATTGTATATGAGCAAAAATATTGCAAGTCCTGCCTTGCAAATTATTCCAATTATTGGCATGAGTGGGAACAGTGGAATCTTGAATCCATAGTCAAGCTTGTGACCGTATAGTCTCCTGATGTTAATTCCAGCCCAGTTTACCTGTGTGAATAAAAACAAGAACATGACACCTGCTACAAGTGCAATTTGTTCTAGTGGCAACCATGATGCCATTATTATCATGATAACACCTGATGCAATTATTGCAAAGTGTGGTGTATGGTATTTTTTATGAATGGAACTAAAGATGTATGGCAAGTTGTATTGTCTGCCCATTGCAAATGATACTCTGCTTGACGAAAATGTTGTTGCACTAAGTGCTGCAATACTTGACACCAGTCCTCCTACAAAGACAAGTGTTGTTCCATATGGTATGAGGTATTCTGCAGCTTTTGCAATTCCGACATCTTGGTTATCGCCAATGAACTGCCAAACTTCTTTTCCTACCTTTGATGAATCAATTCCTCCTAGGAAGACAAATGTAAAAACGATGTAGAGTACAGTTACTACTCCAAGTGTGATGAATATTGCTTTTGGAATGTTCTTTTTGGGATTCTTTACCTCTTCTCCTGCCTGAACAATTATTTCATATCCTTCAAATGCGATAAATGTGATTCCCATTGCCAGGATGAATCCTGTCATTCCATTTGGAACAAAGTGCTGAAAGTTTACTGCCCAGTTGTGATTTACAAAACTCATTGCATAAACTCCTGATGATATGAGGATGATAATTATGACTAGCTGCATGAAAGTCAGTCCGTTTCCAATCTTTCCGGTAAGTGAGACTCCTCGATAATTTACATATGTGAAAAGTATGATGGATAAAATTGCAATGATTTTTTCAAGTGGTATTCCTCCATACTGGGCTGCAACTCCGGCGCTGGTTAGTATGCTTCCAAAAAAGTCTCCAATTGATACTGCATACAAACTTCCTGCTATCATGTGGGCAAACCATGCTATCCATCCACTGATGAACGCATTTGGTCTTGGCAGGCCTTCTTTGACCCATCTATAGCCTCCGCCTGCCTCTGGAAATGCAGAACCAAGCTCTGCATATGTCAAGGCAGTAAAGAAACTGATTATTCCACTTGCAAGAAATACTATCATAAGAGATGGTCCACCTTCGTGCATTGCAGGGCCTACTAGGTTGAAGATTGCACCTCCAATCATTGCTGCAATTCCAATCATTGTTATGTCAAGCAATGAGAGGCTTCGGACAAGACCTGCATGCGAATCGTGTTCCATAAGCTATCTATTCGTGAGCTCTGAGTGGTAGAATAAATCTCTACTTGTAGATCTTTTGAAAATAGGCACGAATTTTTGACAAATTTGGAATGTGTCCAACCAGTTGATTCTAGTTTTTGTTCTTCCCAATGCTAAAATAACTAATCTTGATTTTGTATGTCATGCGAGCCAGTGAACGATCACTGCCACGGCAGAGGAAACTCCTCCCTCCTTGCAGCAAGTGTGATCCGGAGACGGATAGTCAGAGATGATTGGCAACAGCACAGAAAAAAATCCTACCTGGCGTACTATGATGGTAAAGCCTGAGGTTTCCAGTACGGGAATGAAAAATCTGCCCCACGCGGAGAAAGGCCAAATCAAACAATAAGCGCTGCACTTTGTTTAGGTAGGCCGCATAGCGTAATATCGTGAAAACAGAAGGAGGGTTACGGCTGGCACGCACTTTTTTTTTAAAATGACTTGGAATATTTTTTATTCTTTCTTTTCTTCGTCGAATTTGTCTACCCAGTGCTTTCTTGTTTCATATTGGTATGTTGGTGCTGGGCTGTTGTCTACTCCACGCTTTGCTGCATCTTTCATCTTCTTGTTACTCCAGATGAAAATTCCGACTGCAATAATTCCTGCAAATCCTGCCATTGCATAAATTGTCATAGTTGAAAGACCCTGAGCTGTTGCAGTACCCCCGTTTGTAGATGCACCAACTGTTGTTGAAATTGCTGGGTCTCCTTGAACTTCTAATCCGTTTGCATGTCCGTCTGCATCAAGTGTGCCAGAGCTTGCTCTTTCAACTATTGTCAAGTGATACTTGTCAGAACCTGATGTAAAGTCTACCTCGATATTAGATGCCTTCATTGATCCTTGGTAAATGTCGCTTTGACCATATGCAAATGATGTTACTGCTACCTTTGTTCCGTTGTATCCTAGACCTACTGCATCACTAAGGGTGTATGCTGGGTCAAAAAGGGTATTCCACTTTTCAATTGGATATCCTACAAGTGCACTTGCATCTAATAGGCTGATGTTGAGAGGGCCTTCTGCAGCGGTTCCTTTCAATACGTTGTAAACATCTGGTAATTCGTTCTGGATTATTCCTATTGGTGAATTAATGTCCAAGTTTCCTAGATTACTAGTTGAGATTACTGCTGGACCTGTCATGTTGAATCCCATCCATGATATGTCAAATACTGTAGGTGTGTCTCCATTGCTCTTGTATAACATGTATCCTGTCACTGTTGGGGTTAGCACTATCTTGTAGTCAATGGTTGCACCTTGGCTATCACCATTTACTTGAACTTGATAATCTAC
>CAYWWR010000016.1:0-21191 GCA_964462165.1 uncultured Nitrosopumilaceae archaeon
GGCAAAATTCAGGGTTAGTGTATTAAACTAATTTAATCAAACCTGCCCCGGTGTTTCCTATTTTGTATTTTAAATGAGGGACTTGAACCACGTGAACAAAACCCCTCAAGAGAATTTTTGAATTTTACGTTAGACCAGAAATGACTATCACATGATATGTCATCCCGGCCCAAATTTATCGGCCAAATCATGTCTAAAGTATAACAAAAAAGTTGGAGTAAGTATTAGTTGAGTAATATTTCAAATCTTGATATTTTTAACAAGTAAAAAATTAAGATTTTTGAGATGATTAGTAAAACTAATGTTTATTCCAAAAATACTCTTTTTGACATAAAGTTGAAAATGTAGTCTTTAGCAAGTAAAATTGTTTGAGTTCTGAATATTTGAAAAATATCTAGTTGCAGACAACGTTTCTTGCGATCAGACTGCATTCTGGGTGAACCTGCTCATCGCTTGCCTTTCTACAGGTAGCGCAGACAAACTGGTTTACTTCGCTACATACGGTGCAACGTTGGAATTCCTCCATTGTAACACCGCAGTTTCTACATGAATCTTTTCGCATATGTGTAATTTCTATAACTTTCTTTATAAATTTTAGTACTGATAGACTTGACACACAGGTGTAAACATTTGACCGTTTTTAGGGTTTATGCTGGATTTTAACGACTTTTTGAGGGCTGGAATCGATCAATATTTGCTATAAACCAAGTCTCTATTTCCAGAAAAATTGGTCCAACCCAGTCTGTTTTGGCTTGCCAATCAGGCTTGCAAAGTCCAAGTCCATTGAAGATAATATTTGATCAAACGTACTTTCCATAAATTCCATGTATTTTGGAGTATCAACTTCGTCAGGTCTTGCCATTTCTGTTGGTTTTACCCCTGGTTTGTTGATTATCTTTACGTATGAAATAATGTCTCCTTTTTTTATCTCTCTTGTCTGTTCTAGCTGTTTGGCAGCTCGGATGTGCTGAGGTATAGTTTTTACATATTCTGCAGGAGCCTTGCTAATCATTACATTGAATGCAAGTTCTACAAGCGGAATCTGCCTTGCCTTTAACTTTTTTGCATATCCTGATATCATATCACCAATCTTTGTTTTAGATTGAGAGAATTCCTGTTCATTTTGTACTTGGGACAATATTCCAAGTATTTCATAAAATAGATTCCTGATAAATGGCGGTGTATGTGATTTTTTTCCAGTTAGGCCCTTGACATCGACTTTGCCATCTTTTTGCACTCCGAGATAATTTTTCTTTCTCTTGCTAAATACAACATAACGATATTCCTTGTCCAAATCTAAATCTACACCAAATTCACTTTTCGCCCAATCAACTACCTTATGCACTTGATCTTGTGATGGTGCTTTTAAAAATAAAGAGTCAGTATCACCATACAGTACATCAATTCCAAATGATTTACATTTTTCAATCGTTTCTAAAATTGTAAATCTTCCAACTGCTGTAGTGGCTTCCGCAACAGGTAAACAATATAACGGAAATATTTCTGCTCCCATGACACCATAGCTTGCATTCAAAATAACCTTGAGTGCTTGACTTACTACTGTATACAGTTGTTTTTGATCAGCAGAAAGATTGGGGTTTTTTGATAGACTCTTGTAATAATTTACACGTAAATCCCTCAATGAACCAATCAAGGTAGCTGTTAGACCATTTTTCTTGGTACAAACCCAGTGTGCGGTGCCAGGTATTGTGTTTGTTTTACATTCATCATGAATACATCTTACTGTCTCATATGACAAATTTCTCACCTTGATGATGCTAGGATACAGACTTGCAAAGTCCATTACAGAGACATTGAAATGAATTCCTTCGGTGGGTTCAACTACTAGGCCTCCGCGATATTTCTTGTCTTTTATGACTGCCTCTGTTGATGCAGTTCCGGATTTTTGATCAAGTTCCTCTCTTCGTGGTATCAAATAGTTGTGTTTTCTATGTTCATAATAGAACAGACTTCTAATCCATTGGGATACTCCCATTCTTGATATGTCATCAATTGGCATGCGTCCAATTCTTGTTATGACAACAAGAAGATTCATCAATAAATCATTGTTAAAACTAGTAAGCTTTTGCGTGATTCTTGAATCATTAAAGCAATAATTTGCCAATTCATAAAGTGATAGATCTTCCAATTCTCCTTCGTATTCTGTTTTGGATTCTTCAATTAGTCCTTCACAGATAGTGTTTAGCGAAAAATCGGTATACTTGTGGGAAAATGCATAGATTTGAAATGAACGGTTAGAAAATGTCCTATACAAATCAATGTGTACACCTCTTTTTAGGGTGGCAGAATCACGCATCATTATCAATGGAATTTCTTTTAGTGGAATACCAAGTCGTTCTGCTCTGTTATACATGAACGGCATATCAAATTCATCTCCGTTGAATGTTATAACAAACGGATAATTTTCCAAAACCTTGAAAGCATCTCTTAGCATATCCGCTTCCTTGTCTTCATCGTAGAAACTTATCTTGACATCTTTTGGAAGTTCATCTGTTCCCATTTGTAGACTGGCGCGTTTTAGGACAAAGACTGCCTTGTAATCATCACTTGCGCAAAATCCAATTGCTGTAATTTTTTTATCTGCAACCTTGGGATCTGGAATTCTTCCCGTCTCTGACTCTACCTCGATATCAAAGGTGATTCTTCGTATATTGGGTACGGGCTGATTGAGAAGATTTGCCCATTCACTTATGTGATTTTGAAATCCTTGTACATCTATTATTCCAGTGTTTGTTATCTTGTCAAATAACAGACCCTTTAGTGCAAGTTGTACCTCATCAGGTATGGGATACGAATATTCCTTGAGTTTGCCATCATCTATTGTGTAATATCTACCAACAATTAATGAATTGTCATAAAGATAATTTTCATAATATTTGATATCTGATTCCCATGTCTCCATAGTGTTTCTTATGCTCTTGTCAGTTTGAGTGCCACCAATTGCAAGTGGATCGGTCACTGTAATTTTTGTAACATCAATCATTTTGTCTTTTAGTAAGTCTTCTCGCTTGATACTTTCTAGTTTTAATACATCTGTTCTACTTGACAAAAACTTTAGTTCTTCTGGATCTAGTTTTGAATAACAATATGGTTTGTGTCCTGTATTGTCAAACCAAATTTTTAGTGTCTGAGATTTTGGTTCATAAAACTTGAGTAGTGCGCATTTTTTCAGACCATCATATGCTGCTGAGACCAGTAGTGCTGGTGGCATAGTGGTTGTTACTTCTTCTATTGCATTTGACATGGTATCATCACTTGGGTATAAAATTGGCATTTGGTTCTTCAAGAAGGACTTTTATCCAATGATTTATCCTGTTCTTGTCTAAAACTACTACTTCCAATCCTGCGTCATGTAATAACCCGTAATCTGTTTCAGGATAACTTCCTAGGCATACTATTTTTTTAATTCCAATTGTAATTGCCATTTTACTGCATTCTAAACATGTAACAAATGTAGTATACAGAGTAGAGTTTTTGGTACCAGAGCCTACTCCTAGTATTGCACAATGCATGATGGCATTTGCTTCCGCATGATTGCACAAACATCTGTCAAGACCTTCACCTGATGCAACTTTTCCTTCCATTCGAAGTTGGCATCTTTTACAGCCTCCCTCAAAGCAATTTTTTACCCCTGGCGGTGTTCCGTTATAGCCTGTGGCAATCTGCCTGTTTTCTCGTACTATGACTGCACCAACTTGTCGTGTAATGCAATTTGATCGTAATTTTGCCAATTCTGCTTGTAGCATGAAATACTCATCCCAAGTAGGGCGGTCAAATGACTTGTTCACATGGAAACTGTATAATGCTCCAATATAAGATTACAAATTTTTCAAGTGAAAAGGAAAGAAAGTAAAGCTCAACTCTTTGTTCCAAACAAGCTTTTTACCCGGATGATGACAATTATGAATTAATTGAGCGGTAATTTCGTAGAACATCGGTATATCAAAAAGTTAAGCATAGAGCATAGGGATTATCAAGACAACTTGGCAAGACAAGCAATTGCAGAAAATTGTTTGGTTGTGCTTCCAACAGGACTTGGGAAAACTACTGTTGCATTACATGTGATTGCAGAATTTTTGTCAAGAGGAAAAGGTGGAGTCTTGTTCTTGGCTCCAACTCGAGTCTTGGCTCACCAACATTATGAGTTTCTAAAAAGTAATTTACTAATTGATGACATTGCTCTTGTTACAGGCGAAGATTTACTTGCAAAAAGAAAAAAACTATGGGTAAACAGCATAATTTGTGCAACTCCTGAAATTGTAAAAAATGACCTTGATAGACAAATTGTGTCCCCTGATCAGTTTTCACTTGTGATATTTGATGAAGCTCATAGAACTGTTGGTGATTATGCATATTCTGGAATTGCAGAGCGTTTTGCAAACATGAATGTCAGAATAATTGGTATGACTGCTACTTTACCAAGCGAGAAACAAAAGGCAGAGGAGATGGTAAAGATACTAAAGATTGCAAGCATCGCCCAGAGAACAGAAGAGAGTCCTGATGTAAGCCCATATGTTCAACAAACAGACACTCAATGGATTACAGTTGAACTTGGACCTGAGATGAAAGAGATACAGTCATTGATCAAAGCTACTCTTGATTCTAGATATCTTGAACTCAAAAAACTTGGATTAAATCTTTCTGGAAGCAGGTCAATGTCTGAACTTTTACGTGTACGAGAATTTGTTTTAAGACAAAATAGACGAGCTGCCAAGCCACTCTTTACTGCAATACGCCTTATTCATGCATTAAACGTGTTTGAATCTCATGGTGTTACATCTTTTCTTAGGTTTTGTGAAAGGACTCAGGAGAAAAAAGGAGTTGGCATCAAAGATTTGTTTGAAAATGATATGAATTTTGGAAAAGCAGTAAGGCTTGCAAAACAAGCACAAGAAAAAGGAATTGAGCATTCAAAAATAGAAAAACTAAAGGATGTACTGCACGACATCCCTGGAAAAGTACTCGTCTTTACAAGCTATAGGGATTCAGTTGATGTCATACATCAGAAATTAAATGAGATGGGAATCCCAGCAGGATTTCTAATTGGAAAAGCTGGTGAGACTGGTCTTAAACAAAAAAAACAGATAGAGACAATACAAAAATTTCGCGATGGACAATACAAGGTGTTAATTGCAACACGTGTGGGGGAAGAAGGCCTTGACATTTCTGAAGTAAACCTTGTAGTGTTTTTTGATAATGTTCCAAGCTCAATTCGATATGTCCAAAGAAAAGGTCGTACTGGAAGAAAAGATTATGGAAAACTAGTTGTTTTGATTGCTAAAGATACTACTGATGAGACGTATTATTGGATAGGAAAGCGAAAGGTTACTGCTGCAAAGGGGATGGGTGAAAAAATGAACAAGTTTTTGGAGCAGCGAGAAACAACTGTAACAAAAAAAGGCCTTGATTCATTCTTCTAGATTCACACATTACGGTTTAATTTTTGATACGAAATAAAACCACAGTTAAATATCATATGAATCTCACAGACCTTTGATGAATGTTTCAAAGAATATCATTTTTCTAATTCCTTTTCTTGTCATATCGTCAGTTATCATTCCAATTTATGCAGATGATTCTGGGATTTCAGCATCCACAAACAAGGATTCGTATCAACCAGGAGACAAGGTAATAATCAGTGGATCTGTTGGGCAGATTGTAAATGGCAATCCTGTGGCTATAATTGTTAGAAGTCCCATGGGGAATGTCTATGATGTGGGACAGGTAAATCTGTTAAACAATTTGTTTGTACATGATTTTGTATTAAATGATAATTCAGTTGGGGGAACGTATACAATCAATATCAAATATAATAATTCTTCAGATCAACTACATTTTGTATTAGATTCTGGAGAATTGAGTACGATTCCTGTCTTTGATAGTGAAATAAAAATAAGGACAAATGGTACAAACTTGATAAAATACAATAATGTCATTGTATCATCTGCTAATAATACAATACAAATTTCCATGGATACATCTCAAGCGCCTGGCATTTCAGTAAATCAAGAATACCAAATTCCAAAAACAATAATTGATGCACCCGGAGGAAACATCCTGGTAAAAATTGACGGAGCCCAGATCCTGTGTGCTCAAAGTGAGACTGATACTATGCGCATACTTGATTGTACAATTCCTGCCAACTCTAAAGAAATTGAATTGATTGGAACTACTGTAATTCCTGAATTTGGTCCATTGGTAGGCCTTGCAATATCTGTATCCGTAATTGCAGTAGTTATTTTGTCAAGGACTTCTAAAATTCACTTGTAAATACATTATTTTTGTAGATTATCTACTGTGATATCTCGTATCTTGTCTTTTAACTCTTGAATTTGAGTACTGTATTTTGATATTTCCTTCTGTGTTAGATAGTTTTCTTTCTCAAATTTTTTCACATGAGATTCACATATCCAAAGAAACTCAAGATCATAAGATATTGAGTCATGAGAGTTGTTCTCTTCAATTGTATCGGGGTGTTCTTTTTCAAATTTTATCATTTCAGGTAAATGTTCTACATTGTTATGTACTAGTCTTAGGAATGAGTCCAATTCTTGTTTCAAAGCCTTGTTATCACGAATCTGCTGGGTCCAAACAGGTTTTGTCTTGTCATGGTGTACAAGTTCTTGATTTGATAGGTCAATACCAAATGTGTCCAAGACATCTCGAGTTATTTCCTCTCTGACATTCTCTGACATTTGTATCAAATTCTCTGTAGCAGTATCCCTTAGTTTCATGTCTAGAGTTCTGGTTATATTGAGATACCATACTATGTGCAAATAATGTAACAAATTGGTTTAGAGATTGTCTAGTGTATATGATGAAAAATAAAGAAAAGAGTTTTGGGATTATGATTTTATGTTGCCAGAGTTTCCGCCATCTGCATCGTTATAGTTACACCATTGGTTGACTGAAGTGCTTGATTGGAATTCTGGGTCTAGAGTGTATGTCCATCCCCAATGTGTTTCAGTAAAACCGCTTTGGGTGCTAAAATATGCAGTTGTCCAGTCGTATGGATTTGGTGCACCTGTTTGGGTACTATATGTTCCAAGAAGTATATCACTTGTCGTTCCACCATAGTTGAACGTTCCAATGTTTCCACTAGTGGGATGTGTTCCTGGTGCAAATGTTCCGTTAAGTATTGCCACGTATCCTCCGGTTATGTCTCCAAATGAGGACTCGTTTTGTGCATGTGTTCCTGTACCTGGATCCATTGCACCTTGTGGTGCCGCAAATATGCCATCAAATTTTTTGATTGCATAAAATGAACCATCTGCAAGTTTCCACACCTTTAGGTGCTCATTGAAATGATCAAGTGCCCAATAACTTCCAATTCCAGAATCTTCATCATTTTGTGCAATATATGAAATGTCCAAAATTTGTTTGGCACCTCTTGAATTTGGCTCTGTCAAAAAGCTTTGACTTGGACAAATATTTCTCTTTCCATGAAACTCATCATGGTCATTCTTGAATTGTTTTGGCTTGTCATCTCTGTCAGAGAATGCATTTGCAGTATAGCCAATTCCGGCAGGTCCATTAAATACCATAACAGACAGTACTAGAATACTGGCTAGTGCAATTGCAGACATTATTCTACTCATTAAAACGGGTATTGATTTTGTGATATTTAGACCTGATCAGTGGATTGTGCTAGAAAATTGTTCTATCGGACCCTGATTCTTTGGAAAAGTTACAACAAAAACTACTAGTTTTGTTCTGGTTTTTTCAAAAGATATTTAACATCTGGAACAGTCATGATTTGATATGATTACATATATTCTTGCAACATGTATACCTGGAAATGAAAAAGAAGTTATAGAAAAAATAAAAGAATTACCGAACATTGTTGAAGTAAATGGAATAATGGGCAAGTATGATATTTTTGTCAAGATTCAAGCACCTGATGTGGCAAAAGTTGATTTAACAATAGGAAAAGTGAGGAGCGTACCACATGTTACTAGTACTGTATCAATACCTGCAATTTATGGTCAGGGCGGTACAATAGATGAAGAAAAATAATTCAACTCTAAACTTTTGATTTTATAATATTTCCACTAACAAAGATTATCTAGAATGATGCTATGATTAATACATGGTGAAAGTAATTGAAGTTGCAGATTCAGAAAGAATTGAAAGGGCTCCTGACAAGACAATTGTATTAATGTCTGGAGGAAAATTTTTGGAACGAGGTCATGTTGTACAAAATGTCACATTGAATCTATATCTTCAAGGAAAAGATGCAAAACTTGGACCATATTCTTTGATCACTGCGCTTGTTGAGACTGACAAGGGAATGATAGAAATGACATATGATGAAGGATATCGAGGTGAAAACTCTATAGAACAAGCCACTGCGTTTCTTACATCTCATATTGGCATCTCTGCACTAATACTACGATCAATTATTCAGCTCGACCAGTCTATTAACAAAAATAATTTAATTGTACTAGAATCAAGTGATCAGGACGAGGAATTTTATGAAGTTTGAAAGAAAACCTATTGCGATTACCCCGACTTGTGCAATGTGTGGGAAACCTGTAAAAGAGCATACTCCAGAACAGATGAAATCTTGTACTGGTGAACGGCGCAAGTCTCAAGTAAAAACTAGTGGTTCTGCGTGAGAGGCATTGGTTCGATACAATCTAGTTCCTCCTGATACGTACATTCGTGTGAAAAAAGGTTGCAGAGAGGACCACCTGGCATCCCAATACCCATCGTTTCATGAATCAATGTATGATTCGTTTGAAATCATATCTTTGAATGGTACCGTTGCAGTATATTATTACAAAAATGGTACACTTGCAGTGGAAGGAGACGAGAAGAATTCATTTTTTCGTAGCATAGTACGTCAAGTTAACAAACTTGTTTCAAGGAAAGACTATCTGTAGCATTAGTATTTTTCTGCCCAATTTTCAACATCAAAGCCTGGACAATTTCCTGAAAACTCTTTTATCATTATGACTCGACAAATCTGTTCTTGCAATTCAGAATGTTCTGTAAACTTTTGTCTGCAAATAGGGCATTTATCACTTTTGAACAATGATGTCAACATATAAGAACCAATTATTGAAATTTTCTCTTACAGATCAAGTTCACTTGCGTTTTGTAGTTTTTCAGTCAATTCAAGATATGTATATGGGTCTAACTGTTTTGCAAAACCTTTGTCTATGTTTATCAAATATATTGAATGTAGGTGGGCGTTTAGAATGTCTTCTGTTTCAATCGGGGGATTTTTGTAAAATCTATCTACTAACGATTTTATCTTTTGTACCTCTTCTGGTTTTCTATCCTTCGGAGGTTTTAAGAATAATTTTGGAATTGGTAAAATTCCAACAACTGGAGTAGCTAACGCAAATTTTGAACAATGCTTACTATATCTTGCAATCTTGCTTGATATTCTTGCAATGTAATAATCAATGGTATCAAGTGCATGATCTGGTGGTGTAAATCCTGTTTCTATTTCAAGAATTAATGTGCCATCCCCTTTTGTTGCAAATACGTCGCAGACTAAAATATTTGAGAGTTGTTTTTCAATGTCTACTGTATATCCATGAGATATTAGATTTGCCGCACATATTATCTCCAATACGGAATGGTTTATCTTGACTAGGTTTTTTTTGTACAACTCAATTAGTCGTTCTCTTACAAAATTTGTCTTTGATTTTATTTCAGGGGTCTGATCACGAGTTAGTTTCTCGGCAACTGTATAGACATCTTCTGTGAATTTTTCTAAATCCAAAATCTACTATTTCAAATCTCATCTGGGGTTTAAGAGGATAGCTAAATCAATTGTTGTACCATGTTATTTTCATAGATTTGGCAAGGCGTACATGATACGAGTCCAAATGAGGCATTTATAAAAAAATTACTTGGGATCATTTCATCGAATTGGTTTTATTCTAGAACCGCAAGCCTGTTACATGATAAAACAGTTGATGTGTCTTCTAGGAAAAAAATGGTTGATAAACAAGAATACAAAGGGAAAGAAAGAGTCAGAACAAACGCATTACGAATCATTCATCATAGATGATGATTGGATTTCTTTTGGATACATAAGATATGGTGAATCTATACGAGATTTGTTGTAGATATATCATTACAAAAATAAAATTTGTGTTACCATAAAACACTTGTACAGTTGGGAGAAATTTGGAAGATGACTAATATAGTGTTTTCACGTCACAGATATCATGACAGTGACACAAGAAAATTCTAACACTATGATTTTATCTCAACAATTTAGAAAGACCAGGGCACAAACACTTGAACTTGTACAAACTCTTGAAAAAGAAGATTTTGTAGTTCAGACAGCTCCGTTTATGAGCCCTCCAAAATGGCATTTGGGTCATGTCACGTGGTTCTACGAAGTTATAATGAGCAAAATGAATTCAAGTTACGAGTTTTATTCTCAAGAATATTCCAAGGTTTTAAATTCATACTATCAAGCACTTGGCATACCACATGAGAAAACAAAACGCGGTATAATATCACGACCTACGGTTGATGAGACACTACAATACTTTGCTATCATAAATAAACGAGTTGAAGAATTTTTAAAAAATCCTATTATTGGTTCTAATCTTGATTATCTTTTCAAACTTGCATTCAATCACGAGTGTCAACATCAAGAATTGTTAGTGTATGATTTACAACATTTGCTTTCAAGTACATATAGGCCCATAAAACATAATGATGTTCCAAAACCGTCTCGTGTTGAAAAAAGTTCTGTTGATATATCTGGTGGATTGTATGATCTTGGATATGCTGGAACTGATTTTTGTTATGATGTTGAGATTCCAGAACACAAAGTGTATCTGAATCCATATCGGATGGATGTTTTTCCCGTAACAAATGGGGATTATCTAAAATTCATAGAATCTGGAGGGTATGAAGATTTTAGATTTTGGCTAGCAGATGGATGGGATCAAGTCAAAAAAAATAATTGGAAGGCTCCAATGTATTGGGAAAAAGATGGTGACACCTGGACAAGAAATGATTTTAGGGGCAAGTTAGCAATTAATCCAAACGAACCTGTTTGCAATGTTTCATACTATGAAGCATATGCATACTGTAGGTGGGCAGGTAAGAGATTACCAACAGAAGCAGAGTGGGAAAAAGCTGCTTCATGGGATGAGAAAAAACAGAGAAAGACCACATACCCATGGGGAAACGAGTCAATATTTGAAAATCATGCAAACTTGTTAGAGTCACATCTGTGGGGACCTGCTGAAATTGGGTCATATCCATCTGGAAAAAGCCATTATGGATTACACCAGATGATTGGAGATATTTGGGAATGGACAACCTCTGACTTTGTAGGCTATCCCGGATTCCAGTCGGGGTTTGCAGAATATAACGATAAATGGTTTTCCAACCAAAAAGTGCTTCGTGGTGCCTCATTTGCTACTCCTCAATATCAAGTCAAGAATAGTTATAGAAATTTTTTCAGGCCTGATGAACGATGGATGTTTGCAGGATTTCGATGTGTGGAAGACATATGATTGGAAAACAGCAAATTGAAATCAAAAATTATGAAAAAATTGCAGTAACTCCAAGGTTTTGTTACTTTAAACCAAAAGTGATAGAAAATTCAACCATGTCTCAAGAGATTGCATTTAGCTTGTCACAAAAGAAGAAATTCATTTCACCTAAATTTTTCTATGATGATGCAGGTTCGAAAATATTTGAAAAAATATGTAAACTGCCTGAATATTATTTAACAAGAACCGAGTTTGAAATACTCGATGAAATAAAATCCGACTTGACAGGATATCTTGCAGACAATTTTGCTTTGGTAGAATTGGGTAGTGGTTCATCAGTAAAGACACGCAAACTTTTAGAAATTTTGACTTGCAAACAAAAAGATGTAGAATATTATCCTGTTGACATTTCTGATATCCTCAAAGATAGTTCAATTGATCTACATGATGAATATGAAAATCTAAAGATAACTGGAATTATAGATAGTTATGAGACTGGACTTGAATTTATCAAGACATTAGATCATACAAAAAAACTTGTTGCATTTTTGGGTTCTAGTATTGGAAACTTTAGTACAAAAGACGGAATAGAATTTCTGGAAAAAATTCATAGTTCCATGAATTCTGGTGATATGCTACTTCTTGGTCTTGATTTGATAAAAGATACAAAAATCTTAGAATCTGCATATAATGATTCTACAGGGGTCACTGCTGATTTTAATTACAATCTTTTATTGCGTCTTAATAATGATATTGGAACAAACTTTGATTTAAACAAGTTTGAGCATGTTGCAGTATTTAATAAAAAACACAGAAGAATAGAGATGTATCTAAAGTCCCTTGTAAAACAACATGTATTTGCATCCGAGATTGATTTGTTCTTAAAATTCAAAAAAGGAGAATTAATTCACACCGAATACTCTTACAAATATACAGTGCCTCAAATCAAAAAGATGGCAAAAAAGACAGGATTCAAGCCAGTTCACATGTGGACTGACAAAAAAAATTATTTTACTCTGGCGTTATTTGTAGTTGAGAGATAATGGACAAAAAATGTGAACATTATGATGACATGCCTGAGAAAATATCTCAACATACTGAAGGATGTGAAGAGTGTGAAAAAGAGGGCAGTACTGATTGGATAGCACTGCGTTTGTGTCTTACATGTGGTCATGTTGGATGCTGTGATTCATCGCCTGGGACACATGCAACAAATCATTTTAAAAAAACTGGACATCCAGTAATGGTTGCACTACCAAATCATGCATGGAGATGGTGCTATGTACATAAAGCATATTCTTGATAACTTTCACATTTATTTTACATGAAAAAATCTATAAAATTAGAAATTTGTATGAAATCCATGAATTATTGGCTCTTAAAACAGGAACCAACAGTATATGGTTTTGACAACCTAGAAAAAGAGAAAAAAACAGTTTGGGACGGAGTTCACAACAATTTGGCTCTAAAACATATGCGTAGTATGAAAAAGGGTGACAAGGCAATTTTCTATCACACCGGGGACGAAAGACAGGCAGTTGGAATAGTAGACATAATAACAAATCCGTATCCAAATCCAAAAGAGTCTAACAAACGATTCATAGTGTTCGATGTTAAAGTGTCAAACAAGCTCAAGAGACCTGTTACTTTGGATGAAATAAAAAACGATGTAAAATTCAAGGATTGGGATCTTGTACGAAATTCTCGTCTTTCTGCAATGCCTGTACCAAAGGTTTTGTGGGATGAAATAATGAAAAAATCAAAAAACTAGTTTTTAAAAAGATTTTTTATCAAGGTATAGTACGTGATATTCGTGGTAGAACTTTCTAGTGAAGACAAGTTGGTACTTCTTCAGCATGCGATTTCAAAGTATGAGGATGAAAATACTCTACTCGAAAAACTAAAGGCAGTATTACCTCAAAAGGATATTGATAGAGGTATTGCTACACTGATTGGAACGCAAAGAGTGAGGAGAATTGGCCCAGATGTATTACAGAATAATGTCAGCCACATTGGTGAATTACCAGAAATTCCAACACATATCAAAGAAATCATAGATAGCCTATAATTTCCATTGATTAGATTTTGATGAAAATATAAAAACGAATTCAATGTTGCTCTTAACGTTTTGAATGGAGGTCTCCTCCAAGATACTTGCCGTTTTCATCATATACACAAAATATTGTTGCATTTTTTGGATCAGGTGCGTCTTTTGATGCATTCTTGGTCATTGCAGTTGCCTTTTTGATTGCCTCTTCAGCGTTATCCATGTCTTCTACCATCCAATGACCTTCACCGGGATTCTCAAACATTTCGATACCGATAATACGAAATTTTCCATGCGGCGGTTTAAGTTCTGGAAATTCCCTGAACATATAATTTCATATAATATCATGTCATAAAAACAAAACTAGTATCATATTGACAGAAGATTTGAATTCCTAAAAACTTACAAATAGATGTGATTCAAACCAGTAAACATGACAATAAAAAACATCACGGTTTTAGGCTCTGGAATAATGGGACATGGAATTGCTCAAGTTTCTGCAATGGCGGGATATAATGTAGTTCTTAGAGATATTGAAAAACAATTTCTGGATAAAGCAATGGAAAAAATAAAGTGGTCACTTGACAAACTAGTTTCAAAACAAAAAATTACAGAAGATCAAGGAAAAGAGATTTTTGCAAGAATAGTACCAATAGTGGATTTGGCAGAGGCTCTAAAAGACTGTGATCTGATGATTGAGGTAGTACCAGAGATAATGGATTTAAAGAAAAAAGTCTATGCTGAAGTTGACAAAGTTGCACAACAAAAAACAGTCTTTGCATCAAACACTAGCACTTTACCTATAACAGAAATTGCAAGCACTACGTCTAGACCAGAAAGATTCATAGGAATTCATTTTTTCAATCCTCCGCAATTAATGAAGCTAGTTGAGGTCATTCCAGGTAAAAAGACATCAAAGGATCTAGTGGACACAACAATCAATTTTGTAAAATCAGTTTCAAAAGAGCCGGTTCTGTGTAAAAGAGATGTTCCAGGATTTATTGTAAATAGATTATTCATTCCGCTAGTACATGAAGCTGCATATGCAATGGATAGAACTGGTGCAACAAAAGAAGAAATTGATTCTGCAGTGAAGTTTACATTACATTTTCCAATGGGAATATTCGAACTTGCAGATTTTACTGGCATGGATGTAATTCACAAGGCAACATTGGAAATGCATTCACGTGACAAAAAAGTAATCAATCCACACCCATTGATTGAAAAATTATACAATGAAAAGAAACTAGGACAAAAAAGTGGTGAAGGATTTTACAAATATTCTGGAGAACAATATGAAAGAATACTCTTAACAGAGGATTTGGCAAAAAAATTCAATCCAATCCAGTTGTTAGGAAACATACTGAACAATGCAGCATGGCTTGTTACAAACCAGGCAAGTGATGTTACTGAAATTGAAAAAGCCTTGTTACTTGGAATGGGGCTAAAAAAACCATTATTTGACACTGCGAAAGAATTTGGAATCTTAAATGTTGTACAAGAATTACAAAAACTATCTAAAGGAAACAAGTTTTACGAACCAGATCAATACTTGATATCACTCAAGTAGAATTAATTTTTTCTAAAATTGTATTGACAGCTTCTTTTGGTGAAGATACGCCTATTATCAATACACTTTTTCTATAATCAAGATATTGGTCTGAATATTTTTCTGCGACTCCTCCACTGTTTTTAATTGCAACAATTGGTTTTTTGTACATGTACGCTGCACAAGTCTCAGACAATGTGCCTGAACCCCCTCCTATTATGATAACACCATCTGCAGAAAGTGCATTTAGAAAATCTCTTGCAAGGCCCATGCCGCTTGGTATTACAATATCACAATATTCATTTGCAAATGAAGGATCATCTTGAGGGATTATTCCAACTGTCAAACCTCCTGCATCTTTTGCACCATGAGATGCAGCTTTCATTACCCCGTCCAATCCGCCTGTTACCAGAACAGATCCTGATTTTGCTACTTCTCCACCTGTTTCATATGCAATTTTTTCGAGTTCGGGAGTCGTCCCACTCTGATTGTTTCCTATGATCAAAATTTGTATTTTTTTTGTCAACAGAGTACAATAAAAAAATAGATAATAAAAATTGTATTTTATAAAAATGAAAAGAGAAATAGAGAAGAGATACCTAGGACGAGGTACTAGTCTCGGTCTTTGGTGTCGCAGTTGTTGAAACTGTGCCTTCTGCCGGTTTTGTTGTAGCAGTTTCTGTTTTCTTTTTTCGTGGTGCACGTGGTTTCTTTACTTTGACTTCGGTAGACGGTTTTACAATTTTTTCAATAGTAGAAGGTGCTGTTTGTGGTTTTGATGGTTGCTTTTGTTGTGGATGTTGTCCTTGTGGTCTTTGTCCATTTTGTGGAGGTCTCTGACCCTGTGGTCTTGGTTGACCTTGTTGTGGTCTATTACCTTGATGCTGTTGCTTTTGTTGAGGTCTCTGACCTTGCTGTGGATGTTGTCCTTGCTTTTGTTGTTGTGGTCTATTACCTTGTTGTGGTTTCTGACCTGGTCTCTGACCTTGTTGTTGTGGTCTGTTTCCATGTTGTTGCTTTTGTTGTGGATGTTGTCCTTGTGGTCTTTGTCCATTTTGTGGAGGTCTCTGACCCTGTGGTCTTGGTTGACCTTGTTGTGGTCTATTACCTTGATGCTGTTGCTTTTGTTGAGGTCTCTGACCTTGCTGTGGATGTTGTCCTTGCTTTTGTTGTTGTGGTCTATTACCTTGTTGTGGTTTCTGACCTGGTCTCTGACCTTGTTGTTGTGGTCTGTTTCCATGTTGTTTGTTTCCGGGATTTTGTTTTTGTCCTGGTTTTACATTTGGATTAGATCCTGGAATTGGTCTCATTTTGCCCCACAAGACACTCATTCTTGCCTTGTAACCTACACCGTATTCTAATTCATCTGGAACCAAAGTTGCTGGATGGACAAATCCTTGACTTCTAATTGCAACAGCTCGTCTCATTGCTACATTTCTAACATAATCCCAATCTTCAGTTCCAAATCCGTCTATTGGACCAGTTAATACTCCATTGTGCATTGAAAACACAAGTGCTGATACTATCGGAATTGCATAGTTGATGCTTGCAGGAGAATTAATTTTCACTGGCATTAAGGGCATGTGATGACTTCCCCTAGTATTTCCTGCAACAAGATGAGGATTGTTAAATGCTGCACCTGCTTCTTCTGTTGCTGGAAAGTCTTTTTGAGTTCTAACTATGCAGATAGGATCATCTTTTCCAACATAGGTTCCTGCAATGTTGTGCAGTCTATCAGTTGATGCTGCCAATATTGGTTGATTGTCTTTAGTGGATACAGTAGATATCACATATCTTCCCGGATACATCAAGGCTGCTTCCAAGGTTGGTTTGTCTTGCCACATTTCTAATGTAGCAATTTTACCCTTTTCTACATCCATTACTGCAATTCTGACACCTCTTGCTAAATTCTGGTTTACAATCAAACCAGTATTTGATAGTGCGTCAACAAACATTCTATAGAATGGATAATTGAATGCGCCAGGTTCTGTCTTGTCTGCTGCATAAATTGTAAATGCTTCATTTGGTCTTTCATCAAATGTCATCTCTGCAACACCAGGTCCCATACCCTTTACATTTCCAGAAAATGAATCTTTCAACAAATCTTGGCCTGCACCGTATAATCCTTCACTTTTTGCAACTCTAGTTGCAGCTTCAAATGCACGCCATGCAAGTCCATGGACTTGAGAATTGTTAACACCTTTAGTGTGAGTCATAACGATGTGTATGTCATCTCCACAATATCCGATGTAGGAATCAATCAAGAGTCCCTTACCATCTTTTCTTACTTGTGGCTTTACAAGATTTCTTACGGCGTTTAGTAGACCATCACTTGGTCTTGTGTGTCCGCCGATTCCGCCAACATCAGCTTTGATTACTGTTACTGTAATTTTCATTGTACTTTGTGATGAAATAGTTCGATTTATACCATGTGAAAAAAATTGATCTAAATGATCGAGTCAGAAATTAATTCAATTTTTGACCGAAAAAAATTCAAAAAATGAAAATGCTAATAAAGCCCTTCTCAAGTAACATCCAACATGAGCACTGCAGCATCAAGAAAACCTCACTTGAACATGATTGTCGTAGGACACATCGATAACGGAAAATCTACAACCATGGGTCACTTTTTAATGGAACTCGGATTAGTAGATGAAAGAACAATTGCATCACATGCAGCCGAATCCGAGAAGACCGGAAAAGGTGACACTTTCAAATATGCATGGGTCATGGACAATATCAAAGATGAAAGAGAAAGAGGTATCACCATCGATTTAGCATTTCAAAAATTCGAATCACCAAAATACTTCTTCACATTAATAGATGCACCAGGTCACAGAGACTTCATCAAAAACATGATCACAGGTGCCTCAGAGGCAGACTGTGCAGTTCTAGTCTTGTCAGCCAAAGAAGGTGAAACAGATACCGCAACAGCACCAGGTGGACAAGCAAGAGAACATGCTTTCTTACTCAGAACACTAGGGGTAGGACAACTAGTAGTAGCAATTAACAAGATGGATGATAGCAATTTCTCAGAAGCCGCATACAAAGTTGCAAAAGAAAAGGCTGAGAAATTATTAAAGTCAGTAGGTTACAAGCTCGACAAGGTAGCAATCATCCCAGTATCAGGTTGGAAGGGAGATAATTTGGTTAAGAAATCTCCAAACATGACATGGTGGGCAGGTAAAACACTATTCGAAGCATTTGATGATTTCACAATGCCAGACAAACCAACCGGCAAACCACTTAGAATCCCAATACAAGATGTTTATACAATCACTGGTGTCGGTACAGTCCCAGTAGGACGTGTTGAAACAGGCGTGGCAAAACCAGGTCAGAAGATCGTTGTAATGCCATCAGGAGCAGTAGGTGAAATCAAATCAATTGAAACACACCACACTGAAATGCCATCTGCAGAACCAGGTGACAACATTGGTTTCAACTTGAGAGGTATTGAAAAGAAAGATATCCACAGAGGTGATGTCATTGGAACAGCTGATAACCCACCAAATGTAGCAAAAGAATTCCGAGCACAAATCATAGTTATTCACCACCCAACAGCAATTGCACCTGGATACACACCAGTAATGCATGCACACACTGCACAAGTTGCAGCAACCATAGTAGCATTTGAAGCAAAAATCAATCCACAGTCCGGTGCAATTGAAGAAGAGAACCCAAAGTTCTTAAAGGCAGGAGATTCTGCAATCGTTAGAATCAAGCCAGTGAGACCATTATGCATCGAGACATTTGGTGAATTCCCAGAAATGGGCAGATTTGCTCTCAGAGACATGGGCGCAACAATTGCAGCAGGCATCGTCAAAGAGATTACTGAGAAATACACCAAATAGGGACCTGAATGACTCAGACAGCCCGAATTAAATTAACAAGTACCAGTCTTTTAAGACTAGACGGGGTCTGTACTGAAATCAAGGGCATCGGTGAAAAAACAGGTGTCAAAGTAAAAGGTCCAACACCATTACCAGTAAAAACACTCAATGTAGTTACACGAAAGTCACCATGTGGTCAGGGCACTAATACCTATGAGAAATGGGAAATGAGAATCCATAGACGAGTAATTGATCTTGGTGCAGATGATAGAGCAATAAGACAGCTCATGAGAATTAAAATTCCAAACGATGTATATATCGAACTTACTTTGAAATAGTGATAAAAATGTCTGAACCAACTCCAGAAATACAAGCAGAAGAAAAACCAACTAGCTTTAGTGTATTTTATTCTTGTATGCGTTGTGGAACTCAAGTATCTCAATCCGAGCTTACAAGATTGCCCGAAATAAAATGCATTTGTGGCTTCAGAGTATTCACCAAAGTTAGACCACCAGTAGTAAAAACAATAAAGGCTTTTTAGATATCTCTAGTTCCACTATAACTATGCACACGTTGCATATGGGTTCGCATTTCTTCCATACTTGAAAAAAACTTGTTACACTCTTTACAATCATAGCGTTTGTCACCATGGTGTAACTGCTGGTGTAACATCAAATATTCTTGTTGTCTAAATTTTGCATCACATATTTCACACTTGAATTTTTTAAAAATATTCATCTATCCCAACTTTGCCTTGTGTGAGTCCCAGCATTCCCTACACAATTGCCCCTCAAGCACCCACTTTTTCTTTGGAGTGTACCTTATCATGCCAAGTTTCTTCCCACAAACATGACAATTTGCCTTTTGACTCTTGTAGAGAAGATCTTTTTTATCAAAACAAGATTTGCATAATAGTCCTTCCATATCCCATTGATATCGGGGCTCCCATAGATCTGGAACATCTTTTTCAATCCCACATGTAACACATTTTTGTCTTAGACTTTGTTCATAGAATTTTTTCATTTGAGAGACATAACAATCAGCACAAAGTGGACCTTCCACCTTCCATTCACTCTTGGGTTTACTCTTATGAGTAGACTCTTTTTTGCAAATAGCACAGATTATGGGTTTTCGAGAAAACAGATTCATGGTTTTTAATATTACTAAATCCATTAAATAGTTATCATAAAGGAAAAGAATGAGAACCTAGTTCTCAGGTTTTATTGTTTTAATGCTTCTTCGAGAAGCTGACCTGCGTTTAACATTCCCTTTTGCTTTGCAATCTGTTCAATTTTTGCATATTGTTCAGCTGTAAAACAAACTGGCATTGAACGGTCTTTCATGAATATTGATAGTCTTTCTGATTTTATATCCTTTTTGTTGATTTGCTTTGATCGTCAAGATCGATTTATGTTAACTATTCATTGAACACATACTTGCGCTGGCCACGTAATTCAGGACTGCTTCCCACTCCTACTAGAACAAACTCTTTTTTACCGTTCAAAATGTTCTGAGTTGGACTGAGCTTGCTTTCATGAATTTGTTCATATTCTTCAAGTGATACCTTTCGTCTGTCTCCTATTTCTGCTTCCAAGTTCATATTTTTGGCAATTTCCTTGTATGTATCCATGATAACACCACTGAAGACCATTGCACTACTTCCACTACCATAAGAGCCAAATCCAAATCTCTTGCCCTCAAGATCAACACCCTTTTGGAACTCAAATTCTATGCAACTTCTAAATCCCATGTAGAGTGAAGCAGTGTAAAGATTTCCCACCATACTTGATGCAATAAGTGAGCTTGCAAGTTTGGAGTCATATGCTTCCTGGAATTCATCAGTCATTGTAAATCGCTTTGTAAATTCGTGGTCTTTTTGCATAAATTCTTCATCTGCAAGTATTGACTCTATAGTTCCACGGGGATCCTTTGGAACCGGTTCTGTCATTCCCATTTTTTCCACAATTCCCTTCCAGCGTGGCAAACTTCTCCACTCGTGTCTTAGTAGGTAAGTCAAAGCTTTCTTGCCCATGTTGCTGTATGGAAGATGCATATTTACAAAATCAATATAATCAAGAATTGATTCGCCTTCTTTTAGTTTTATTATTCCAGAAGAAAGGGCTTTTTCTTTGTATGCCATAAGTGCCTTCTTTACCTGTATCATATAGAGCAAATTTGAGTATTGACCATTTACAATTGGAGTCTCTTTTCCAAATGGTCTGTAGAAATCATATTCATTTTTGATTGAAGTAGATGTAACTTTTGGA
>CAYWWR010000017.1:0-20268 GCA_964462165.1 uncultured Nitrosopumilaceae archaeon
GCATGTGCAGTTTTTGTGCCACATGTTTTCGAAGAAACGTATCTGATTCATCTATGGAATAATCATACTCGTATCCTTTTTTGAGAGAACTCCATACTCTTTTCTGAGTTTCTTTTATCAAACTTTCACTATCAAGCGTACCTGTCTTGCCGCCTCCGAGCATCATGTCTATGATGCTTCTGGTTGCAGTGCTTTCATCCTGGATCTTTTCTGGTTCGTCGCTCATTTTTCATTCATTCCAACGGGAAATTGACACCACATACGGGACATACTCCTCTTTCTCCCTTGTATTTTATATCAAAGTATTGTATAACTTCCACGTTACAGTTCCAGCAGATTATCTTCTTAAAAGACGATTTTTTCACTTGACCACATCTAATAAAAAATGGTTTTAAAGAGTATTTAAAGTACATACCGATTTTATGTGGAAGGTTTGGAACATATTCTGATGCAGATACCTGTCAGCAATCCTGATGCTTTCATAACATCCATGAGCGCCAAGGCTGAAACCATACGGGCCTTGTTCTTGGAGCACATAACAGCCCTGACAAATAAAGTTCCCTTGAAGGTTATGCTAGGGGATGGCACCGTGACAGACCAAGAATCATTTGATCCTGCTCTTGTAAGAAAGTTTTTTGAAAATTTGTTAAAAAAAGCATCTACATGGGACAATCAGGGAGTATCTGCAACCAATGAAAAAGACCTGAGAAGAAGTTTCATAAAGTTTGAGATACGGGAAGGGAATTATCTTCTTTCTTCACACATGTCTCTACAATACCATGCCTTACTGTTTTACAGATTAGATCACCGTGTTATTGAAATTCAAAAAGAACTATCTGACATTTCAGACATGATTGCAAAACTACAGGTTAGAGTAGGGCCTGAAAATGACAAGATCATAGAAGAAAAGCTACGTGCAGAAGGATTTCAAGGGATGGACGAGCAAAAATTATTTGAAGTGTTGTTTAATCGTGAAGATATTACACAAGATATTGTAAAAGCAATCGAAGTATCACATGCCGAACACACAAAACTTGTAGCAAACAGAGATAGATTATTTGGCGAACTAGATAACATGCTCATAGAGGTATATCATACAACGCCTGTACTAATTGATGAAAACAAAATGATCGCAGCAGAGGAAGGATGTTTATGCAATTTTAATTTAGAATATGTCAAGAACAATACAAGACAAGGAAACATAAATCTCACAAGGATCTCAGAGCAGACAAAGACAAATCTGCTTGCATTGCTTGATAGTATCATAGAAATTCTGAAAAACTAAAAAATTGTTTATATCACAGTGCTTTCAAAAATCTAATAATTAGTCAAGGGGCCAGAACTGCACATCATGATGCAAAGTTTGGGGAGTTGACACCATGTGGCCTTTATGACCACCTTGACTTAGATCTCTCATGTTCTCAGAATATTATTTAGCCCTTTTTGATCTCTGAAAATTTTGTTAATTTATGATAAAATTGTATAGTTTTTGTTTAAAATAGACTAAAGTTATGCAAAATAAAGGCCTGTTTTTTGGTGTATATGGTTCAATAAACCAAATATACCAAGATGGGGCTGGAAACTCTGTTGAATGTAACTTTTGAAGATATCATAAAATCACAGAAAATACAGCGTAACGTAATTCGTAGAACACCGCTTGAAAATTCCCAGTCGTTTAGTGTAATGACTGGATCTAATGTATATTTGAAATCAGAATGTCTTCAAAAGACTGGCTCGTTCAAGTTTAGAGGAGCATATGCAAAAATTGCAAGTCTTTCAAAAGAAGAAAAGAAAAAAGGAGTGATTGCAGCATCTGCTGGAAATCATGCACAGGGTGTCGCTTATGCATCATCACTTGAAAAAATTCCTTGCACAATTGTAATGCCAGTTACTGCATCACCTGCCAAAGTTTCTGCCACTAGATCATATGGCGCAAATGTAATTTTGGAAGGAACAATCTATGATGAATCTTCTGCAAAAGCTGCAGACATTGCACGAAAAACAGGTGCTACGATTGTACATGCTTTTGATGATGAAACAGTAATAGCTGCGCAAGGTGTTATAGGACTTGAAATAATGGAGGATCTTCCTGATGTCGATGAGATTTATGTTCCAATAGGTGGGGGAGGACTGGCAGCTGGAATACTAAAAGCAGTCAAGACAAAAAAACCAAAGGTAAAAGTAATTGGCGTCCAGTCATCTGGTTTTCCTGCAATGAAAAAGTCGTTTGATATTGGCAAACTACAATCTGTTGCAGGTAACAGGACAATAGCAGATGGTATATCTGTAAAAACACCGGGTCATTCTACATTTAAAATCATAAATGAATTAATTGACGATATTGTTCTTGTTGATGATTCTGCCATAGTGAAAGCAATGTTTCTACTGATGGAAAGATCAAAGACTGTAGTAGAACCTGCCGGTGCAGTTGGCGTGGCATACTTGCTTGATAAAAAACCTGCCAAAGGCAAAAAGGTCGTCACAATTTTGTCTGGTGGAAATGTAGACATGTATCTACTTGGACAGATTGTAGCTAAAGGCCTGACAGAAATGGGCAGGATGGTCAAGATCTTTATCCTTTTGACAGACAAACCAGGCGCTCTCAAGGAGGTAGTTGACCAGATATCCTCTCTGAGCGTAAATATCGTAGACGTGATTCATGACAGGCTAAGCTCAAGCATACCTGCAGGTACTGCTGGAGTTACACTAAGTCTTGAAACACAGGACCAAGAACATGCTCAACAACTGATACAATTCTTGAAGAAAAAGAATGTCCAGTTTAAGGTAGTTACCTGATAGATTCAGTATTTATTCTATGATGATGGATTGACTAACGAAAGAATGTTGAATGTCAAAATCACTCCCACAAAAACACAAGCAATGATTGTTGTTATCTTTCTATTTACAAATTCGCCCATCAATTTTTTATTCATTGTAAGTATGACAACAGGTATTACTGCAATTGGTATCAGCAAACTAAGAAGGAATTGACTGTATACCAGTATGTGTAATGGATCAAAACCCATCAGTATGGCAACAGTTGTTGGAATTACATTTACAAATCTTGTAACTATTCTACGTAATAGCACATTAATTTTTTTTCCTAAAAATCCTTCCATTATTACCTGGCCTGACAATGTTCCTGCAGCTGATGATGCTATGCCAGATGATAATAGCGTGACCAAGAAAATTAATCCAGCGGCAGCTCCAAACAAGGGGACCAGTGTCTTGTATGCTTCAGCAATTGATTGAATTTGAGAATTGGCAGGATTGAATGCAACTGCAGCCATTAGTAAAATTGCAGCATTTACCAAAGCAGCTATTGTTAGCAAAAATACAGTTTCTGCAAGATGTAGTTTTCGCATCTTTTTTCTTTCCTCAAGTGACTTGCCGCTTGCTTTTTCTTTAGTAAGAAACGAGTGTAAAAATACAACATGTGGCATTACGGTTGCACCAATAATTCCGACTGCAACAAACAATGCGCTCGAGTTTACAAAGTGGGGTGAAAATGTACCGAAAAATATTCCATGAATGGTTGGTGGAGCAACAAGTAATTCATAGATATATCCAAAACTTATGATTGAAACACAAAGCAAAAACAATTGTTCCAACACACGAAATCGTTTAGATGTTAACGCCAGTATGATGATGACATCTGCCGCTCCAAAAATTGAAGCATATATCATTGGCACTCCAAACAACAGATTCAACGCAATTACTGTTCCAAGATATTCGGCCAAGTCTGTTGCAGCTGATGCAACTTCAGAGCTTAACCAATATGGTATTATGAACAATCTCCTGTCTAGTTTCTCCCTCAAAATATCTGCCATGCCTCTTTCTGTTGCTATTCCCAATTTTCCTGCCAAGTATTGCACTAGCATGGCCATGCTACTTGAAAGCCATACTACCCATAGTAACGAATAGCCAAATCCTGCTCCACCTTGTAGGTCTGTTCCGTAATTTCCAGGATCCATGTAGGCTATACTTACAATCAACGCAGGACCCGAATATGTTATGAATTTCCGCAATGAACTTTTAAAATGAGCCAGTTTTGCTTTTGGAGAAATCATTGTAATGATTGTGAATTAATCTAATCTGAATATAAGAGTTAGCTAAGGCTAAATTATTTAACCATGTCTAAGTTTCATATCTTGTTTTCAAAATGATTAATAGAGAACAAAAAAAGGATCATTGCATGGCAAAGAAAGTCTGGAAGGGAAGTTCTAATCTTACATGGAAAGAGATTGAATCACATGTAATGATTCTTTGTGATAAAATTGACAAAACCGGATTTGAGTTTGATAGGATTGCTACAATATCAAGAGGTGGACTGGTACCTGCAAGATTGATTGCCGATCATTTTGATATAAAGAAAATTCGGATAGGTAAAAAGAAAATTCCAAAAAGAACATTATTTGTAGATGACATTTATGATTCAGGTGATACCTTCAAAAGAATATTTCCGCTTGTCAAAGATCCTAAAAATTTTGTATATGCAACACTGGTTGCAAGAAAGGGGACAGGATATCCAAAACAGTTAATCTATGCTAAAAAAACTCGGGGTCAAGAATACGTGATATTTCCATGGGATAAATTAGAGTTCAAGCGGGCCCAAACAAAGCTTAAAGATTAAGTATTACAATATTATTGATTCATCATGAATCCTTTTGCATGCTCTAAATGTTTTGTTGGTTACAGGCCAGGAGAGTTGATATCTTGTCCTAAATGCAACCAAGAGTTTTGCGGCTCTTGCTTTAAGCAACATACTCACTAGACAAATCAAAAAATAAGTAGTGGTCACAAGCCAAGTATCCTAATGGAATTTGGGGGAGACGATGTAGATACACTTGCCTTGATGTTTGACAAACTCCAGTATATCTTCAGGGGGTATGACCCTTACATTCAAGCATTCACAGAAATGCATGATCTCTACAAACAAGGAAAACTGTCTGAACGGGACTATTACTATGGAATGACTGATGCTGTTCTCAAGTACTCGGCACTTGATTTTTTAGGGCTAAAAGCCATGTTTGAGATAAAAAAAGCACTAAACAGGATGGCTAATGCTTCATCCTCTCACTCATCAACATCCGGGTTGGCTACGGGAAATGTGGTAAGCCAGTCAACATCTGGACCTCAAAACTCTGTAGCCTCTTTTATTTCTGCAAAAAATCTTCCAAGTAGAACCGAAGTCTTGGGCCAATTGTCAGGAAATGAAAAAAAGTGTTTGTCGTGTGGTAAAACCGTGGCAATAATGGCTAAATTTTGTACAACTTGCGGTAACAAGATGTAGTGTGTACATCTATAATAATTCAAGAACTAAATAATCCTACTTTGAAAAATAAATCTGGATCGGTAGTCTAGCCTGGTTAGGATATCGCACTCACACTGCGGGGGTCGCTGGTTCAAATCCGGCCCGATCCACTCTTTTATAGTTTGGAAGAAATCTGTACCAATTTTTTAAATCATATCTGTCTAGTGCTTTTAGTGAAAACTCTACATTATACAACACGCATGATCTGTTTTACTACTGCGGATTCTTTTGTTTATACTTGGCCCATGCATTATTCACAGTAAAGACTAGGCGCTTGCCAAGAATCTGTTCTAGCCATAATGGCATGAAAAATTTTCTATTGGGAGAAAAATACTGGTAATATTTTTCAGTGTCTGGCTCTTCATTGTCAAGCACATTTCTTGCAGCAAAGTTCCCACAGAATGTTGCCCATGGAAGACCCACACATCCCAATACAAAATGTATCCATGGACGAGTTGGATCTCGAAGTACTGTGGGAATTAGGTCTCTAGTCATGTCAATCCTTCCTTGCCAATATTGAATGAATCGAAGATGTTGAATTGATGGAATTTTTTCCTTCAGTCCACCTATTACTCGGTTTATGACATGTGTTGTGGTAGTGTCATTTTTTGCATAAGTAGTTAACATATCTCCTCCACCCACCAATAGTCGTTTTGTTCCTGTGAGCCTGAAATAAGTATAGACAAGATCAGAGTCCCAACACTGGAGTGGACCCTGTGGAAAAAGATTTGAAATGTCTGTATCGCTTAAAGGCTCGCTTATGGAAAGAAAAGTTTGTGCATGGTACACATCTTTGTAATATCTAGTCATCTCAGGTTTGGGTTTATCAATGCAAAAAATAATCTCATCTGCGGTAACAGAACCCAAGTGAGTATACACAGTATGATCTTTATGCGAAAGTACCTCTGATGATTCAAATATCTCAATACCATTTTCCAAGAGCACATGTTTGATTCCCTGTGCATACAGTAATGCATTTACTCCATATGTTCCGGTGTAGCGAATTGCACCAGAATACGCATTGGAGCCAAGTACCGACGGTACTTCTGATTTGTCATACGTGGTACTTGAATAACCTAGTTTTTTGCGTGATTCTACCTCTTCTTGTACGTCTTTCCAACCACTAGAACCATTTCCCAAGAATAAACAGTCTTGTACTTGTAGGTCACAATCTATCTGGTATTTTTGTATGTTAGATACCATTAGGTCTACCCCTTTTGCCGCAACCTCCCACAATTCCCGGGCACCTTTTATGCCATATTTTCTTAACAGTTGCGAAAGCTCAAGTTCGCTGTCAGGGGTTAGAAATCCGGCACTCTTGCCAGTAGAGCTTCCGCCACAAATATTTCTGTCTAGAAGAACAACTTTTTTTCCAGAGCCTACAAAACAAAGTGCTGCTGCAAGACCTGCTGCACCTGCTCCTACAATTAATACATCAGACTTGATGTGCCCTTTGACTGGAGGTCTTAGCGGTTCTCGAATTCCTAAAAGTGTTGTAAACCACCAATTTTGTAAGATCATTGAATCTCAGTATACCTTGATCCTTGACATCTATACTATTTTTGTGCCATGATAATTCTCACCAGGTGATATTATGTCAATAGAGAAATTACATACAACGGAAGCAAAAATGCACCGTGTGGCAGGTGTCTGGTTTCATGTATGTTGAACTAAAATCATTCCAAAAATTGACTTCATGTCATAGTGGAAATTTCTTGAAGGTGAGGTTTAGATATTTTACTATTTGTTCCCAATCTGCGATGGGAGATTGAATTTTACAATAGTGTTAGCACCGCTGATGGCTGCATACAAGGAATTGGAAGAATCGACTGTAAGACCAGTCACATATTCAGATAGTCCATCCGAACTACAAGAACTTCCCCATGCTGCAATAAATTTACCAGTGCTATCAAATTCATCAATTTGACACTTGTTTCCATCAGCTAAATAGAGATTGTTTGAGGAATCAACTGCGACACCAGTAGCATACTCAATCAAGTATGAATTGGAACCATAAGCAAACGGAGTACAATCATTACAAAATCCTGTAGTCACATGATTTTGGGTGTCACAGTTTGTACCCGATGAGCAATCTCCTATCCATCCTTGAAAAGTGCCATTACTAGAGAATTTTTCAACTCGATAATTACCATCATCTGAGACATACACATTATTTGACGAGTCCATCGCTATGTATCGTGGTCGGTTGAATTCCCCGTTCCCTGAACCTTGGCTTCCCCATGATGTGATAAATTTGCCAGTGTTGGAGAACTTTGCCACTCTGTGATTATTAGTGTCGGCGACATAGATGTTATTTGAAGAATCAACTGCTATGCCTTCCGGGGTTTCAAATTGGGTATTGTTGCTACCAAAACTTCCCCACGATGTGATAAACTTGCCAGTGCTGTTAAACTTGTTAATTCGATTATTGCTTTGGTCAGAGACATAGATGTTATTTGAAGAATCAACTACTACGCCCCATGGTTCATTTAATTGTCCGCTGCCTGAACTTGGACCGTTTGTGGTACAATCACTACAAAATTCCATAGTTGTATAATTTTTTGTATCACAATTTGTACCTGAAAAGCAACTACCTATCCATCCTTCAAAAGTGCCATTGTCAGATAACTTTACAACTCTATTATTATCCAAATCAGCGACATACACATTATTGGAAGAATCAGTTGTTACATCAACAGGGTTTTGAAATTCTCCGTTGCCAGAACCCTCACTTCCAAATTTTGCTACAAATGTGGGGATGGTAGAGAATTTTACGATTCTGTAATTATTTGCATCAGCGACATACACATTGTCAGAAGAATCAACTGCTATTCCGTCAGGATAGTCTAATTTTTCACCTTCATGACCAAAACCTCCGAATGATGTTGCAAAATTGCCAGTGCTGTTGAACTCTTCAATTCGATCGTTATTTACATCAGCAACATACACATTATTGAAAGAATCAATTGCTACACCGGCGGGGATTTCAAATTGACCATTCTGGGAACCAAAGCTTCCCCACGATGTGATAAATTTGCCAGTGCTAGAGAACTTTTTAATTTCGTTATCACCAGTATCAGCTACATAGATATTATTGTCCGAATCAACTGCTACGCCAGATGGATTGCCTGATTGATAGTCATTATTGCCCCAGATTCTCCATGTTGTAATAAACTGGCCAGTATTGTCGAATTTATAAATCTGATCAGTTTCATCGTCTGCTACATACACCTTATTGGAAGCGTCAACTGCTATGGCTGCAGGCATATTGTATTGGCCATTTCCATAACCAAAATTTCCCCACGATGTGATAAATTTACCAGTACTATCGAATTTTTCAATTCTATGATTACCCATATCAGCAACATACACATTATTGGAAGAATCAACTGCTACACTAGACGGATAGCTAAATTGTCCGTTGCCTGAACCTGAACCAAATATGGCACAATCACTACAAAATCCGGTAGTTGCATGATTTTGTGTATCACAGTTTGTACCAGATGAGCAACCACCTATCCACCCTTCAAAAGTACCAACACTAGTGAATTTTTCAACTCTATGATTTGTCTCATCAGCAACATACACATTATTGGAAGAATCTGTTGTTATGCCCCATGGAAAATTGAACTTGCCGTTGCTAGTTCCATGATCTCCCCATGATATGACACTATAACTTGATGATGCATATGCACTTGAATAGGAAAGAAAGACAACCAGTACTGCTATAATCCAAACATATCTTTTCAAGAATTTTTCTAACAATATTTTTTTACCAATATTTTTTGACTATATAAAATGATCTGAGTAGCATGTTTTGCAATTGAATTATGTGCCAGATTATGTCACTATCTAATACCTCTTTATCTTTCAGTGTTCTTTGTTGTGATTCATTCTGCATAAATTCTAGTATTTTATGATAAAATGGTAAGCAGAAATTGATAAATTACTAGTCTGATTGAAAAATGGTGATGAGTTTTGATGGAATGGATGCACAGATTGAACAATGTACAAAGAAAATCAATGAAAAAAATGAACTATTAAAAAATCCGAATTTAACTCAAGATGAAAAAAAGAGACTCGAGTTGGAGATCAAAAATGTGACACTTGAAAGAAACAAATGGAAGATGAGAAAAAATAATCTATTTACTACTCGACACAAGAAATAATCTTTTCAGATGATGTTTATTCTATAGTACATATCTGGGACACACAATCAACAAGAAATTTGTAATGGGATGTAAATGCTGTTTACTAGTGGAATTTCTAAATTTTGTTTGAAGACTAGTCTCTGTTGTCTAAAACATCATGCAGATTATTTGGAAGTTCAACTACGAATTTAGTACCTTTGTTCGTTTTTCTATCTACACTTATTCTTCCTTTGTGACCTTCTATGATATTCTTACAGCTGACAAGCCCTAATCCAGAACCTGTTTGTTTAGTGGTAAATAGAGGATCAAATATCTTTGATATGCTATCTTCTGAAATGCCAGGACCATTATCTTTTATTTCAATTCGAACAAAATTTGTAATCTCGGATATTGTTACATCTATTTTTCCTTGATGATTCATAACTTGAACAGAATTTAACAGAATGTTCTTGAATGCTATCTTGAGTTGTTCTTGATCCCCTTGTACTCTGGTATTCTTGTTACACTTGACATGTAATTCGGTTGCATTTTTTGAAAATTTAATCTCTGACCATGCATTTTCTATAATTTTAGATATTGAACAGGACCTAATTTCTAAATTCTGTAGTTCAACAAAATCTAATACATCCTCTATTTGATGAGTTATTCTAAAAATTGCTCTATCTATGACATCGCACTGATTTGATTTTTGTTCACGTGTAAGATCTTTTTCCTTGATAATTGATGCGGCATTCTTGATTATGGCAAGTGGATTTCTCAGGTCATGGTTAATTCGAGCAGAAAACTCACCTAATACGACTAGTCTTTCTTCTTTTAGAATGTCTTGAATTTTCTCTTTGATGTCTAGTTGTATGTCTTCTATTTTTATTTCTAGTCGGTTAACATCTGTTTTTGCTGTTACATCCGAAATTTCCTGAGTATGATTTTCACTAATCTTCATTTTTTATCGTCCCTAATTTTTAAAATCTTGTATCGACTATGTGTATCTGACATTGACTATTGTTAATTATATTGAACTGAGATAAGTAAGATGGACTTTTGTTAATTATGTTAGTTCCATGGTGGACGAAATGAAAGATGATCGATACCAAAAGAGAATGTAATATTTCATCATAAAATTTAAAATTTATTTGCACTAGTCCTTGGTTTAGTCACATTCTCACTTTTTTGTATGAGAACAACCGGGTATTCTCATTCATTAAAAAATCAAGTACGTGCAGAACCCACTAATGTATACTCGGTAGTGTGGCATGTTGGACTTGGTCTCAATTGGATTCTTTATTATAACAGATTGCACATGATACTCGAATTGAAGATGAATTTAGAAAATGTAAGTGTCATAGGCTTTGTTTAACTGACAAAAATAGATCGGATCAGGTAACATCGTTCACTGATATTGTTAATCAAGTGTTTTATTTCATGTAAATAATTTTAGAACAATGACCAAATTCAAACGTCAAGAACAAGTACGAATAATGGAGGATGGAAAAAATTCAAGGGTCATATACACCATAATTGAGATTAAAAAAAGTAGAGATGGTAAACTGCTATACTTGTTAAGAAAAGATGATGATGAATCAATTTTGAAACTTTATTACAAAAACGACTATTCCAGTTTAATTCCAGTGTACTAAAATGGCTACACAAGACGAAGACATTCCAATTTCTACTACCGGCATGACAAGACGAGATTTCTTAAAACTTCTTGCTGCTGGTAGTTTGACACTTACGTTTCTTCCATTTGTACAATGGGGAAAATTCATGCCTGACCCTGATAATACTGCCCTTAACAAGGCTCAAGTTGTTTTACCTGATGGAACTTTTGCAAACGTAAATGTATTTCCAATAAATTCATCTCAAACAATAACATATCCTTCAACTGGAGATGCCACTTTGGATTCAGAACCGTTTAAAAAATGGCAATTAATTCGATTGCCCGCAGATCTTGGTGGGAACGTAAATGATGTTTCTGCATTTCGAGTCTACAGCATGGTATGTTTACATTTATGGTGTTTGTGGCAATACAAGTCTTCTAACCAAGCTGGTGGTAATGACCTTGGACAATGTCCTTGCCATGGAAGCATGTATAATCCAATTAATGGAAAGGCAGTTGCTGGACCTGCTTCACTTCAATCTCCACCTTCAAACGTACTTGCAACATTAAGTCTTGAAGCTGATGATAGTGGAAATCTGTGGATACTTCCTGCTACGTGGGATGTAAACAAAAATGGTATCATAGGTTATGGTCGTTATCTTAGTTCATAATCAACACTGTTCTGATTGTAATTCAAAATCTCCTCCAGTTTTTGGAATGTACGTGTAAAAAGAAAATGATGAAATCATGTCAAACAATTTTTTTTATCTTTCAACATATTTTCAAAATCATGTAATCTGAGACGGATTTTTATTGGATGATTTTCTGAGATTCTAATGGTGCAACATACATAATGGATAGTTGGATTTATCCACTACTTCTTAGTTTGATGGGCGGTCCGGCAGCGATAGTTTTTAGACGTTGGTATGGCAAAAAAGATGGCACGCCAAGCAAGTTCAGAGATGCGGGCACCTACGTGCGTGATGATTCTCTATACTCATATGATGAAAAGAAAAAAGACTCTTAAGAAAAGTAACTTTCATTGATTTTATGATATTTTTAAATTTTGTACAAATGTTCTGAAATACAAATTAATGCATATTGGATATAACACAACCATTTTTATAATTGCAAATTACAAAATCAATAATGTCTACTTCTGAATCAAATTCAGTTGGATGCTCTTTGCTTATCAATATGCAGGGTTGTCAAGAACTAAAGAAACTCAAAATAGGAACCCAATACAAGATTGATGTATCTAATGAACCAAGTATAACCTTCAAAGATTCTGTGGGAAACAAAAAAGAGATGAAGTTTAAACAAAATTGTACTGTTACCATAACACATGAAAAGATACTTTACAACCGTGATGATGTTATAATGAAATCAGTCTAGGATACATGAAAATACTTATGGATACAGATCAAGTGGTATAATCCATGGAAAATCTACTTAACAATGAGGAAATAGATTGGCTGGTAAAGTTCTTGGCTGGAAAGGGCAGTAATGATGAGATAATTGAAAAAATAGTTAGAATAACTACCAAGCTTGAGAAAATGAAACGTCACTAATTTTCTAATATTGTATTTTGATACCGTCAATTTTTTTGTAATGTGTTTTATCTTCACATGTTCATTTTGGCATAAAGTTTAATTCGACAACCTAGACAAAAATAAAACATGCGAATATTACAGTTACATTGTGATTATGTCGAGTATACTCCGGTAAAAAAGGAAATAAAATCTGCTGAAGAAATTACTCCGGAATCAAAACGCCTTGAAGAGATCGTAGTTGCATTTGTTGCAGTGGAAGAATCAGATAATGTCGATGTTGCAAAAAGAGCAATAGCTGAAATTTCAGAATCTATGAAAAAAATAGGCTGTTCTAAATTATTGCTATATCCATACGCTCATTTGAGCTCAAAACTTGCCTCTCCTACTACTGCATTGCTTTTACTACAAGATATGGAAAAAAATGCTCAAGGACTTGAAGTGCATCGAGCACCATTTGGCTGGACCAAATCATACAATCTCAAAGTTAAAGGACACCCGCTGGCTGAAAATTCTAAATCTATAACAGCTGGTGAAGAAAAGGAAAAAGATTCATCATCAAATGCACTCAAGGCAGAATCTAAAATCCAATCATATTGGCATATACTCACTCCTGATGGAAAACTACATGACATTGATAAATTCAATTTTGCAAAATACAAAAATCTTGAAGTGTTGGCAAAATATGAAGCGGCTAAGAAAAGAGCAGTTGATGAACCTCCGCCTCATGTAAAATTGATGAAGAAATTAGCCATTGCAGATTATGAACCAGCATCTGATGCTGGCAACATGAGGTTTTATCCAAATGGTAGACTCATGAAATCACTAATTGAGAGATATGTAACCGACAAGGTAATGGAATATGGCGGGTTTGAAGTTGAGACTCCAATCATGTATGATTCACATCATCCTAGCATGGAAAGTTACTTTCATAGATTCCCAGCACGACAATACAGCATTGATTCTGAAGGAAAACATCTTTTCTTGAGATTTGCAGCATGTTTTGGCCAATTCTTGATGGCAAAAGACTTTCAATTATCATACAAAAATATGCCGTTAAGATTGTACGAGCTTACAAGATATAGTTTCAGAAGGGAACAGTCTGGAGAGCTTGTCGGTCTTAGAAGATTACGTGCTTTTACAATGCCTGATTGTCATGCAATGTGTGTGGACATGGACCAAGCAAAAGAAGAGTTTAGAAAAAGATTTGAGTTGTCACGTGATGTAATCAAGGGACTGGGTATCGAAAATGAAGATTATGAAATGGCAATTAGATTCACTGAAGAGTTTTACAATGAAAATAAATCTCTGATTGAAGAAACAGTAGCAAAGCTTGGAAAACCAGTACTTGTTGAGATGTGGAAAGAACGATTTTTCTATTTTGTACTAAAATGGGAATTCAATTATGTAGACAATCTTGGAAAAGCATCTGCGCTATCTACTGACCAAATTGATGTAGAAAATGGAAAACGATACAATATTGATTTCATGGATGATGCAAACAAGCCTCTGAATCCAATAATTTTGCACAATTCTCCTAGTGGCGCAATTGAGAGGGTGATATACACATTATTGGAAAAAGCAGCAACAGATCAACGAGAGGGACGAAAACCCATGTTCCCATTGTGGCTTGCTCCTACACAAGTACGATTAATCCCTGTAAAACCAGAGTTTTTGGATTATTGTGAAAAACTTGCTGATAAACTCACGGAAAATGACATTCGTGTAGATGTGGATGATAGAAACGAAAGTGTAGGCAAAAGTATCAGGGATGCAGAGACTGAATGGATACGATATATCATAGTCATTGGCGAAAAAGAAGTCAACTCTACTACTCTATCTATCAGAGATAGAAAATCAAAAGATCCACACAATCTCTCAGTTGAAGAATTTATTGCAAGCATCAAAGAAGAAACCAAGGGAAAACCTTTCATGCGAATAAACATGGGTCGAAGTGTATCAAAAAGACCACAAATAATGGTATGATATCAGGACGCGTCTAAATCTCGTGGATCAAGTTGCAGCGATTTATTGAAACATTCTATGGCCTCATCATATCTTCCTAGGCCTCGTAACGCAACCCCTTTTTTGTTAAGCAAATCTGGATTATTTGGTTGCAGTATTATTGCCTGATCAAAATAACTTAATGCTTTTTCAAAATCTCCTTCTATGTTAAACTGGGTACCTTTTTTGACAAGATCTGAGATATTTTTGTCCACTGGTATGGTAATTTTGTTTCTGCCTTAAGTCACTTGCGGGATAAATTCATTGCAATGACTTCGGACATTAGTTTTGCAGCAACTGATGCTGTTGCACCATTGTCATATGGTGGACACAATTCCACAATATCCATGCATCTTATCGTATTGTCTTCTAATGCGTATATCATGTCAAATAATTCACGGGAGGTGATTCCCATTGCTTCTGGATTACCAACTCCTGGTGCAAATGCTGGGTCTAGTACATCCAAGTCAATGCTGACATAGATCTTATCGAAAGTAGACATGAAATCTTTGACCATCTTTGGTCCTTTTCCTTCCCTGATGTCTTTGTCGGTTACAACATTTACCTTATGTTCAGTCTTGAATGCAAGCTCTTCTTTTACAAATGATCTTGCACCAACATGGACAATATTTTCTGCTCCGCGTTTTTCTATTATTCTTCGAAGATATGCAGCATGACTTAGTTTAATGTCTGCATATTCGTCTCTTAGATCATAATGTGCATCAAATACGATGTAGCCAGTTTCTTTTGGAAATGACATGTATGTACCATATGTAATCAAGTGTTCTCCTCCGAGAATTATCATCTGCTTGTTTCTTGCTGCAAGCTCGGTGGTTATCTTTCCAATCATGTCAAGTACTTCAGTTGCAACTACTGTGTGGTATGTATTTCCAAGGTCTTCGATATTGACACTTTCCAAATCTACATTAAATCTTGTTGAAAATATTTCTATATTGTTAAAGGCTTGTCGTACTGCATCTGGACCAAATCTTGTTCCTGGTCTAAATGAATGAGTCGAGTCAAAAGGAATTCCATAAACTATTGCCGATACGTCTCCTTCCTCACTTGGGCTTGTTATCAGGGGATTTCTATTCATGTACAAGTCAAGAAAGCTCATTTGTGTAAGGCTCATCATTTTGTAGTGGTATAATAATATTTCCAGTTCATTAGTTTTCCAAAAATAATACAGTTGAAATTCATCATGTTTGTTGGATGATGTGCTTTGTACAGTCACGCGAGTCTAAAAATGATTCTCGTAATGGTAGGTCTTCCGAAACTGAATCTAAAATGAGGGTATGAAACCGACTAAATTCCCCTAAATGGTATTCTGAATGGGTTTCAAACTAAAAATACAATACCAATCAAAGGTTTCAAACTTTTCTTTTCTTATGTGAAAATTTTCTCTGTCGTAGAAAGTGAATAAGAGCAACATCATCCTGATGTTTTATTTGTGATGAAATAATTGAACTTGTGAGCTGAGCTGTAATTGGTTCGAATTGTCGCATGACTTCCTCTCGTAGGCTTTGTAGATTCATTTCCATCACTTTGAAATAATATTCTTGATCGCCTATTGTGGAATACGCCTCAACAATTCTGGGTTCCTTTCTGATGTAATCATGCAACCTTTTGACATCTTCTTCACCTAGACCTGTTTCAGCTCCAACATAAGCTGAAATTACCAATCCAAGTCGTGACCAATCTACTTCGATCTTATGTCTGATGACTCCTTCTTCCTTCATTTTATTGACTCTTTTTGCAACGGTACGTTGATCAACTTTCAATGATTCCGCTAATTGTTTGAATTGGACACTGGCATATTTTGTCATGTATTCCAATATCATAAGATCAAGTTCATCAGGTACAAATGGTAATTCTCGCATACGATTCTACTGTTATCTAATGACAGTAAAATGATATAAAAATGATTTGAAATGGCAATAAATTCTATATTCATGTCTTTTGATGATAACGATGGTTTCAATGAACACACCTGTAGATTTGAGAGTATTAGAAGAGAGAATGCACTACTGTCAAGCCTATATGAAAAAAAGGACCTAAGTGACCTATGTGGACATTGTAATACTTTTAGTTGTACTAGTAGGATCTCTTGGACTGTCTGTCATTTTTGGACGATATTTAGCAAGAATGATTGTCTATGAAAAAAGACCCCTTGAAAAAACATTAGGAAGAATCGAGAACGGTTTCTACAAAATAATTGGAGTAGACAAGTATGAGCAAATGACATGGAAGCAGTATTTTCTAGCTATAGTAGTAACTAACATCATTGCAGCTGGATTTTTTATGGGAATACTTCTCTACCAGAACAATCTCCCGCTTTCACCAAAACCAGATCTATCATTAGATCTTGCTTTTCACACAGCTGCATCATTTGTTACAAATACCGATTTGCAACATTATGCAGGTGATCAACAACTATCAATTTTTTCACAGATGGTTGGACTAATTTTCCTCATGTTTGTAGCTCCTGCATCAGGAATAGCTTCTGCATTTGCATTCATCAGAGGTTTTATCAGAAAGGAATTTGGATTAGGAAATTTCTATGTTGATTTTACTCGAATAATAATAACACTTCTGCTACCTATTTCATTTTTTTCAGCTTTGTTGTTGCTTTTCCTTGGGGTTCCTCAGACATTAGATTCAACAATTACGGTAGGTACACTGCAAGGTTCAAGTCAAGCAATTACAATTGGACCTGTTGCAGCACTTGAGTCCATAAAGGAGCTTGGAAGCAACGGTGGAGGATTTTTTGGTGCAAATTCTGCCCATCCATTTGAAAATCCCAGTGGCATCTCAAATGTCTTTGAATGTATTCTGATGCTCGTCATACCATTGTCATTTCCCATAGCTTATGGTCATCTATTAGGCAGGGGAAGAGGAATTTCCATACTTGCAGCCATGCTAATTGGGTTGGGAGTAATGCTTGCCCTGGGACTATCAGAACAGAGTGGTCCTACAGGTCTTGAGACAAGATTTGGAAGTTTTGGTAGTACGCTCTTCGTAGAATCCTCCGTAGCCTCAAACACTGGTGCTGCAAACGCTGCCCTCACCGGAATGTCTCCTAATGCAGTAATTGGGTTCTTTCTAGGCATGTTTGTCCAAGCGATTCCGGGAGCAGATGGCACAGGAATGATGATGATGATAATTTTCGTTGTACTTACTCTATTTTTGGTTGGACTCATGGTGGGAAAGACTCCTGAATTTATGAGCATGAAAATAAATCCCAAGGATGTAAAACTTGCAGCGTTTGTATTTTTGATACATCCGGCACTCATACTGATTCCATCTGTAATGGCATATACTACTGAAAATGCACAGAGTATTCTAGGAGAACAAACAACACCTGCAACATTTACACAAGTTTTGTACGAATACAGCTCGGCTTCTGCAAATAATGGATCAGATTATCTTGGTACTTTGGCAAACACTCCATTTTGGAATTGGTCTACTGCAGGTATCATGATACTTGGACGTTATGCACCAATTGGATTAATGTTAGCAATTGCAGGATCGTTTACTACACGAGATAGAAAAGAAATTGTAGAACCAATCAAAACTTCTGGACTTCTCTTTGTTGGTGTGTTATCTGTCATGGTATTCATTCTGACAGCTCTTACTTTCTTTCCGTTCTTGGCAATGGGACCGTTTTCATTATAGCGTGATAATATAATGACTGCAAAAATAAAACAATCAATATTGGATGCGAGAATGCTCAAGGATTCTGTAACAAAGCTAAATCCAATTTATCTTGCCAAAAAAAGTCCTGTAATGTTTACTGTAGAGATGGGATTCTTTTTGGTATTTGCAATAGGATTGTTGCCAAACATGTCTTTAGAATTTGTAAATGAAAATCGTATCTTCTACATCGAATCTGCCTTGATTCTCATTGTTACTGTCTGGTTTGCTACATTTTCTGAATCACTTTCTGAATCTCAGGCAAGAGCAAAGGTTGACTCACTCAAGAATCTGGAGAAGGAGGTTTTAGCAAAAAAACTTGTAGATGGAAAAGAGGTTCCAGTAGTCTCAACTAGTCTCAAGATGGGTGATAGAGTCAGAGTTTACGCAGGAGACATTATCCCACGAGACGGTATCATACACGAAGGAAAAGCATTCATAGATGAATCAATGATGACTGGAGAATCAAACCCAGTTTTCAAGGAAAAAGACAATCCAGTGTTAGGCGGAACCAAAGTAGCAAGCGAGAGTATAGTGGTTGAAATTACTGCAGAATCTGGCAAGAGCTTCCTTGATGAAATGGTCGGATTAATTGAAAGTGCAACAAGGCCCAAGACCAAAAACGAGATTGCCCTGACTATATTGCTTGCGGGATTGTCATTAATTTTCATAACTGTAATTGGAACTATGGTGTTCTTTGGATATTATCTTGGATACCACATGGACATTTCAGTACTTGTGGCATTGCTTGTTGCACTGATGCCAACTACAATTGGAGGATTGCTACCTGCAATAGGCGTTGCAGGAATTAACAGACTGGCAAGAGATAACATTGTAGTAAAATCTGGAAAGGGAATTGAAGCTGCAGGAGACTGTGATGTTCTAATCTTGGATAAAACTGGAACTATAACAGAAGGTGCAAGAAGAGCTATTGCGTTTATTCCAATGGAAAAATTTACAGAAGAAGATATCGCACAAGCTGCGTATGCTGCATCTTACAGTGATCATACCCATGAAGGAACATCAATCATAGAACTTACAAATGAGAAAAAAATCGAACCGCCATTTTTGATGGAGATCTTGACAGCACGACCTATTGAGTTTAGTTCTGAGACACGATACAGTGGAATAGAATTTTCACCAAAGAAAAAATTAACTCCAATACAAGATCAAACTCCAAAATCATCATTACCACGTACTAGCGTATCTGCCAAGGTAGAAGAGTTGGAGGAATCCAATACACAGGTGAGAATCCTAAAAGGGTCAGTTGAGGCAATGCTAAAGATTGCTCACAGTGTAAATGAACCAGAATTGCGTTGGAAGACTCAGGAAATATCACAGAATGGTGGAACACCACTTGCTGTTGCAGTAAATGATGAGATGATAGGATTGATTTCACTCAAGGACACTCTCAAAAAAGACATTAGAACAAAATTGGAAGAAGTAAGAGTATCTGGCATAACAACTGTAATGATCACAGGTGACAATCAACTTACTGCACAGGTAATTGCAAAAGAGGCAAACATTGATCAGATCATAGCCGAGGCAAAACCCACTGACAAGTTGAACCGAGTAGCAGAAGAGCAACTAAAGGGCCACATTGTAGGCATGATTGGAGACGGCACAAATGATGCTCCTGCACTTGCAAAAGCTGATGTTGGACTTGCAATGAACAGAGGAACAGCAGCTGCAAGAGAAGCTGCAAACATGGTAGACCTTGATTCCGATCCCTCAAAAATTCTCAAGGTTGTAAAACTTGGAAAACAACTACTAATGACACGAGGTGCAATCACCACGTTTTCTATTGCAAATGATGTTGCAAAATACTTTGCAATCTTGCCTGCGATGTTCATGAAAGACAATCCAAAAATGGAGATACTCAACGTAATGCAGCTTCACAGTCCAGAAAGTGCAGTACTTTCTACATTGATATTTAATGCAATAGTAATTCCAATGCTTATA
>CAYWWR010000018.1:0-18701 GCA_964462165.1 uncultured Nitrosopumilaceae archaeon
ATTAAGAACTTTTTACGAGTGTGTAAAAAGTGAAGGTAATTCCTGCCATTGATATCATGGATAACAAAGTAGTGCGTCTAGTAAAGGGAGATCCAAAAAACAAGACTGTATACAGTTCTGATCCTGTTGGAATGGCAAAAAAATGGGAAAAAGCTGGTGCAGATATGCTTCATGTGGTAGATTTGGATGCTACCCTTGGAACAGGTTCAAATCTACAAACAATTCAAAAAATTACCCAATCGGTTTCCATACCTGTTGAATCTGCTGGAGGTCTACGCACAAAAGAAATGATAGAAAATGCATTACAATTTTCTTCTAAAGTAGTTCTTGGAACTATTGCTTTTAAAAATATAGAGATCTTGGAAGAGGTTTCAAAGAAATTTGGAAAAGAAAGAATTGTGATATCTACAGATCAAATGGGAGGTAAAATAGTGATTAGTGGATGGAAAGAAAGTACTGGCATAGAACTTATCCAGGGAGTAGAAAGTTTTGTAAGACTTGGGTATTCCCAATTTCTCATAACCACAGTAGAAAGAGATGGAACACTACATGGTCCTGATCTTGATTCTCTACAAAAAGCATGCAGTATACAAAATACCAATGTTATCGCAAGTGGGGGAATATCTAACTTGCAAGATATTGTAAACGTAAAAAAATGTGGTGCGGCTGCAGTAATTCTTGGTAAGGCATTATATGATGGAAAGATATCCGTAGAAGAGGTTAAGACACTAGCATGACTTTAACCAAGAGAGTAATCCCTTGTCTTGATGTTGATAATGGTAGAGTAGTAAAGGGAATGCATTTTAAATCAATAAAAGATGCAGGCGATCCTGTTTTACTTGCAGAAAAATATAGTCAAGAAGGAGCTGACGAACTAGTCTTTCTTGATATAACAGCTTCTGAACAACAACGAGAAACAATCAAAAGTCTTGTACAAAAAGTAGCTCAGGTAATTGATATTCCATTTACTGTAGGTGGTGGCGTAAAGAACTTGCAGGATGCAAGAGATATTCTTCTTAGTGGAGCTGACAAGGTTGCCATTAACACTGGTGCTGTGAAAAACCCTGAAATAATAACAAAGTTGATGGAAATTTTTGGTAAACAATGTGTGGTAATAGCGATGGATGTAAAACGTAATTATGAGATAAAAGAAGATAGACACATCTTTACATCTGATTCCAAAAAGTTTTGGTTCGAGGTTTACATTTATGGCGGAAAAACTCCCACCAACCTTGATGCAATAGAGTGGGCAAAGGAGGTAGAAAGACGCGGCGCAGGTGAGGTTCTACTAACAAGTATAGACATGGATGGAACAAAGGAGGGATATGATGTACAACTCATTAAAGAAATAGTCAGTGCTGTAAACATACCAGTTGTGGCATCCGGAGGATGCGGCAAACCAAAACATATGCTTGATGTCTTCCTACAAACCAATGTGGATGCTGCTCTGGCTGCATCGATATTTCATTACAAGACCCATTCTGTAGATAGAGTAAAAGAATATCTCAAGGAAAATGGAGTCCCTGTTAGACTATAACAGAAAAATAGGGCCTCAAGTAAATGGTATTATGATGAATAAAAAGATAAATGATATTGATTTTGCAAAAAGTGATGGTCTTGTACCAGTAATTGTTCAAGATGTGCATTCTAAGGAAGTATTGACACTTGCATATGCAAATAAAGAGTCTCTAGAACTTACACAAAAAACTGGCAACTCGTGGTTTTGGAGCAGATCAAGAAACAAGTTATGGATGAAAGGCGAGGAATCAGGAAATGTACAAAAAGTCAAAGAAATCTTGGTAGATTGTGATTCTGATGCAATTGTATACCTAGTAGAACCAAGCGGACCTGCATGTCACACTGGAGACAGAGTATGTTTCCACAATGTTTTAGAAAAATAAATCTAGCACGGAGCTAAACCTTTTGGTACTGGTGCCATGCCTGAACCATTCTCTTCTCCTGGGATATACTCATTTATGATTTTAAATGATATTGATTTGTAAGAAACTCCTTTGAATATTATGTTCCAATTGCCCACAAGATCTGTGGCATTGCATAATGCTAGATTTCTTTCAGTAACTGGCTTGAAAAATTGTTTAAAATCAGACTTCATTGTTCCATTAAACGGTATCTTGGTATATGTATCTCCTTTTGGATCTACAACATCAATTTCTCCTACATCAGTTGGTTGTAAACCATTTACTATCATGAAAATATTTTCTCCAAGTTCGTATTGATTCTTATTGATTGAAAATGGACCTGATGCAATCCAATGCCATTGCTGTGACTCTAATTGTTTTTGTTGATAATAAGAATATGTTACGGCTGCAGCTATGCCAACTACTATGATTAATGCAATTATTTTTCCAGTGTGTTTCTTCTTCTTAGTTCTCTCTTTTATTTTCAATTTTTGAACTTTGTTTTGATGTTATTATTAATATTTCTTCTAATTGTAAAAAATTCATAAAATCTCTTAATTTACGAAATTTCCAAGTTGTGGACTCTTTTGTTATTAGATCTTTTTTAAAATTATGTCTAAATTTATATTAATTTTCACTTAATCTTATTGTTTTGTAATTTAAGTGTCACTTAAATTAATATTAGGATTTTTTATGTACTATTTTACGAAGTTAAGACTATCTTGGGAAAAATAAAGTTTCTACAGTGTAGAGAATGTAAGAAAGAATATGCTCCTACCTTCAAGTATATCTGTGAAGACTGTTTTGGTCCTCTTGATGTACACTATGATTTTCCATCAGTAAACAAGAATACTTTTTCAAATCGTGAACATACTTACTGGAGATATCATGAACTCTTGCCAATTGAATCAAAATCTAACATAGTAAGTATTGGGGCTGGAATGACTCCATTGATCAAAGCAGAAAAACTAGGCAAAGCACTCGGTCTTAACAATCTCTACATAAAAAATGATTCAGTGAATCCTACTTTCTCGTTTAAAGACAGACCCGCAGGTATAGCTGTATCAAAAGCAAAAGAATTTGGTTTGTCTGCAGTGGGATGTGCATCTACAGGAAACTTGGCATCAGCTACTGCAGCTCATGCAGCAAAGGGTGATTTTCCATGTTACATATTTGCACCAAGTGATATTGAACATGCAAAAATAACACAAGCTCTCTCTTATGGAGCTAATTTTATTTCAGTTGATGGAACTTATGACGATGCAAATAGAATCGCTGCACAAATAGGTGACAGTAAAGGTATAGGAATAGTAAACATAAACATGCGTTCCTACTATGTTGAAGGATCAAAAACACTAGCTTATGAGGTGGCAGAACAACTTGACTGGAAAGTACCTGATCAACTTGTTGTGCCAGTTGGAAGTGGGGCAATGTTAAATGCCATTTGTAAGGGATTTGAAGAACTTGAAAGTGTTTCATTAATCAATCAAGTTTCTAATATGCACATGATTGCAGCACAACCCCATGGATGCGCACCAATTGTTGATGCCTTTAAGCAAAATCTTTCAGAAGTAGCTCCTGTAGAAATTCCAGATACTATAGCAAAAAGTTTAGCCATAGGTGATCCTGGTGATGGTCAGTATGTATTACGACGTCTAAAACAATACAATGGTTTTGCTGAAGAATCAAACAACAAAGAAATCTTAGATGCTATACTGTTGCTAGCGAAAACTGAAGGAATATTCACAGAGCCAGCAGGAGGTGTTTCTGTAGCGGTATTGAAGAAAATGGTAGATGAGGGAAAGATTGACAAAAATGATTGCACAGTATGTTATGTTACAGGTAATGGATTGAAAACAACAGAAGTCATGATGGAGGTACTCCAAAAACCTCAAGTAATGCAGGCTGATGTTGGCAAAATATTGGCATTGGTGAGATAAATGGCAAATATCAAATTCACTATTCCTTCTGTATTGAACAAAGGTGGCGGCGAAAAAAAAATAGACTTGACAGCAGTCACCATTTCTGAGGCATTTATTAAAATTTCAGAACAACTAGGAGACGAGTTCAAAAGACGCGTTCTTAACCCCGATGGTTCTCCTAGATCACTTATCAACATATACGTAAACGGAAAAAACATGAAATTTTCTGGAGGTCTAGAGACCGCGCTAAATGATGGAGACGAGATTTATGTTTTGCCTGCAGTAGCAGGTGGTTCTGATCTTTCAAGTAAGGATCTTGAAAGATATTCAAGACAAGTGATGTTAGAAGAGATCGGCTATGAAGGTCAGCTCAAGCTCAAAAAATCAAAAGTATGTGTTGTTGGAGTAGGCGGACTAGGTAATCCTATAGTGACTCGATTAGTTGCCATGGGAGTGGGAACAATAAGAATTGTAGATAGAGATGTAATCGAAATATCAAATTTGCATAGACAAACAATGTTTGATGAATCTGATGTAGGCCAGGTCAAAGTTGAGGTTGCTGCAAAAAAGCTCAAAAAAATGAATTCAGATGTAATAATTGAGGCATTACCTGTGTCTGTAAATGATTATACTGCACTAGATGTAGTAGAGGGATGCGATGTTGTAATTGATGCACTTGACAGTGTTAATGCTAGATATTCTCTTAACAAAGCATGTATCAAAAAGAATATTCCATTTGTGACCGGAGCAGCAGTGGGAGTTTCAGGACAGGTATTCACTATACTGCCGCATCAAACAGCTTGTTATCACTGCATATTTCCATCACTTGATGAAAATTCAATGCCTACATGCAGTACAGAAGGAGTTCATCCCTCTATACTTTCTATTGTTGGAGGAATTGAGGTTGCAGAAGCAGTAAAAGTTCTCATAGGAAGAACACCTACTTTGATAAACAAATTACTTTACATTGATCTTGATAATCTTGATTTCAATACTGCTGCTTTCAACAAGGTAGATGAATGTCCTGAATGTGGTTCAGGTAAACGTGAGGAATTGCCTACTCAAGAATTTATTGTTGAAGAATTATGTGGACGAAATAGAGGAAAGCGTACATTTTCTATCACTCCTACAACAATGATTGAGATTGATGTTCCAAAAATAACAAGTGTGGCATCAGGAAAAGGCTTCAAAGTACAAAACCAAGGTGAACTTGGATTGTCAATTTCTACTAATGATATATTTGTGAGTTTCTTAAAACGTGGTTCTGCTGTAATTGTTGGCGAAAAGGATGAAAATTCTGCCATTACATTATACAAAAAATTAGTAAACGCATAACAAATTTTTTCAAAAATCTATATTCTATTTATTATTTCAAGTAATTTCAAATAAGGATCTCCCATTGAGTCTAGAACAATTTTTGCCCTTTGTTTATTTGTTCTATTGGAATTTACCATTTTTTTGATCAACACTGAAATTTTCTTTGGATTTATTTCTCTCTTTACAAGTCCTACTCGTACAAGATATTTCTCAATGTAATTTGGTACTGCGTCGTAGGATATAGTAGGAATTCCCATTAATGCAGCTTCTGCGGTCATGGTGCCTCCTGAACCGATGAAAAGATCTGTAGTATTAAGAAGCGATTTACCATCTACAACTTTATCCATTATGATAACCTTTTTACCAAATTTTTCTTTCAATCTCTTTTTTTGCATTGTATATCTTGCCAAGACTATGATGTTGTAGAGATTGTTTTCCTTACTTATTTCATAAATCACTTTGTCGCTTCCAGTCTTTCCTAAAATGTATGCTGCCTCTGATTCTTCTGGCCTGATCACAATTGTCTTTCTGGTTTTATCAATTGGTATTCTCTCAATTTTTGATCTCTCTCTTACTATTACAGATGCATCTATGGCCTTGTAATGGATGATGTCTTTTTTTGAAATTCCATATTTGACAAACTCATTTTTTGGGATCACCCAAGGGATGAGTAATTTTTGAACTAGTGGTACAGCAAGTCTCATTACTGCCTCAGCATGGGGCGAATCTGAAAACGCAACATGTTTGATCCCTATCCCATAGGATATTCTTGCAGCTTCAGGGGAACAGAAACTGACAGTCAAATCAGGAGCAAACTTTACTATCTCATCTAAGAGGTGATTCATTCTCTGTATACTTGAGTGGAGTTTTCCCTCTTTGGTAGAGCCTCCATGTTTTCCCACCAACTTGAGATCTACATTTTTTATCTTGGATAATTCTACAACTTCGCGATAATTTCTTGAAGTACATAGTATTTTGTGATTTTTACTCAATTTGCTTACCATTGGAGCAAAGAAAAGTAGCTGTTTAGGCGTCAGAATGTCAAACCAGATTTTCAAACATTTCTGGTATAATCTGAGGGTGGAAAAAGTTTTTCTTAGCCCGTACTCATAGTCCGGATGGTTTGGTTGCAACAAAAATTGTAGTGTATGGCTTGAGCACTGAGGGATACTCTATTGCTTGTCAAATGGCAATAAAAGGAGCTGATGTTTTCATTGTTGATGAATCTGCTCATATGGCAATTTCTCTCAAGGCAGAGATTGCAAAGACCTATCCTAATGTTACATCATTAAAAGAGGACGAACCGCTTTTGGGTGTTGAACCAATAGATGTTGCAATATCTCATGCTGAATATCTTTTCTTTGCTCCTAGAATAAGAAAGACCGGACAAGAAGCAAAGATGGAAATTCATTCAAAATTCAAAGATGCAACATCCTCAATAAAAAAAGGTGGTTCAGTAATTTACAATCTTCCAACTGGTATCGGAGGAAATAATGAAACCATTTCTCTGCTTGAACATGTTTCTGGTCTTGAAATGGGAAAAAGTATATCGTATTTTTATTATCCTCTTTCAAAAAATAACACACCTGAAATTATTGGTTCATTTAATGCAAAAGAGGATGACAAGCTTGCCAAACTGTTGGAATCTGACAAAAAAGGAAAAAAGTTTGTATCCATATCTTCTGCTGAAATTTTACATGCAATAAAAATTCTTACGCAATTTGCAAGTCTGTCAAGTGTTCTAGAAGTTTCCAAATTTGCACAAGATTCACAGACAAGAAACGATCTTGTTCTAACTGAATATAATGATCTATTTCTAGATGATATGACCAATGGACTTTATGATTTAAGATCACTTGGTACATCTGTAGAAGGTGCAGGTACTATGATGTATCTGGTAAATGGAAGTATAAAGGGAATTGAGGGTTATGTCAAGAGACTTATTGACGAAATTCGTTCCACGTTAAAGAAAAATGAACTAAAGGCAAGTCGAACCAAAGTGGTTTTAGTATGGACTCAGGATTCATACGAGATGAGAGGAGACAAAGTGGATATGCTAAACTCTCTTGTTACAAAACTGCGTGATTACATAGGTGATGTAGAAATACATCAAGGACAGGAATTGGATATTTTCCACAGTGATAAAACCACAATCATAGTAGCATGTTCAAAATTTGATTATGACAAGATTACTAAAAATGGAAAAGACTCTGATGTTATCGTAATTAAAACAAATCCTCTATGTGAGATATTATAATAAGGGCATGTTCTAAAAAATAATGTAGTAAAATTGTCTGACACATCTGATGTATCTCAAAATGATTTAACAGAAACTCATGAACGTCATAACAACAATGATGAAATGGAGTCCTCACAAGAACTTGAAACAATGAAAATTCAGCTTGAACATGAAAAAGAAAAAGTTTCTTCTTATGAAAAAAAAATTCAATATCTTCTTGCAGATTTTGAAAATCTAAAGAAAAGATCAGATATTGATATTCAGAATCGTGTAAACTCAATAACTGATGGTGTTGTTCTCAAATTTCTTGGAATATATGACGATTTTGTTCGAGCAAAAGATGTTTTATCAAAACAAGATGCAAATACTCAAGGTCTAGATGCCATTCTAAAAAATATGGATGTATTTCTAGTTGAATTTGGAGTAAAACCCATCGAAGCAGTAGGTGAGATCTTCGATCCTAAATTACACGAAGCTATATCTGTAAAAGAAGATCCAACATTGGATGATAATACAATCACCACAGAACTTCGCAAAGGATATATTTTGAAGGAGAGAGTTATTAGACCAAGCTTAGTAGAAATATCTAAGCGAAGTATCAAAGAGATGAAAATGTAAATGGCTAAAATTATTGGTATTGATTTGGGAACAAGCAATTCTGCTGCGGCTGTTATGCTGGGTGGAAAGCCTACTCTTATTCCTGCGTCAGAGGGAACTACGGTTGGTGGAAAAGCGTTTCCTTCTGTTGTTGGTCTCACAAAAGATGGTCAACTCATCGTTGGTGAACCGGCCCGAAGACAAGCAGTGACCAATCCTGAGGGTACCGTAGTTGCAGCAAAAAGGAAGATGGGAACTGATCACTTTTTTAAAATATATGATAAAGAGTACAAACCTCAACAAATTTCTGCATTCATTTTACAAAAAATAAAGCGTGATGCTGAGGCGTTTACTGGAGACAAGGTTGAAAAAGCAGTAATCACAGTACCTGCATATTTCAATGACAACCAACGACAAGCAACCAAAGATGCTGGACAAATTGCAGGTCTTGATGTTGTAAGAATAATAAATGAACCAACTGCTGCTGCACTTGCCTTTGGCCTAGACAAATTAAAACAAGATATGAAAATCATGGTGTTTGACTTGGGTGGAGGAACACTTGATGTGACCATAATGGAAATGGGTGGTGGTGTATTTGAAGTCATGAGTACTTCTGGAGATACTCAGCTTGGAGGTACAGACATGGATAAAGTTCTGATTGATTATGTTGTTGACAGTTTCAGAAAAACATCTGGAATTGATATCTCAAAAGATAGTGCAGCTATGGTGAGAGTAAGAGAAGCTGCTGAAAAAGCAAAGATCGAACTTTCATCAATATTTGAAACAGATGTCAACTTACCATTCATATCTTATGACCAATCTTCTGGACCAAAGAATCTTGAATTAAAAATAACTCGAGCAAAGTTTGAAGAACTCATCAATCCTATAGTGGAAAGATGCAGACCTTCTGTTACAAAATCTATGGAAGATGCAAAACTTACTCCTGCAGATATTAGTAAAATCATCTTGGTTGGAGGCCCTACTAGAATTCCTCTGGTCAAAAAATTTGTTGCTAATTTGATGGGAAAAGAACCTGAAGCAGGAATAGATCCAATGGAAGCAGTTGCTTTAGGTGCTGCAGTTCAAGCAGGAATTATTGGCGGTGAAGTCACAAGTGATATTGTACTTCTTGATGTTACTCCTCTTACACTTGGTTTAGAGGTATTAGGGGGATTACGAGAACCCATAATTGACAGAAATACCACAATTCCTACCTCAAAGAGCAAGGTTTTCACAACTGCTGCAGATAATCAAACTGCTGTAACTATACATGTAGTTCAAGGAGAAAGACCAATGGCTGCAGATAATGTATCTCTTGGAAGCTTTAATCTTTCAGGAATTCTTCCTGCTCCTAGAGGTATTCCACAAATTGAGGTCAAATTCGATATTGATGCAAACGGTATACTCAATGTAGCTGCAAAAGATCTAGCTACACAAAAAGAAGCAAAAATAACTATTACTGCAAGTACAAAACTTGCCAAAGAAGATATAGAAAAAATGACAAAGGATGCTGAACTTTTCTCTGAACAAGACAAAAAGAAGAAAGAGGAAGTATTGATCAAAAACGAAGCACAACAATCTATCTATGCAGCCGAAACTCTGATTAGCCAACAGAAGGACAAGATATCACAAGATCAGGGTGTTCAAGTAAGTAATGCAATAAAAGAACTAAAAGATGTTCTGGATAAGAGTATTGAAGAGATAAAACCAAAACTTGATTCTCTAACCAAGTTGATAAATGATATCAGTACAGAACTTTACAAAAATGCTACACCACCACCCGGTGCAGCTGCACAAGGTGGACCAGAAGCAAACACACAGAGTGGACCTGATGCAACTGGACAGGATGCAGGCAACTCATCAAACTGATCTTTATACAAGGGAATATTCCTAAGTTGAATTATCATGAGTTCTAAACGTGATTATTATGAGGTTTTGGGAGTCTCAAAAAGCTCAAACTCTGATGAGATAAAGTCACAATATAGAAAACTTGCTCTAAAATTTCATCCTGATAAAAACAAATCACCTGATGCTGCAGAACACTTTAAGGAAATTTCAGAAGCATATGCAGTATTATCTGACTCGGAAAAACGTAAGCTCTATGATACACATGGTCATGCTGGCGTGGATGGAAGATATAGCACAGATGATATTTTTCAAGGTTCACGATCTAACTTTGATGATATCTTTGGAGGTGCTGGCGGTTTTGAGTCTATTTTTGAATCTATTTTTGGTAGAGGTGGCGGATTTAGATTCGGCGGATTTGATTTTGGAGGATCTGGAAGATCGAGAGGTTCTGATCTTGTCTATGAAACAGCATTAACACTTGAAGAAGCATTCAAGGGGAAGAAAGAAGAAATTGACTTGCCGCGACTAGTAAACTGTGATACTTGTAATGGATCAGGTTCTGCTCCTGGTACATCTGTGAGGACATGTACTGTATGTAATGGTCAAGGTCAAACCCGAGTATCACGAAGTAGTGGATTTTCTACATTTGTAACTGTACAGCCATGTAATACTTGCAGAGGACAAGGTAAGATAATTGAAAGACCATGTTCAAAATGTAAAGGAGCTGGAAAACAAAAAACAACAAAAAAGTTTTCATTTGAAATTCCTCCTGGAGTAGAAGACGGAGAATACAGAATACCAGGTGAGGGTGAATCCGTTCAAAATGGTGTAAATGGCGATCTAATTGTTAGAATAAGAGTACAACCACATGATCGATTCAAGAGGGATGGTGCTGATATTTTCTATGATGCAAATATATCTATGATTGATGCAACATTGGGGAAAAATATTTTGATTGAAACATTAGAGGGCCAGGAAAAACTTGATGTAGAATCAGGAAGTCAACCAAATACAATAGTCAAACTGAAAGGAAAAGGACTTCCTCGTCAAAGTGGGAGAGGCAGAGGCGATGAATATGTTAGACTTGTCATCAATATACCTAACAAGATAGACAAACATCAACGTAAATTGCTTGAAGAACTAGAAGACAGTTTTAACAGGAGTTAGTGACATTGAGAATAGGACTTGATGTGGATGGAGTTCTAGCAGATGTAATTACATCGTGGTTATCCTATAGTAACAAAATAAGACCAACAATATTAAAATCTCAAATATCTGAGTGGGACTTTTGGAGAGATCATAGTATAGATAAATTTGATTTTTACAATGAACTTTCAATTTGTTGGAAATCTTGGGAAACTATGCCTCCTACAGAAAACAATCTTGCACATGCTACTACACAATTATCTAATCTTGGTACTGTTGATATTGTAACAGCAAGAGAAGAATCTACTCATGATGATGTAAAAAAATGGCTTAGACTACATAAAATAAATTTCAAAAACTATGTTGGTGTATTAGAAGGACTAGAAAAATCACAACTAGATTATGATGTATTTATTGATGATTCTCCACTTAATGCACAAAGTATGTTGGACAAAGGAAAATCTGTAATACTCTACTCGCAACCTTGGAATGAATCTTTTAAAGATAATAGGGCAACAAGGATTCACGAGCTAAAAAATGCGGTGCCTGTGATTGATAAAATGCTTAATGTGAACAAGTGATCTCAAACTAGTTGGTAAATATAAAAAAGAACTTATTGTCGGATCTTAATTCTCACGTTGTTGCGGGGGTCGCCTAGCCTGGTCAACGGCGTAAGGCTCAGAACCTTATCTCTTAGGAGTTCGTGGGTTCAAATCCCACCTCCCGCACCTTTTGTTTATTTTTTATCTATCTTGATCTTTATCTTATCTTCTAATATCTGATTTAATTTCTGACCGTCTACTTTACCACGTAATGTTTTCATGGCTAGTCCCATTAGGGGTCCCATTGATCTTAATCCTTGCTCTTCAATTATTTTCAAGTTAGATCTTACCAGATCATCTAGTATCTTGTGTAATTCTGAATCTTCTATGGTACCCAACGCATTAGATTTGATTGATTCTGAAATTGTTTTTGATTTTCCACTCATAATACTCTCAAATATCATCTCAAGTGACTCTTTTGCTATCTTTTCTTCTGTGACTAGCCTAAAGGCTTCAACAATATCTCCAGTCTTTAATAATTCTGAATTCATTCCTCTTCGCTCCAAGTTTGTAATTGTACCACAAAGAGTCGAGGCCACAAAATTCGGCGAAACTCTCTTGTCTTTGCATATTGTTTCAAACAGATCTAGATATTCAGAGTCAAATATCTGAACTGAGAGTTGTTGATTTAGTTCATATTGTTTTTGTAATGCTATGAGATTTTCTTCCCATGATTTTGGAATTTTATCCCTTGCTTGATCTATCTCTGTATTGTTTACAATAATTGGTGGTATGTCTGTCTCTGGGTACATCCTAGAAGATCCAGGTCTTGGTCGTAGAAACACTGTTTCACCTGTTATTGTAGCAGCTCTTGTCTCTGCAGGTATTCCGTTTCTTGCATCTTCAATTCGTTTTATGATGGATTCTATAACAGTGTCAAGTTTTTTCTCATTTCCAGCTACTATGATGAATGCATCATTAGATTTTATGTCAAGTGTATTTTTTATTTCCTGAATTTCTAACTCTTCAATACCATAGTTTGGTAATTCGTCAGAATGAAACAGTCCGCCTAGGCCAAAGAATCTGACCAGTTCGCCTAATTGTTTTCCTAATCTTATTCCTGAATATGGTTCCCATCCAAACATTCCGGCATATCCTTTGATTCTCATTGCCTTTATTGAAGAACCTTCTGAAAGAGATTTTTGAATGATCTTTGATTTACAGCTTTTGAATATACTTGATACATCCTTTACATCCTGCTCCTTGGATATTTTTTCAATTTTCAATGTTCTTAATTTTTCGGCAATGATCTTAAGACCGTGCTGTCTTTTTGCCTCATACTCGATGACTTTTTCTAGCTGATCTAATTTTTGCACACCTTTTACTTCTATTACTGAACCACCTCCCTCTATTGACACATTAACATCCTGTCTAATTGATCCGATGCCCCTTCCTACTCTTTTTGTTGCACGTAACATTCTACCCAAAGTCAAAGCAATGTTTTTGATCTCTTCTGGTGTGCCAGAGACTGGATCCAATGCAATTTCTACTAGTGGTACTCCTAATCTATCCAAACTGTATTCTCTCGTATCTTTAGAATCTTGAAGCAGTTTTGCAGCATCTTCTTCAAGACAGATGCTCTGGACTCCAATTTTCTTACCATTGACTTCAAGATTTCCGCCCATGGATACTAGCATGGTCCTTTGAAAACCTGAGGTATTGGAGCCATCAATCACAAGTTTTCTCATTATGTAGATTTCATTGAAAATATTTGATTTTAACGCAGATGACATTATCAAAACCGTCTCTTTTGCATTAGGATCAAGATCATGCGGAGGTTCATCATCTTGTTCTACAAGGCAACTGCTCTCTGGATTTGCCGAATAGATGATTGTCTTTTCCTTACTTTTTTCAAAAATAGCACTAGGATCAAACTCCCCCAACTCGCTACTTGTTATCCTTAATTTACGTGAAAATTTAATTGGGTATTCATCTGATTCGATGGGCTTGCATCTGCAAAACAACTTGGCTCCAGTTGCAAGTTGTTGATGAATTTCTAATCCTACGAGAAGTCCTATCTTATCAATTTGGATTTCGGACATTTGTAATTTTATTCTTGTACTTGCTTTAAAGCTTAGTCTGAAAATTCAAGAGCGATATTCTCTTTCATCAGTTTTGTCATTTCATCCAAATTTTTGGAATTGGCCAATGCCCACATCGTTTTCACAAGAGCTGTCTCAGGTATCATATTTCCAAGTGGTATAACTCCGAGATTCAAAAGATCTCTTCCACTGTCATAGACAGTCATTCTTACCATTCCGTCAATACATTGCGAAGTCATTCCAATGAATAATCCATTTTTCTTTGCCTTTTCTATTGATGCATACATTGTTTTTCCAACATGTCCAAGTCCAGTTCCTTCAATGATTATTCCTCTGTATCCAGAATCTATGGCATATTCAATGATCTTAGAATCAAGACCTGGATAATATTTTAGCAATAGTACATGTTCATCAAACTTGATTCTAGGCACATATTCTCTTTTTGGAACATCAAACATCTTGTCTTTTTCAATATTTCTTGATTTGACAATATATGCAGGAGGACCGCCTATTGTTTTGAATGCATCTCGTCTACTAGTGTGGTTCTTTCTTACACGTGTTGCCCAGTTACAGGCAATTTCGTCATCGCTTGAACTATTGTGCATTATTACAAAAATTCCTGAAGAGTGTATCTCTGTCAAAAATATTGTAGCAGCAATTAGATTCAGTGCAGCATCTGAAGATGGTCTGTCTGATGATCTCTGTGAGCCTACCAATGCAACCGGTTTTGGAAATCCCGCTAAAGAAAATGCTAATGCTGATGCTGTATATTGCATAGTGTCTGTACCATGTGCTACTATGATTCCATCGTATTCTGATCTAGAATAGGAATCAAGTTTTTCTGCAATCTTTATCCAGTGCTGGGGAAGTAAATTTTCAGAATATTCTGAAAAAAGTACTTCGGTGTCTATGTTTGCAATGGTTGCAAGTTCAGGAACACTTGCATTGAGCTCTGCAGCATTAAGAGCTGGAGTGACTGCACCAGTTCTATAGTCTATTCTGCTTGCAATGGTTCCTCCTGTTGACAAGAGGAGAATTTTTGGAAGTTTTGGATTTTGTTGTGAATGGTATGTTATTTCTTTTTTTGCTGCAGGTTGTGCTTCTACCTCTATTTTTTTTATCTTGTCAAGTTCTAACCCAATGTTGTATCCACTCTTTAATTTCAAAACAATGTGGTGGTCATCACTGTGTTCGTATCTTGGCATTATGACTCCTGAATAAATTGAATCTGAGTAAATCTTTACCTGACTTCCTATTGATATCTTGTTACTTGTAAGAAATTCTAATCCTTTACCCTTGTATCCAAACTGTGACATCTACTAGAACTAGAAAAGTTATTTTATTAAAATTACCTATAGTAAGGAACTGCGACTTTTTCGCCTATCTTTAATTCTTTTTGTGTCTTTACTTTTCTCACGGCTTCTTCAAAATGTCTCATGGTTACCTTTGCTTCTGTAGCCTGTTTTTCAGCTTCTTTTTGATCAGGATACTTGTCAAGAAACTCGTGTATTACAAGTGATACTGCAGTGTTTGCTATTGATGCTACATCTGCACCACTCATTCCGTCTGTTGCTTCTGCAATTTTGTCAATGTCTACAAAGTCTGGATTCTTTATGCCATTTTCCATTGATTCTCTTATTACTGGAATCTCCTTTGTATTTATCGCCAAAATCTTTTTCCTTCCTTCTTTGTCTGGTAATGGAACAAGTATTATCTTATCAAATCTGCCTGGTCTTAGTAATGCAGTATCTATCATGTCTGCTCGGTTGGTTGCAGCAAGTACTACAACTCCATGCAAACTTTCTATGCCGTCTAATTCAGTCAAAAGCTGGCTTACCACTCTTTCTGTAACTGCTGTCTCTCCTCCAACTCCACGTATTGGGGCAATGGAATCAATCTCATCAAAAAATATTACACATGGTGATGCCTGTCTTGCACGTCTGAATATTTCTCTTATTCCACGTTCTGATTCTCCTACCCATTTTGAGAGTAATTCCGGTCCTCTTACAGAAATGAAATTAGCTTCACTTTCAGTCGCAACAGCTTTTGCCATTAAGGTTTTTCCAGTTCCACTAGGACCGTGTAACAATATTCCTCTTGGCATTCTGTGTCCTAACTTTGAATATAGAGTAGGATATTTCATTGGCCATTCTACAGCTTCTTGTAGTTCGCGTTTTACATTTTCTAGTCCGCCAACTTCATCCCAACTTACATCTGGATTCTCAATGAATACTTCACGCATTCCCGATGGAGTAACCTCTCTGATGGCATTTTGAAAATCATCGGCGTTGACTACTAGTTTGTCAAGTGTTTCTGGTGGAAGTTTCTCATCTTCTAGATTTAATTCTGGAAGTAATCTTCTAAGACACTTCATTGCAGCTTCCTTGCACAAATATTCTAAATCTGCTCCAACATAACCATGGCTTATTGAAGCAACCTTGTCTACGTTAACATCATCACTTAGTGGCATGTTTCTTGTATGTATCATCAAAATGTCTTTTCTACCCTTCTTGTCTGGTACCTTGATCTCTATTTCTCTATCAAATCTTCCAGGTCTTCTAAGAGCTGGATCAATTGCATTTGGTCTGTTGGTTGCAGATATGACAATTACTTTTCCTCTGGCCTCTAAACCGTCCATTAGAGATAGTAACTGAGAAACTACTCTTCTTTCTACCTCTCCAGTAACTTCTTCTCTTTTTGGAGCTATGGAATCAATTTCGTCAATAAATATGATGGATGGTGATTTTTCTTTTGCCTCCTTGAAAATTTCTCTTAGTCTAGCTTCACTTTCACCATAAAACTTGCTCATTATCTCTGGTCCTGATATGCTAATGAAATGTGCATTACTTTCATTTGCAACTGCTTTTGCAAGTAATGTTTTACCAGTTCCTGGAGGTCCATACAATAATACTCCCTTTGGAGCTTCAATCCCAAGTTTTTCAAAAATCTCTGGGTGTCTTAGTGGAAGTTCTATCATTTCACGAACTTTCTTAATTTCGTCCGTTAATCCTCCAATGTCCTCGTAAGTTACTTGTGGTACACCACGAAGGGTCTCTCCTTTCTCTGCAATGTGAAATACTGTCTTTTGTGTTACAAGCACAGCATCAGCTGCTGGTGTAACTCCAATAACTTGAAAAGTTAGCCTTCCTCCAAAATAAGGAACCATAACATTGTCTCCTTTTATCAATGGGACACTTTCTAATGCATCAGCAAGATATCTTTCATCAATTGGTGGTATTGCTTCTAGTGGGGCTACAACCACTTTTTCAGCAGCTACTGCCTTGATCTTTCTGACTGCAACCGTATCACCTATTGCAATTCCTGCATTATTTCGAACTAGTCCGTCTACTCTGATAATCCCCTTTCCTTCATCAGAAGGATACAGTGGTAAGCATTTGGCTACAGTTCTTCGTTTTCCCTTGATTTCAATAACATCACCTGTTGAAGCCCCTAGTGAATCCATGGAATCATAATCTATACGTGCCACTCCTCTCCCTACGTCACGAGTGTAAGCCTCAAGTACCTTAAGGGAAAGTGTGTTCTGGCTCACAGATTTAGCACCCCCAAACTAATTTTTATACCTTTGTCGTCTTTGATCCAGATCAAAGGATCAGAAGATTAAAATTTACAAGATAAACCAAAATCGGTACTTTGGGTAAGAGACCGTTAGTACGAAGACGAGGTAGAGGTGGAATGCAGTTCCGTGCAGCTTCTACTGGCAAGTTACTTCCAGCTAAATATCCTAGATTCCAGCTCGCAGAACAACACGAAGCCAAAGTGGTTGATATTGTTCATGAGACAGGAAGAGATGCACCTCTAGCCAAAATTAGATTTGAAACTGGCTTGTTGTCTTTTATTCCATCTGTTCTTGGTACTAAAATCGGTTCTAAATTTCAATTTGGTTTAAAATCTGATATTTCTCCGGGTAATGTTATTAGTGTACAAAACATTCCTGACGGTACTATAGTGTGCAATGTAGAGAAGCATTTTGGTGATGGTGGAGCAATAGTAAAATCTGCCGGAACATATGCAACAGTTTTCTCACATAGCTCTGAAGGTGTAACAATAAAACTACCATCTGGAAAATTCACGACCCTTAATCCACAGAATCGTGCAATGATCGGAGTTCTTGCTGGAGGAGGAGTAGGTGATAGACCATTTATGAGAGCTGGACCTGCATGGAGAAGAAAGCGTTCAAAGGGACACAAGTATCCAATAGTAAGAGGTGTTGCACAAGCTGTTTATGTTCACCCACATGGTGGTGGAAGACATCAACACGTTGGAAGAAGCTCTACAGTTTCACGAAACGCTCCACCTGGACGTAAAGTCGGAAGTATCGCAGCTAGAAAGACTGGACGCTCTAGAATGAAAGAGCGAGCATAATTCCTCAAGACTAAATACTAGTTTTAAAAAACATGATACCATGAATTCAAAGAGAGTTCATCTTTTAGTAAAAGGAAGAGTACAAGGTGTTTACTTTCGTCAAGGAATGATGGAGACTGCTGAAAAAAATAATGTTTTTGGTTGGGTCCAAAATCTCCCAGATGATAGAGTGGAAGCAATCTTGGAAGGGAATGATTCAAACGTTGATGCTGTAGTAGAATGGGCTCGTTTTGGTCCTGCTGGAGCAGTTGTAAAAGAACTGACAGTTACTGAAGAAAAACATGTTGGAGAATTTACTAATTTTAGAATTAATTCTTAATGAATGCTAGTATATGCATTCAACAAAAGTTCCTTAATTTCATCGAGATTGTCATTTAGTTTTATTTGTATTTCTTTATCTGGTTCTTTTCTATCTTTCTTTATCTTTATGATGACTGAATCTCGTTGTGGTTCTATATCTGCAAAACTTCGAAATTTGATTGATTTTGCAAATACAATCCGGTGCATACGAATGTCTTCGATTACATTTTTTCCAAGAGTCAAGCAATAACTGCGAAGTTCATCAAATAGAATTGCTACACTAGAAGGCATACTTGATCTAAATTCATCATAAGTTCTCGACTTTCCCGAAATTAATCCTTCCATGTTATTCTTGTTTGATTTAAGAATATTAAGGTAGTAGATCC
>CAYWWR010000019.1:0-18025 GCA_964462165.1 uncultured Nitrosopumilaceae archaeon
GCTGTGATGGAAAACAAGATCTTATAAAATATGCCATATGCTTCCGATGGTGTTTTGGGTCCAAAAATGGGCACACTAGATGATCATGCTGATAATTTTTTTACCAAATCTGAAAACTCGGTCTCACTTAGAACTGGGGTTTCCAAAAACTCGAGATTTTCTTTTACATGCTCTTGTGATTTTTGACCTACCAGCGGAGAGATAATTCCTGGGGTGGATCTGACAAACTGCATTGCTCTATGTGATGGTTTTGATAAATTTCCAAACTCTGGCAAAACATTTGGTGCAAGCAATTTGGCTTGCATTAGAGGAACACTTGCAAATACTCCAATACCAAGTTGTATGCATGATTCCAGTATTGTACTCTGGTTAGAGTTTTGGCTCTTTAGAGTTAGTGCTTGATCAAGATACATGTTGTATGGCAACTGAATAAATCTAAATCCGTTATCTTGTCCGCCAACTTGTTTTGCAATGTTTACAATGTCAAAAATTGAAAGATACTGCGCGTGGTTGTCTGGCACTCTAAAACACTCCCATGTGGCCATTCCATAATATTTTATCGTACCACTTTTTCTTTGATTTTCATAAAACTCAAAAACGTCTTTAAGTTTTTTTGTAAATTCTTCTTTTGAAACGTCTTGAAGCTGACCTTCTGCAGCATTGTGTATGTACATGAGGTCTATGCAATCTAATTCAAGATTTTTCATGCTACGGTTTAGTTGGTCTTGCAGATATGGTACTGTCATACAATGGTATCCTGATGAAATATCTCCTGATTTTATCACGCCTGGCTTTACTAGTGTATTTTGTATGTTGACCCAAAATTCTTCATTGATGTCGCCATCATTTGTAACATATCCATTTTTTGTGCTGATGAAAATCTCTTCTCTTTTTGCATCGCTTGATTGTACAAGTTCTGCAATTGCTTTTCCAACAGACCTTTCTGCTTTTTGTGCTCTGTAGTTTATTGCAGTATCAATTACGTTGATTCCAGACTTGACGGATGTTTTTATGGCACTTGAGACCGAACCGTCTGTTGAATCATCTAGGTTGCCAAGATATGTCCCAATTCCAACAGATGATAATGTAAGACCTGCAAACTGCTTGAAATGATTCTTTGATACTTTTGATTGCCTCTTTGCAAAACCTGCAGTACCTTCTTGTGTTGCATGACCTGAGATCATATGTCTGCATTGGAATCTGGACGATTTAATCCTACTGTGAACCTTTTAGAAAAATGTAAATTAGAAATGAAATTACAAACAGTGCACCTGTTATCCTACTATATGTGACAAATCCTTGCATCACTGGGACGAGTTCTTCTACATTTTCATAATTTTTCTTCAATAACTTTGCTGATTTTATTGCCATGGGGATTGTTCCTAAAGTGATTAGGGATATCATTGGAAATATTCCTAATATGGTGGCAATTACAATGATTCCATAAATGATGATTGGAAAAACCCATACTGCTGCAGCAGCTTTTTGCTTTCCAAGTATTATGACAAGTGTTTTTCTACCATGTTTCTTGTCTGCATCAAAATCAGGAAATGAATTTACAAAGAGAACAGTTGATGATAATACTCCTGAAACAATTCCTGCAATGACTGGCTCTAGTGTTATGTGCGAGCTTTGGACAAAATACGTACCAAGCACTATCATGGAACCTTTTATTGCTACAAATATCTCGCCTAGGCCAGAATCTACTATTCTTGTAGAATAAAAATAAATGGAAACAATTGCAAATCCTAGAATTACTGCTATTGTTATTCCTCTTTCAAATATGAAAAATGCTCCAACTGCAGAGCCTAGTATCAACATCAATACTCCTGCTCTGTACACCTGTTTTGGTTTGAGCAGTCCTTCTGGCAAAACTCCTGTTCCGCCACTAAACTTTGTTCTTTTGGTATCTGTGTCTATCTGTCGTTTATAGTCCCAATAATCATTGAGTAAATCTACGCTTGCATGCAGTGCTGCTACTCCAACAAATGTCAGTGCTGCAAATCCAATATCAACTGTCTTGTTCTCCCAACCGTTTATTGCAAGACCAAGACACACTGAGATGATTGATGCAAGAAGAAATCGTATCCTAACAGCTCGAAGCCAAACCTTTAGCATGATATTGTTGCAAAATATGGATTATTTTGATATATGCCTGTGTTGCTATCGTAGTTTTTCCAAGTCTACACTTTCAATGGGTTTTCTACCATTGAATCCTTCATCTTTTCCATGCCAGAATTTTATCTCAGTCTCTCCTTGTTTCCAGCAAAGCCATATTTCCTCATTGAACATAAGAGATGGAAAATCCATCAATCCTTGATCAATGCTTTTGACTGATACACCAGTTGCTTCTAGATCCTCAATTGATTTGTAAAAACTAGTTATTGCAGAATTGAGTTCCTGCTTTTTTATAATTGAATCCTTAAAGTTTGCCATGTATTTTGGATTTGTTTCAAAATCTGTTTGTATCTTTACGACTTGATCTTTCATGGCAACTACATTGTTGAATTTTTCTATTATGCTTGGAAGCATTTTGTTTGCTTGGTCTAGTGTAAAATGGAAAAACATTATTTTTTAACAATTATGGGGCAGTTAAAAGTATTAGCAGTGATGCTAAATTGTAGATGCTATCGTTTCACCAATAATTCTTGATGCAAGATGTGATGTTCTATCCTTGATATCGTAATTGGGACATACTTCCATTATGTCAAATCCATGTATGCCTCTTTTTGCAATGGACTTTAGAAGCAATACCACTTCAGTATTTCCAAGGCCTAGTGGAACGGGAACTGAAACTCCTGGTGCAAATGCGGGGTCAATTGCGTCCATGTCAAGTGACACGTACACATTCTTGCCTATTTTATTTAGAATTACCTCCTCTGTTTTTTGTATGCCATCCCGAATGATGTCAAATGGGGTGATTACCTTGAGGTCATATTTTTTGATATTGTCAATTTCTTCTTTTTCCGGAGTTCTAATTCCTATCTGGACACTTGAACTCACATCAATGTATGGTAAAACATCATTGAAGACAGAACCATAGTATCCACGAATGGAACTGATAAAATCTGGATGTGCATCAAAGTATATCAAAGATAAGGGACCGTATTTTTTTGAGACTGATTTGATTATTTCAATTGATATTGAATGATCTCCTCCAATTGATATTGGAATCTTGGAACTTGAGACAATCTTGTCTATTGTATCTTCAATCTGATTTCGTGCAATGTTTCCATAATCATACACTTTTTTTGTAATTCCATCTAGGGGCAAGCCAAGAGATGTCTCATCTCCACGTTTGTATGTGTCCCTTATCGAAGAAATCTCTCTTATTTTGTGTGGTGCATCTGATGTTCCCTTGCGAAGTGCATGAGACTTTGATTCATCAGGAATTCCAACAATGACAATTTCTGCATCATCAAAATTATCTGTGTTTGCCCAACAAACGTTCATCACATTGCTGAGATCTTGCAATTATTAAAAATGCACGCATGTTAAAAGCATAGATAATTTAAGATCTTTTTGTAGATCCATTAAACAAGTTAGCTGAGTTTTAACAATTTCAGCTGATAAAACACTATTATAACGAATTTCAAACCGTTGTCATATGATACAAGGAGCAGGTGAAACTATTGTGAGACGACTGCTTCTTCCACATTGGATGGAAATCATGGCAGGCATTCTCATAGGTACTAGTCTTATTGTGATCTCTCACAAGTAAAATTTTTGCTAGTTTTTGTAAGTGATATCTCCAGCCAACAGGCGTTGTACTTTACCTTTGTTTGACAAGAGTAGTGCACCTGTCTTGTCTATTTCTATTGCCTTGCCTTTTAGAATTCCAGTGCTTGTTGTTGCAGTAATGTTTTTTCCAATAGTTGATGATCTCTTGGACCACTCTTTTCTAATTTTCCCAATGTCATCTGATACTACGTTGTTATAGCTTTGTTCAAGCTCAAACAGAAATTGTTGTACTAGTTCAACAGGATTTGCTTTTTGATCTTTTTTTATCAAGGTTGTAATACCATAATTTCGTTGATTATTCTTGATTGATTTTGTTACAGTCTCGGGTTTGATTTTAAAATTAATTCCTATTCCAATTATGATGTAATCTATCTTGTTTGATTCTATCGATGCATCAATTAGTATGCCTGCAATTTTTTCCCCCTTTATTGTAAGGTCATTTGGCCACTTTAGTTCTGTTTTTATCTTTAATGTCTTTTCAATTGAAACTGCAAGGGCAAGGGATGTGACCATTGGAAATAATGATGTATGCGATGACTCAAAATTTGGCCTTAAAAGTATGGACATCCATATGCCACCCTTTGGTGAAATCCATTTTCGATTTAATCTACCTCGCCCTTGGGTCTGTCTCTCTGCTATGATTAGGGAACCGTTTTCGTGGGGCTTTTGAGCAAGCTCTAGTGCAAAATTTTGTGTTGAATCAATCTTGTCAAAATAATATATTTTTCTACCTATGATATCTGTCTGAAGTCCATCTGAGATTTCCCATGGCAAAAGAAGATTGGTGTTTGTCTGTAGTCTGTAACCTATTTTTGGCCTTGATTCTATCTTGTATCCGAGTGATTGTAGTTTTTTGATATTTTTCCAAATTGCAGCTCTACTCAATGATAGGGTCTTGCTAAGTTTTTCTCCTGATACAAATTCTGGTTGGTGTGATTTGAGTAGTGTGATTATCTTGTCAAAGGTTGTTTCATCAAAAGACGTGTACATGTAAAAACAATTGCCACTCTAAATTAACAAAAATTATTCACTCAATAATTTTTTGATATTCTCTTCTAAAAAGTCATTAGTTCCAAATGCAACATCGCGTAATATTCCTTTTTTGTCAATTAGTATTGTTGATGGTGTGCCACGCAATGCAAACTTGTCAAAGATATATGCAGAATATTCCTTGCTCTTGAGATATTGCTTGACGCGCTCAATTATTTCTAATTTCTGACTTTGACTATATGATTCGTAACCTGGGACATTTGCTTGAATGATTTCATCTATCTTGGATTGACTGATTGGACCGTCTTCTTTTTTGAGCAAGTCCATTGCAACTGGGAATGGTATCTTGTATGGAATCTTGTTTCCGTCAACTAGCTGATTGTATTGGCCTAGTGCCTTTAGAGTTTCACCTATTACCTTGCCTTCTGTGAGTAGTAATTTCAAATTCTCTGGTGTGTTTTTATCAAAATCTTCAAACGCTGTTGCTATGCCGAGAACTGTAACACCTTCTTTTCTGTATTTTTGGTAAATGTCAATTGCTTGTGGAATTCCATACATGAAACAACCCGGACAATTGACCTGAAACACTTCGATTAGAACGACATTGTCTTTTTCTTTGTCAATGTTGGTTGGTAAGCCTTGAACCCATTCGGATACTTGTAGATCTGGGCTTTTTGTGCCTATTTGCGCTGTCATGCAAAATCCATCTTACGAATTATTGATATCTGTTTCTTTATGATGTTGATCTTGAGATTTTTTGCTGAGCTTTGATTCATAAATCTTTTATATACCGTAAGCGAAGCGAAATCGATGTCTAGCAAAATAGCATTACTCTTGCTTACTGTATCTGTTATAATGACATCTGTGTTAGTAGCTAGTTTGCCACAAGCAAATGCTTTGATCCAAAGAGACTTTTCAATAAGAGACGACACTCCTACAACAGCAAGTCATGGTATCAGTAAAGTATGTGGTAACCACCTTTGCGCAGCAGGTGAACATGCACAATGGATAAACACATTATGGCAATCACAAAGAGCAGGTATGGTAAGTGCATCAAGTAGTACAAATGGCATGGCCATGAATAGTACAAAATAATTCCAGTGGATTTACCACTATCTCTTTTTATCGAATGAATTCCTTTATCATAATTCTTTTATATGCCCATCCGTGAAACTAAAACATGTCTAAAAAATTGGCATTACTTTTGTTTACAACATCTGTGCTTTTGACATCAGTCATAGCAGTGTTTGTTCCACAAGCTAATGCTCTGACACAAAGTACTAAATTTGACACCATATCGACTGCAAGCTTTGGCCACAGCGTAGTTTGCGGTGATCATGTATGTGCTCCTGGTGAACACACCGCATGGACAGATGCAATGTGGGCGTCACAAAAAGTAACTACTGGTAAAGTGGGCTCTGCTCCATATGGAGAAGATGTTATGGCGGCACTTGCAGGTGATTCTGCATTTCATACAAATAGCACTATGAATGGTAACATGACCAACATGGGTGCAATGAACGGTATGAACATGACATCCTCAATGTCAATGCCATCCAAGTAACAAAAAATAATTTCCATCTTTTGGAAATAAAAACCGTTTTTTAATTTCTATTCTTCAAGGGCTAGTTTTAGAAATTAACGTCAAAGCCGCCCATGTCTCCTGGACCTCCATCACCATGAAAATCTCCGCCGCTAAAGTCTTGTCCAGAACCTGCATCATGGCCGCCTGTATCTTGTCCTCCACTCATGTCCTGGCCACTATTGTCCATGTACTGGTCTGGTATGAAACTCGTCATTGCCATGCCCATAAAACCCATCATTGATGAGAACATCATCATGTCCATTATTCCCATGAACATCATTGACGGCATCATTGACTTGTTTGCTTCCATATGTTGTTCGAGTTTTTGCTTGTCTCCACTCTTCCACATGGTCACCATTTGATCCCAGTTTTGTTGCAACTCGAATCTTCTTTCTTCTAGTTCTTTGTTGCCCTTGTCAGTTAATGTGATTTCTTTTTTGGGACCAAACCAGCCTTTTTTTTCAATGATTATTGTAAAACCTTTTTCTTCAAGGCGTGCAAGCAGACTAGTCAATTCTTGACTGTCAATCTTTGTCTTTCGCAAGATCTTTTCAAACTTTTTTGCACCTTGACTTATTGCACTAAGTACAATGACGTCATTTGGTTCTTGTTCCACGATATCGTAACTGAAATTGCCCTATAAATCGGTTATTCCGCAAGACATTAAGCCCGCATGACCTCTTGTAAAAATGTGGAAAGAGATTCTTACACTGATGATGACATACGAAAAATTTATTCTCTAAAAAATATTGCAGTGGTTGGCATGTCAAAAAATCCCGACAAGGCAGCACACTATGTTCCAAAGTATTTGATTAACAATGGATTTAATGTAATTCCTGTAAATCCTACTACAACAGAAATTCTTGGTAGAAAATGCTATCCCACATTGCTTGATATTCCTGATACAGTTGATGTAGTTGATGTCTTTCGACCATCTGATCAAGTCCTGCCAGTTGTAGAAGAATCTGTAAAGATAAAGCCGCAAGTCATATGGTTACAAGAGGGAATACATAATCCTGAAGCAGAAGATGTTGCAAGAAAAGCAGGAATACCAATAGTTATCTTTAATCGATGCATGCTTGCAGAGCATCAAAGGTTGTTCTAAGACATGTCAGACGATTTTGAGGATTTTCATAAAGCACTCTTGGATTTGGTCAAGTCATTTGAGCAGAAAAATGTCTTGATGAAAATGAACTCGGATTCTGATTCTAATATTATCAGAATCTATGGGGAACGCTCTGGTGGATTGGACCTTGCAAAAACAGGACTGGAAGAAGTTGAAGAACTTGCTCTTACGACTGCAGAACATCATCCATACTGGGGATTGCTGTATAATGGCTCACAAATTCTAAAAATTGTGCTTGAAAAATGGAATGGCACTCTGACAGATGATGAAATAATACAAATCAAATGGCATGCAGATGAGATAAAAAATTCATCCAGCAATACTAATTCTCATAGCCATGATGAATAATCTGCAGCAAAGATAAATAGCAAGCAACATCAGATGAGGACATGCCAATAAAGATTGGCCTTTTAGGTAAGACAAATACTGGTAAAACCACTTTTTTCAACGCCGCAACACTAGCCGGAGGTGAAGTTTCAACTTATCCATTTACAACAAAAAAACCAGAGCGTGCCCTTGGAAATGCAATCACACCATGCGTTCATACCGAATTTAACATCAAAGACAATCCTCAAAACTCAAAATGCACAGATGGCTGGAGGTTTATTCCAATTGAGCTAATTGATCTTCCAGGACTGATAAAAGATGCATGGGCAGGCAAGGGACTGGGAAATCAATTTCTCTCAGTAGCAACACAATCTGATGCAATACTACATGTTGTTGATGTATCCGGAAGCATTGATGCTGCAGGGAGAATTGCCGAAGTTGGAAGCGGTGACCCAATTGCTGATGTCTCTGATATTGAAGAAGAGCTCATCATGTGGTATCTCAAATTACTAGAAGGTAATCGAGATAAAATATCTAAACTCATCCAATCTGAGACAGAACCCATTATTGCAATAACTGATGTATTTCGTGGAATAGGTGTCAAGGAAGCACATGTCAAGGAGGCATTAAAGACAACAGGTCTTGAAGACAAACACTTTGAAAACTTTGACATGCATGATAGCAAAAAGTTTTCGGCATATTTACGCAAGATATCAAAACCCACACTCATTGTTGCAAACAAGATTGATGTTCCTGGCGCTGAAAAAAACTTTGATAGGCTACGAGAAAAATATGTTGACACTATAGTAATTCCTGCAAGTACGGACAGTGAACTCTCACTACGAAAGGCTGAGAAAAAGGGTCTCATCAAATATGTTCCAGGATCAGAACAGTTTGATATTTTGCACAAGGAGCAGTTGACCAAGAAACAATTGGAAGCGCTTGATTTTATCACACAAGGAATATTGGGCGAATACATGAGAACTGGTGTCCAGTTTGCAATCAATGTTACAGTATTCAAATTGCTAAAGATGAATTCAATATACCCGGTGGCAAATCCTGAAACATTTTCTGACAAAAAGGGACGTGTTCTTCCTGACTTGCTTTTGCTCAAAGATGGTGCAACAGTTGAAGACCTTGCAAAAGAGATTCACACAGATCTTACAAAAGGCCTGCTCTACGCAAAAGATGTACGATATGGAGTGAGACTTCCTGTGAACTATCAGTTACGAGACCGAGATGTTGTATCGTTAGTTAGTGCAAAAACCAAAAAGTCCTAGGTTTCTATACCTATTTTTTCTTGTTTCATCCAGAGTGTCTTGGTCTTGTGATCAATCAGTGTTATGTTCATGTCTGAAATTTGTTTTCTTATCGCATCTGCTTCTTGGAATTTTTTCTGACCTCGTAATTCATTTCTCTGTTTGATTAGATTGGAGATTTGATTTTTCTCGTCGTCTGTAACTTGAACTAGTCTAAGACCTAGAATTGATGACATTTCTTTAAATGTTGGAAAAATCATGTCTGATATTGTTTTGGTTATTTTTTCTGATGATGCTAATTGGTTGATGTTTTTAACCAGTTTAAAGAATGCGGCAAGTGCAAGTGGCGTATTAAAGTCAGAATCTAGTGCACTGTCAAACTCTGTCTTTGAGTCTTCAATGATATTTTTGACTGGAACCAAATCTTCTGTTGTTTGGGAATCATTTGATAGAATCATCTCAAAATAACAATTTTCAACTTGGCGCCATTTTATTATGGTCTCCTTGAGAATATCTTCAGAATAATCAATTGGTTTTGTATAGTGGCCTGAAAGGCAAAACAGTCTGACTATATTTGGGCCCCATGTTTTTAGAACATGGTCAATTGATTTTGTATTTCCTAATGACTTTGACATTTTCTCTCCGTTTATTGTAACCATACCTACATGCATCCAAATCTTGGCAAAGTTGACTCCGGAAAAAGACTCTGATTGGGCTATCTCATTTTCATGGTGGGGAAATATTAGATCGCGTCCTCCTCCATGAATCTCAAAATTACTTCCAAGATATTTCAGACTCATTGCAGAGCATTCAATGTGCCACCCAGGTCTTCCTTTGCCCCATGGGCTGTCCCATGTGGGAGAATCATCTGAGAATTTCCATAGCGCAAAATCTAGTGGATCTTTTTTTGTCTCATCTACTTCAACTCGTGCACCTGAGATTAGTTCGTCTGTTTTTTTCTTTGAAAGTTTTCCATATTCCTTGAACTTTAAGACTGCAAAATACACTCCATTTTCGGATACATATGCAAATCCCTTGTCCACTAGACTCTTGATTAGGTCGACCATGTTTGTGATGTGCTCTGTGGCCTTTGGGTACAAGTCTGCTCTTTTTACATTGAGATTATCAAAATCATCAAAATAATTTTTTATGTATCTTGTGGATACAACATCTGCTGAAGTATTTTCTTTTTTTGCACGATTAATGATTTTATCATCAACATCGGTAAAATTTTGTACAAGATTTACCTTGGCCCCCTTTGATTCTAGATATCTTCGTAATGTATCAAATACGATAATGGTTCTGGCATGACCAATGTGGCTCTCATCATACACGGTAACACCGCACAGGTATATTCTCACAGAGTTTGTAGTATCTACATTTTTTTCTGTAACTGATAGCGTGTCAAAAATTCTCAAAATCTTTCATCCTTGCAGTGTGCATGGAGTAGCCATGACTCTTTTATGTTCGCTTTTTTTGTGCATTCTATAGATCTTGTCTACGTCTGAAATTGGTATCTCTGTAATCCTTGCTGTCTCATCAACTGCAAGACCTTTGTCAATAATACAGTGCAATATTGAATCAATCTCCTCATAGTTTAGACCAATCTCTGTCTCAGCTGTGTGGCCTTCCCACAAATGTGGACCGCTTGGTTTTAAGATGACATTCTGTGATAATCCTAGACTCTTTGCAAGCTCACGAATCTGAGTTTTGTACAGTGATACAATTGGTAACAAATCTGATGCACCATCTCCGAATTTTGTAAAATACCCAATTAGAAATTCACTCCTGTCAGACGAGCCTAACACAAGAGAGTTTCGTGCATTTGCATAATAGTATAACATGTTTGCTCGTATTCTTGCACCAAGATTTGCAAATGATAATGGATTTGATTCCACGTACTTGGCGTACTCTTTATGGATAAATTCAATGTCAACTAGTTTGTATTCTATCTTGTAATTGTCAACTATTTTTATTGCGTCTTCAGTATCGCTGTTTGGTGTAATCTTTGAGTTTGGCATGATTAGTGCAAGTGTTTTTTCTTTGACAAATTTTGCACATATTGCCGCAATTACTGCAGAATCTATTCCACCGCTTAGCCCAAAGACTAGGCCACCAGACTTTCTTTTTTCTAACTCTTCTTTTAAAAAATTACCAATGTTATTTTGAATTGAATCATAATCTTTCTTGACTAGCTCTTCTATAATTTTGTGATTCAATGTTTTTTAAAATGTCTATAAGAAATTAAACTTATCAAACGTCTAGGTAAATTCCGTCTTTTTTTACTTCGACCTTGTATGTTTGCAGTTTTACGCCCTTGATGTAATCTTGTAATTCTCCGGTCTTGATGTTATAGTGCCAAAAGTGAAGTGGACATTCTACTATGTCCCCCTCAAGTTTACCTGGGGCAAGTGAGCCGTCTTGATGGACACATACTGAATCTAGTGCATGAAAACCATCTTGGTTGAATATTGCAATTCTTTTACCGTCTACGTTAAACTCTCTTCCCTTACCTGGGGCAATTGCATCTTTTTCTGCTACCTTTTTCCATGTCATGTTTTGTAAAACAAAATCTATCCAATATTTAGATTGCCATTTTTGATACTGTTTTATACCCCATAAAATTGTGATTTGATATGAGCCAAGTAAAAGATCCTAGTCTCTCAGAAAAGGGCAAAATGTCATATGAATGGGCTCGCGATCACATGCAAATTCTAACTAATACTGTATCTAGATTAAAAAAATCCCAGCCACTCAAGGGCTTGCGTATCGGAATATGCTTGCATATCACAAAAGAGACATCTGTCTTGATTATGGCGGCAAAAGAACTTGGTGCTGACGTAAGTGCATGTGCTGCAAATCCTCTTTCAACACAGGATGACATTGCAGCATTCTTGGCTGAAAATGGGATTCACATCTATGCATGGACAGGCCAAACTACCGAAGAATATGATTGGTGCATTGAACAGATGCTTAGTCACAAGCCTCACATTTTAACTGATGATGGTTCTGACAGTCATAGCAAGATACATGGAAACAAAAAATTTGCTTCAATGAATGTCTTGGGTGGAACTGAAGAAACTACAACAGGTGTCATACGACTAAAGGCACTTGCAAAGGAAAAGAAGTTGAAGTATCCAGTAATTGCAGTAAATGATGCATATACAAAACACATGTTTGACAATAGATATGGAACAGGCCAGAGTACAATTGATGGTTATCTGCGTTCCATGAACTTGTTGATTGCAGGAAAACGTGTTGTTGTTGCAGGATATGGTTGGGTGGGTAGAGGTGTTGCATCAAGATGTCGCGGAATGGGTGCCAAAGTTTGTGTCACTGAAGTTGATCCTGTTAGAGCATTAGAGGCTCACATGGATGGTTTTGAAGTTGCTCCAATGGCTGAAGCAGCAAAGACTGGTGAGATATTTATCACTGCAACAGGCCAGACTGGAATTATTAGAAAAGAACACATCTTGACAATGAAAAGCGGCGCAATAATGGGTAACGTAGGTCACTTTGATGTTGAGGTTGATGCTAAATTCTTGTTAACCGAATCAAAATCTGTACGAGAAGTAAGACCAAATCTTGACGAATGTGTCTTGAAAAATGGTAAAAAGATGTATCTTATTGGCAAGGGACGAATTGCAAACCTTGTTGCAGCAGAAGGACATCCTCCAGAAGTTATGGCGCAATCATTTTCAAATCAATTATTGTCAATGATATACATTGCAAAGAATCATAAAAAAATAGGAAAGAATGTGATTACAGTTCCACAAGAGATTGATATCCAGATTGCAATTGATGCACTCAAGGCAATGAATGTAAACATGGACAAACCAACTGCTGCCCAGATAAAATACGGACAGAGCTGGGCATAGCTTAAATCACACACAAACTTTACCCTGATAATGAAAAAGGCAATCATTACTAGTGCACTACCATACGCAAATGGTGAGATACATCTTGGACACGTTGCCTCTACTTATCTTCCTGCTGATATTACAACACGATTTTTAAAAGCAAATGGCACTGAAGCCTATTACTTTTGTGCATCTGATGATTTTGGTACACCGATTTTAATCCAATCTGAAAAAGAGAACAAGACTCCGGAAGAATATGTCAAGGTCTGGAACAAACGGGACTATGAGGACTTTACATCATTTGGTATTGGATTTGATTTTTTTTACAGGACTAGCTCGCCTGAAAATATATCCTTTGTACAACAAGTGTTTAAAAAATTACAAGAAAATGGACACATTTACGAAAAGGAAATTATCCAGTTTTATTGTACAATAGACAAAAAATTCCTGCCTGATAGGTATGTTCTTGGGAGATGTCCGTACTGCAAGGCTGAAGACCAGTATTCTGACTTGTGTGAAAAGTGTGGCAGGGTACCTGAAGAAATCGAGGATCCCAAATGTTCGATATGTAAAAATCCGCCTACTAAGGAAAAAACAAGACACTATTTTTTCAAGCTGACAAACTTTGCAAATGAACTAAACCAATGGCTTGAAGCTGATTCGTATCTGCAACGAGACGTCAAAAAATACGTGCAAAACTGGATAAAAGAAGGCCTTGTTGACTGGGATATTACGCGAGACATGAACTGGGGTGTTCCAATACCTGCCAGTCAGACAGGACAGGTATTCTATGGTTGGTTTGACAATCACTTGGCATACATTTCAACTGCATTAAAATTTCTAAATGACAAGGGCCTTGATGGTAAAAATTTCTGGAATGATGCAGACATTTATCATTTCATTGGAAAAGATATCGTATATCATCACTATCTGTTCTTGCCTGCAATGAGGATTGGAATTGGAAAAGAGTTCAAACTACCTGATTATATCCCGACTCGTGGCCATCTTATGCTTCAGTCTAAAAAAATATCAAAGAGCAGAAATTGGTACATTGGCCTAAAAGACTTTCTTGGAATTTATCCAGCTGATTATCTTCGATTTTATCTTGCATTGATAACTCCATACAGCCAAGATGATCTTAATTTTGACTGGGAGGAATTTGCATCAAGAATAAACTCTGAATTAATTGGCAACATTGGAAACTTTGTAAATAGAGCACTGGGATTTACACAAAAAAGTATGGGAGGAGTTGTACCGGGTACAACAGAGTTTGATCAAAGCGACAAGGATGCTCAAGAGAAAATAAATAATTTTTCAGCCGATCTTACTGTCTTGATGAAAGACAACAGTCTTGACAAGGCACTGAAAAAAATTATAGAGTTTTCTGCACACTTTAACCAGTATTTTCAGAAAAAGGAACCATGGAAAGGGGGCGCAGGCTCTAACAACTGTATGCTAATTTCAGTCAATGCGGTTCGCAGCCTAGCAATAGCACTTTACCCGTTCTTGCCAGAATCATCTCAGAAGATATGGGAACAAGTTGGTATGGAGGGCGCTGTGTCAGGACAATCATGGAATTCCATGTCTGAGGTTGTCATAAAAGAAGGTCACAAGATTGGTATCTCTTCACCTCTGTTTAAAAAAATAGAAGCCTCTGATATCGAGGTAAACAAGGCAAAACTAGGCAAGTAAATGAATCTGCAGTGGATATCAAGGGATGGCAAACTCTTGCTTGGGGCAAGAATTGTTAGAACTTTTTCCTATGGATTCCTTAGTGTAATTCTTGCAATCTATTTGCATCTCATAGGGTTCAATGATGTCCTAATTGGTGTAGTACTTACGGCTACACTTGTAAACAGTGTATTTTTCAATCTCTTTTCTAGTGCATATGCTGATAAAATAGGCCGAAGAAAGACTCTGATAATTTATGCGGTACTAATGATAGTGTCATCTGTAATATTTTTTGTAACAGACAATCCGGTAACACTTGTCATTGCAGCACTTGTTGGAACGATAAACGTTACAGGATCTGAAGTTGGTGCGTTCTTGTCACTAGAGCAAGCGCTGCTGCCACAAACTATACGTGATGACAAGAAAAGAAATTCAATATTTGCAATCTATAATGCTGTTGGAACTTTTGCGCTGTCTGCAGGTGTTCTGCTAGCGGGCCTGCCATCCCTATTGCATAACTATGGTATTGATGAAATTAACGCAATCAAGTTGTTGTTCTTAATCTATGCAGCTTGTGCTGTAGCAGTTCTTGGAATTTATCTAGCGCTTTCTAAAAACATTGAAGCAAAAGACAGTGTACCAAAATCTGGTTTATCATTAAAAAACATCTCTCCAAAATCCCGGGGAATAATTGCAAAAATGTCTGGACTGTTTGCAGTTGATTCTTTTGGAGGGGGCTTTGTGATACAGAGCATTATATCATTCTGGTTTTACACAAGATTTGGCACAGACCTGTCTTCCTTGTCCTATATCTTTGCAATTGCCGGAGTGCTCACTGCAATATCTTACATGGCAGCTACTAGAATTGCGTCAAAGATAGGGTTGGTAAATACGATGGTCTTTACCCATATTCCGTCAAATGTCTTGTTGCTGCTTCTTGCTTTTGCACCCTCATTTTCTATTGCAGTGGCACTGTACTTTGCAAGAATGAGTCTGTCTCAAATGGATGTGCCCACAAGACAGTCGTATTTGATGGGAGTGGTGCGTGAAAATGAGAGGGTGCATGCTGCAGTTTTTACAAATACCTCAAGAAACATCTCTCAGGCAATAAGCCCGTCACTGACTGGAATTATCATATCGACACTTTCCCTTTCTGCACCGTTTGTAGTTGGTGGGGTATTGAAGATTGTATATGATGTTGGAGTTTTTTTTAGTTTTCGAAGAATAAAACCACCAGAAGATCTTTGACTTATTTTGATTGTTCCAAATATGCAAGAACTCCTGTATAATCAATATCTCCAAATCCTTCATTTATTGCTTTTTTGTAGATTTGATTTGCAAGTTTTGACATGGGCATGTTTGCACCAAACTCTTTTGCAGTATAGTCTATCTCGTCAAGATCCTTTTGCATCATTTTGAGAAAGAAACTCGGCTCAAATTCTCCTTTTGCCATCTTGGGACCTTTGTTTACACTCATTCCTGTCTTGAAATATGTGGAATTTAGAACCTCAAGAAATGTCAGTGGGTCAAGGCCTGATTTTTTTGCAAGTATGATTCCTTCTGATATTGATAGTGCAAGAATTGCTATCTGGGAATTCATTACAAGCTTCATTGCATGGCCTGAACCGTTTTCTCCAAGATGAAATGTTTCCTCTCCAATTAGGTCCAAGACTTGTTTACATTTTTGGTATGTTTCTTTTTTACCGCCAACCATTAGTACCATCTGACCTTTTTCTGCAAAACTTGGGCCTCCCATTACCGGAACATCAATCATGGAAACTCTATTATCTACAAATTTTTTAGCAATTTTTCTTGATGATATTGGACTGATTGTACTCATGTCGACCACAATCAAACCATCATGTTTTCCATCAACAATTCCGTTTTTACCAAAAGATAATTCTTCAATGGCCTTGGCATCTCTTACTACTAGTATGATGATATCACATTTTTTTGCCAAATCCATTGGCAAGTCTTCAACTTGGATTCCTAGTTTTTTTAAAGACTCTGCCTTTGGTTTTGTTCTATTGTACACGTGTACCTTATGTTCTGTTGCAATACGTCTTGCAATTGCGCTTCCAAGAAGACCTGTACCTATGACTCCAACATTCATACCTTTGATGATTTTTGTTACGGTATTTTTTTCTATTGGCGCTCTATGATGTCAAAGACTTGAATCTTGGATCGTTTCCTAGACTAGAAAAATCCTTGTCAATTAGAGCCTTTTTTGCATATTCTGAATCGACAAGTATTGCTTTTTCTAACAGTATGAGTGATTGCTCAATGTCATTTTGAAGACATTTTGTGCAAGCCTTGTGGTATAACGTATTTGGACTATTTGGAGCCTGTGTCAAAATTTTGTCATAGCATGTGATTGCCTGGTCATATCTTCCAAGATAGTGTAGTGCCAAGCCTTTGTTGATAAGGCATACCATGTGTTCAGGCTTGTTTTTTAGAATGACATCATAGCATGTGATTGCCTGGTCGTATTTTCCGAGTTTTCCTAGAGCGTTTCCCTTGTTTACTAGTGCATCAAAATGATTTGGCTCTACATCCAAGACCTTGTCAAAATAAAATATGGCATCACGAGGGTTGCCTCGCTTTGCATGTGACAGTCCTATACCGTACAGATATTCTAAATTTGCATCCTCATCATCAGATGAAAAATTTATGAATCCACTCAAACCGGTAACACTTGAAAAATCTTTTAGATAAACTCTATTTTCCTGTGGTATCATAACGCAAGTAATATCTTTGTGTTACTAGTGTGGTATACATGGATAAAGCCAGATCTTGCCCAATATGTCCAGGATGTGGCTCCAAAAAGTTTGACAGGATATCTTCTGAAAAAACAATTGTCAAATGTGTAACATGTGGAAAAGAGATTACTCTCTAGTTGTATTGTGTTTTAGCCTCGTATCAATCCCATTTAGGCACAAATTCTGGTCTAGTCGTAAGTTTTTATTTCCTTGACTTTTAGTGTCATGTATGGCTAAAAGTTGGAAAGATGCAGATGTCAATTTAGATCTAATAAAAAATCAAACAATCGCAGTAATTGGCTATGGGATACAAGGCAACGCCCAGGCAAATAATCTCAAAGATTCTGGTCTTAATGTTATAGTTGGCTTGCAAGAGTCTGGTTCTAGCTGGAAAAAAGCCCAGCAGGATGGACACAAAGTAATGTCGGTACCACAGGCTTGTGAAACTGCCGATATTATTCATATCTTGATTCCAGACATGGTACAGGCCAAAGTCTACAAGGAATTGATAGGACCACATCTCAAGGCAGGAAAAGCACTTTCATTTTCGCATGCAGCTGCAATCCACTGGGGTTGGATACAGGCTCCAAAAGATGTGGATGTAATCATGATTGCACCAAAAGGTCCTGGCTCAAAGGTCCGTGAAACCTATCAGCAAGGATTTGGTACTCCATCAATTGTTGCAGTATACCAAGACTATACCAAGA
>CAYWWR010000020.1:0-16417 GCA_964462165.1 uncultured Nitrosopumilaceae archaeon
AAACCACTGGATATCTTTTCCATCTTGTTTGAGTTTTGTTGGGGAAAATATCTTCCATGTCGGGAAATGTTTCTTGAGTACAGTTGCTATCTCGATACCGTTTTTTGTTATTGCAATTACTGCTACGCTTTCCACACTTTATTTTTTCTAGGTCTCAAGATATCTGTTACTCTTTGGATGAACTCCAATTACCTTACCATCAAAATCAAACATGATTACTTCGATCTCAAACTTGTTGTCAGAATAATTTCCTAGCTGTCTGTGGGCCTCTTCACATACAATATCAAAATAGCCTGAAATGTTTTTTTCATTGATTATCTCAAATACGTGTCTTGCAGTGTTTGCTTTTTTTATGGAATCTTGTACATCTTGTGGAGCTCCACATCTTTTTGCAAGATCTGAGAGAAAAGCCATGTCAACTTTTGAACCCTTGACATGGGTCTGCTTGACACCCATTGACATCTTGGCAAGTTTTCCTATGAATCCTGCAACATGAGCCTTTTTGATTCCCTTTTTGGCACACACTTGAACTGTATATCCTGAAAAGTCTCCCATCTGGACAAAACAATGGTCTGGCAGATCAAACAATTTCCTTGTAAAATCCTCGCTTCTTCCGCCTGTTGTTAGTATTACCGTATCGTCTCCCATTGCTCTTGTTACCTCAATGCTTTGTCTAATTGACGCTGCAAAAGATGCCGTAGAATATGGTATCACTATGCCACTTGTTCCAAGAATTGAGATGCCTCCTAGAATTCCAAGCCTTGGGTTGTCTGTCTTGATGGCAAGCTCTTTTCCCTTTGGAACTGATACCATTATCTTGATTCCATTTTTTTCAAGAAGATTTCCTGCAACCTCTAAAATGTTTTCATTGATCATTTTTTTTGGTGTTGGGTTTATTGCAGCAGCGCCAATGTCTAGTCCAAGTCCTGGCTTGGTAACCCTGCCAACTCCCTCTCCTCCGTCAAGATCTATCTTGCCAATGTCTCCAGTGAGTGTAACTTGTGTTCTTATCTCTGCCCCGTGAGTTACATCTGGGTCATCTCCACCATCTTTTATTACAGTACATGTGGCACTCTGTTTTGAAAACTCGCAACTTGCTATCTTGATTTGAATCTGTGATTTTTTTGGTAGCGTGACACTAACAAAATCGGTTTTATTTTGATTTATGATTGAAAGCAGTGCAGCTTTTGCGCCAGCTGTTGCACATGTTCCAGTGGTAAAGCCTGTTTTCATATTTTCCTTTGGCTTGTCTTCTTCTGACATGAAATGGTTTCAACTCTCTTGCGTATTAATTCTTGATGTCATTTTAGTATGGTTGATAAAATTATCCATAATGCCATTGCTCCTAGTCCTCCATAAAGTACTAGATGAGTAATCATTGGAGAACCCTCTTTTTCCTGATTGTGTTCATAATCTTGGGTATCTTTTGCTCCAAAGTTGCGTCTAAACTCTGCAAAGTTTGGTCCAAAGTGAAACTCTTCATTTGCTGTCTTGTCGTATTTTTTCCAAAAATCAGAATACTTGGTAGCTACCTCACTTTCTGAAATCTTTTCTTTCTTCTTTTCTTCGCTTCGTAGCTGTTGATATGCCTCTGTTACCTTTTTGAATTTCTCTCCGTTTACGTCATCCTTGTTCCTGTCTGGATGATATTTCAAGGAAAGCTGTCTGTATGCATTTTTTATCTCCTTCTGAGATGCTCCTACTTGGACGCCTAAGATCTGGTGGCAGTCGACTGTATTCAAGTGTGATATGGCATGACATAAAGACCAAAATTAATTTGTCGGCACAATCTGTGCTTTTGCATGGGTTCATCAGTTGTAATTACTGGAGCAAATGGCTTTGTAGGCAGAAACGTTGGCATGTTTCTTGCAAAGAATGGATTTTCTACAATAGGTCTTGTTCGCAAAGGACGAACTGTATCCTTTGGAAAGACAATAACAACTGATACACTTTCTGAGCCAAGTCTTGCGTCAAAAATCAAGAGTTCTAATGCACTATTGCATTTCATTGGTCAGGGAAAACAAACTGTAGATTCTGAATATAGTTCTACCAATGTGTCCTTTGCTAAAAGTGCTGTAGCATTATGTAAAAAAGCAAAATTGAAAAAAATAATTTACATCAGTGGTCTTGGAGTTGACAAATCTTCAACCTTGGGATATTTCATTTCAAAATACAAGGCAGAGCAGGAAATAATCCATTCTGGACTTGATTATACAATTTTTCGGGCATCATACATCATAGGAAGAGACGATCTGCTGTCCATGAATTTGCAACAACAGATGAAAAAAGGCCAAATGATAATTCCTGGCTCTGGAAATTATAGATTCCAACCAATCTTCATAGATGATGTATCTAGTGTAATCATCAAGGCTCTATCAGACAAAAAATTCTCAAACAAGATAATTGATCTGGTAGGACCAGAAGTGGTAAGCTATAACACTTTTGTAAAAAAATTCCTGCATGGCAAGAAAATAAAAATCAAAAAGATAGACTTTGAGAGTGTATACCATGATGCATTGCATAACAAGGGTCCGTTTGGTGTAGATGACCTTGGTATCATGGTAGGTGACTATGTTGGAAACCACAAAAAACTTGCTAGTCTTGTACCTATGAAATTTACAAAATATGGTCTGGTGTTAGAGGCCCGAGGCTTGTTTTAATACGCTAGCCTTGTCAGTCTTTTCCCAGCTAAATTCTGGTTCTGGTCTTCCAAAGTGACCATATGCTGCACTCTTTCTGTATATTGGATTCTTTAGTTTTAACTGTGAAATGATTGCAGAAGGACGCATGTCAAAGTTCTTTCTTACGATATCTTCAATCTGTTCTTCTGGAATCTTGCCTGTGTCAAATGTATTAACAGTGAGTGAGACTGGTTCTGCCACTCCAATTGCATATGCAACTTGGACTTCGCACTTGTCTGCAAGTCCTGCTGCAACTACGTTCTTTGCAATGTATCTGCACATGTAGCATGCAGACCTATCTACCTTTGATGGGTCTTTTCCAGAAAATGCTCCACCTCCATGTCTTCCCATACCACCATATGTATCCACAATTATTTTTCTTCCAGTAAGTCCTGCATCTCCTGGTGGACCGCCTATGACAAATCTGCCTGTTGGGTTTATGTGAATTTTTATCTTGTCATTCCACAAATTGCCGCAAACTGGTTTGATTACTTTATCGATAATCTGTTTTCTAATTTCTTCATTAGTTACATCTGGAGAATGTTGTGTTGAGATTACAATTGCATCAATGCGTTTTGGTTTTCCGCCCTCATACTCTACTGTAACCTGTGACTTGCCGTCTGGTCTTGCCCATGAAAGTTCTTTCTTCTTTCTTGCCTCTGCAAGACGTTTTGTAAGCTTGTGTGCAAGCAAGATTGGCATTGGCATTAGATCTTCAGTTTCATTTGTTGCATATCCAAACATGAGACCCTGGTCTCCTGCTCCTTGATCTTTATTGTCATTGGCAGTAACTCCCATTGATATGTCTGGGCTTTGTGCATGAAGCGATACTAGAACGCTGCATGATTCTGAATCAAAACCATATTCTGGATCGTCATATCCAATCTCTTTGATTGTTTTTCTAACTGTATCTTGAATGTCAAATCTTGCCTTTGAAGTAACCTCGCCTGCTACTACAACAACACCTGTGGTGGTCAATGTTTCCACTGCGACTCTAGAATCTGGATCTTGTTTTAGAAATTCATCCAAGATTGCATCAGATATTTGATCACAAATCTTGTCTGGATGTCCCTCTGTAACTGATTCTGAAGTGAAAAGATAGCTTCTATGAGAGGCCATGATAAAATTTCCTATAACTCGTTCTCTAATTTAATGAAAAGTACGTTGTTTCCTCTTACGATAACTCTTCCATAATTTGCAACTATTTTTCCATTGCTGATTTCTTCTGCGTCTGTCATGATTAAATTCATGTAAGAATCAACATTGTTCATCTTACCTTTGTATTCGATTTCACTTTTTAGTCGAACTGTAACTTTTTTGTTAATGCCTTTTTGCAATGTTGTTAAAGGTCTTTTTGGAGTTGCTGCTTGTGACAATCACAATTCACTTGTTTGCACTGCTTGAAATAGGGAATAAAAGGGTTCTGTTAATGTTAAATTGGCAAGATGTTGTGTAATAGAGTTCTGTTGTCACTCTTAGTCTCAAGATCTTCTAATCATCTAAGGTGATAACAGCATAACCCTGCTTTTTTCTTACATGTGTGCCCTCATTTGATATTGTATGCCATAAACTCCATCAAACAACCATTTGTTTCATCTGAGGAGATTTCACTCATGATGGAGACATTCAGACAGATGGTAAACCATTGCATCAGAATTGGTTTGGAGAACAATTGTTCAACATTGAAGAGATTATCCATGTTGTCATATCATACACTAAATGAGTATAACATCCAGTCAAAATACAAACTAACTGCAATATCGCAAGCTGCAGGAAGGTTATCACAAATGAAACGAGATATCCGAAAAGGCAAAAATCCAAAATCTCCGCTTGTCTCAAAACCATATCTAGTGTCATGCTATGGGTTTAAGATCAATGAGATGTTATTGTCAATTCCAACAGGAAACAGAAATTACATCCATGTTTTACTAAATCGTCATACTATATCCCAACTCTCAGTAAGAGGAATAGAACCAAGGTCATTTACAATCACACCAAATTCATTATCAATTTCAGTAAGAAAAGATGTTCAGGAAATAAAATGCAACCGTGTAATTGGAATAGATAGGAACCTAAGAAATGTTACAATTGGGAACAAGAATGGTGTAATGATGTACAAGACAAACAAGTTACTATCCATCAAGGAAAATACTGGACATGTATTATCGTCATTCAAGAGATTTGATGTGAGGGTGAAGAGACATTTTCAACAAAGGTTGGGAAACAGAAGAAGTCGAAGAATTCAACAACACCTGCACATAATATCAAAAGACATTGTAAAAAAGGCAGTAGAGTCAAAATCAATGATAGTTTTGGAAGATCTAAAAGGAATTAGAAAATTATACGGGAAGGGAAATGGTCAGGGGAAAAAATACAGACGAAGGCTAAATTCATGGTCATTCTATGAGTTGCAACGACAGATCCAGTACAAGGCATCATGGGAAGGAATTCCAGTCAGATTCGTAGATCCAAAACGCACCAGCAAACTCTGTCCGGCATGCGGAGATAGAATCCAAGAGGACAAGTTACACACTAGAAAATTATGGTGCACTAATTGTAAGAAATCAATGGACCGCGACGTTGTTGCGAGCCTGAATATTTCTTACAAGGGGTGGAGTAGGTTTTGCCATCCTAGAGGGCTTTCAGATGAAGCTATGAAGGGGAACGTGGATTGGAATGATGTTTCAATGCAGCCACTAATCCTTAGAGTAGATGGAAGCAAGTTGAGGTCTTTGGCATGATTTTATCAAATCATAGTACAACCGAAGAATTAACAGAACCAAAGCCTTCCCTATCATGACTTATACTCTGCAATTTGTGATAACTCTTTGATTAAAAATTGATTTCCACTGGTATTTTGGGACTGGATGATCTTTTGGGTGGCGGCATTGCATCTGGTACGATAATCGATATTTTTGGGCCCGGAGGCAGTGGTAAAACACAACTTGCGATGCAAATTTCTCTAAATTCGTTGCAAGGTGGCACTGTGCTATACCTTGATGCTACTGGAGGATTTCGACCCGAAAGAATGTTGCAGCTAATCAAGTCAAAAAACTTGGAGACTTCACTTCTTGATGATATCATTGTGGCACGGATGAGAAACGTTTCTGAACAACTAGAGTATGTCAAAAAAATATCTGAGATGCAACCTGCTTTGGTTGTAATAGAGAACATAACAGACTTGTTTGCATTCGAGTATTCCAAGGAAGCAACTTTGCTTGAAAAACATCTTAGGTTCATGGAGTACATGCATGATCTTAGCCTGACAGCAATTAACACCAAGATTCCTGTAATTGTAACCAACATGGTGCGAAACATGGATGGAATAGAGATTGAAAGCTTGAACAAATCAATTAGCATGTTTACCCACAAGAAGATAAAACTTGAAAAAGATGGTAAGGCGTTCAAGGCCCAAGTATTGCCATCATTTGGAAAAAGAAAAGAGATCTTGTATACGATAACTGAGGCAGGACTTGTGGAATTACCTTAACCTATTTATCACTCTGATGATTCCAAAAACTGTATGGCAGGAATTTTTGACTATATACCAATCATCACTGCTGTCCTACTTGGTATTGGTTTAGTTGGTGTAATAGTATACGAACGATCTAGAACAAGACAAAGCAAAGAACCAGAATCTACCGCCTGAGATAGAAGAAAAGTTTCGTAATCTTGGTTTTGAACACCTGACCGAGATACAACAAAAGGCCGTTCCTGTGATATTTCAAAAACTTGATTCCTTGGTGGTTGCTCCAACTGGCTCTGGCAAGACAGAGACTGCAGTAATTCCAATATTTTCTCGAGTCTCACACTCTAGAAAAAAAGACAAGATCAAGGTACTGTACATCACTCCTCTTCGCGCACTAAACCGGGATGTCTTCAAGAGAATTATCAAATATGCTGAAAATGAGGGACTACGAATTGAGGTACGACACGGGGACACGTCACAGACAATGAGAAAAAAGATCAATCTGTCACCACCTGATATCTTGATAACCACACCTGAGACTCTGATAATACTTCTTACACAGCCTGTAATGTTGCAAGCCCTTGATGAAATTGAATGGATGGTAATAGATGAAGTCCATGAGCTATTGGGAAATGAAAGGGGTGCACAGCTCTCACTGAGCCTTGAGCGACTCCAAGCAAATACCAAATATCCCATAACAAGAATCGGTCTGTCTGCAACTGTGGGAAACACTGCAGAGGCTGCCAAGTTTGTGACTGGTACAAAAAGAAAATGCAAGATAATTGAGGATCATTCTATTCGAAAATATGATGTCGAAGTAAAATACATCGAGGGAACCATTACTGATGTAGTGGACCATGTCATTGAATATGTGATAAAAAATTATCCCTCATCTCCTGTCTTGTTGTTTACAAATACTAGGGGAGAGTCAGAGTATATTGCATCAGTACTAAAGGAGCGCTCTAGCATTGCAATAGATCTTCATCATGGTTCTCTTTCACAACAAGTTCGTGAAGAGACTGAAGATACCCTGCGAGCTGGAAAACCTGGAATAGTTGTGTGTACATCTTCACTTGAGCTAGGCCTTGACATTGGCTCAGTAGAACTTGTGATTCATTATGGTTCTCCACGACAAGTCTCAAAACTCATGCAAAGAATTGGTCGAAGTAGACATACACGCGGTTCGTCTGCAAAGGGATTGATTGTAACAAACAATCCTGATGATGAAATCGAGGCACTTGCAATCTTGGATCGTGTCAAGGAAAAATCAATTGAGGACCAGATAGTCCATGATGGTGCACTAGATGTTCTTGCACACCACTTGGTTGGCATGAGCATGCAGTTTGGCAAGGTATCACTTGATTTGGCACTTGATATGATAAAACAAGCCTATTCGTTTCGAAATGTGTCCATTGAAGAGCTCATCGAGGTGCTTGAGGTTTTACACAATGGTAACATCATATTTTTAGATAAAGATGAGATGGCCTTTACAAAAAGAGGTCGCTCGTTTAGGTATCACTTTGAGAACTTGTCCACCATTCCAGACATTTTAAAATTCAAGGTCTTTGATACTGCGTCTAAAAAAATAATCGGAAGCTTAGACCAGAGATTTGTGGGAGACAATGGGGAGCAGGGCAGTGTCTTTGTGTTGCGGGGAATGCAATGGAGAATACTAAACGTTGACGACAGCTCACTGAAGGTAAACGTAGAGCCAATCCAGTCTGCTGGAATAAACGTTCCATACTGGGAGGGTGAAAATATTCCAGTTGACTATACCACTGCAAAAAAAGTTGGCATGGTAAGAACCAAGACAATTGTCACTCCTTTTACAAATAAGGTAATTGACAACCTAAAGCTTGGGATAATTCCTGATGAGAAAAACATTGTAGTTGAATCACAAAGGGTGCGAAATACTCTGGTGCTGCATTCTTGTTTTGGAACAAGAATAAACTCTACACTTGCAATGCTGCTTTCTGCAATGATCTCTGCAAAGAGTGGATATCTTGTGGACTCGCGGTCTGATGCATATAGGATCATGTTGTCATCAAACGGAAGAATCCTGGAACAATCTGTGCGTGATGTTATAGCAGACGAATATGACTTGCAGGATATAGTCCAGGCCTCGCTTGCAGGAACACACAATGTCAACTGGAGAACATGGTGTGTTGCAAAAAAATTTGGAATCGTCGGAAGAGAAGCAGTCTATGACAGAAAATCTGCAAGATTCTTGTATGAAAAATATTCAAAGACTGCACTTGCAAAAGAGGCACTACGGGAGCTGTATCATGACAAGTATGACTTGGAAAATACTTCACAACTGTTACAAAACATCAAGGCAGGGCAGGTCAAAGTATCCTGGGTTGAAGTCGAGGGCTTTTCAAAACTTGCTGAACCCATACTTGACCATACAACAAAATACTATGCATCTCCTGCAAACATGGACAAGGGAATACTTGACTTGGTAAAAACACGGCTGATGAAGACACGACACAGATTGGTTTGTGTACGATGTGGCAAGTGGGAAAAAGTAGTAGAGACTGGTCAGGTAAACGACATTCCATCATGTCCCTATTGCAAGTCTAGGCAGATATCTGCAACATTCTACTCTGATTATGATCTGCCAAAAATAGTGCAAAAAAAGATTGCAGGAAAAAAGATAACAACGGAAGAAAACCACAAATTTTCTCGAGCCTGGAAGGTCTCATCGCTTCTTGCAAACTTTGGCAAGACTGCACTTGTTGTGATATCTGGCTATGGTGTAGGTGCTGATACTGCAGCAAGGATACTGCGAAACATGGTGGGAGAAGAAGAACTCTACAAGCAAATTTACGAGGCAGAAAGACAATACGTTACAACTCGGGGATTCTGGGACTAATTGCTTGTTTTGAATTTTACTAAATGCTTGAACGATCTTAAAAAGAAATCTATTTCCTTTTTTGATTTTGATGTATTCGCTTAGGATTTACTGCAAAAACTCCGGCATCTGGTTCTGCACGTATTTCTTCTACGTATTTTTAATCATAGGATGTTTTTTTAGATAATCACTAATTATTCTAGAAACTTTTACATCATTATACATTGCAGCCCGCATTATTGCGGAATGTAATTCTGGAGTCAAAAGATATGCTAATCTTTTTCATACTATAGTATGACTCTGGTAGGATATATTGATGATTATTTCAGATGAAAAATCAATGGAAAAATTACATTCTATGACATCCAGTAAAATCACTTAGAAAATCTCATAAAACATGGTGTCATGTTTACAGAGTTTCTGATATCTTGAGCCACTCTGCAAACAGATTGTCAGTAAACTCATAGATTCCACGACCCTTTCTCTTCAAGATTGTCTTATTGCCGAGTGAAACTAGAGCTGAACTCACAGTGGCCTCTTCCATGAATTCATCTTTCTCAATTTCTACAGGCTTTTTTCTAGGAGATTTTGCAAGCGATTTTAGTACCTTTATCTCCGATGGTGTTAGGTTTTCAGTAAATTCCTTAAATGATTGCTCGCCTTCTTTTTCTAGTATAGTCTTGATCACCTCTGTTAATCCCTGATTATCAAGTTTAGATATCTCCTGTAACTGGATCTCTTTTCCCAGTAGCTGTAAATTGTATGGAATGCCGCTTGAAATCATGTAAAGATCTTCTTTTGTCTGATTGTTGATAAATTTTAATTCTGGGAGATAATGTACTATGAACTCATCAAATTCGTTTTTGGTAAAAAATTCTACCTCTCGAAGAAGAAGCTGTTTGTAGAACGGTGCAGTTGTCTTTGTTACTAGATTATCAAGTGTATCTCTATACGAACCAGAGACTACAAGTTTTGTATGTTTGAAATCCTCAAATAATGTACGTATTAATTTTACTATGTCAAATCCAATCTTTCTATTTTTGTCACCATGTGTAAGATCTACTATTGATGGAAATTCGTCAATTATCAATACACATTTGGTTTTTGTCATCTCGGCAAGATGCTCTATTAGAGAAATCGATTTTGTTACAGCAGCTTCAACGTCTTCTGATTCTTTTTTAACATATGATAGGGATACTTCCAAGTCTTCTGCAACCTTTGTTGATAAGTTCAGGCCTGAAAGTAAAGTCCCCAGAGCTCTTGTACCAGTCGCAAGCAGTTCTTCGAATTTGAATTTCTTTGGTAGCTTGTGTTCAAACGCGTTTAATGCAGTTCTATCCAATACTCTCGTAAACTCGTCAATGGTAGTTGGCAATATTCTCCATACTGATATGTATATGACAGGAATGTTCTGTTTCTTTAATCTCTGTTCAACTTCTTTTAATATGCTAGTTTTTCCTATACGACGCACACCTGACAGTGAGAAGCCAATTTTGTTCTTAGATGCAAGCTCTAATGTTAGCTCTTTAACCATCTTTTCTCTGCCAATGAAGTCGTCTCCAGTAGCAGAATAGAGCGTAAACGACATATAATACCTGTAAACTTTACAGGATTTAAACTTTACAGGGTTGAAAAAATACATTACGAAATAAATTTTCTAAATTGTGTCTGTAAAATTCTGATTTTGTCTTTTGGGAAAATTATCTGTCTGCTAAAATCAGTTCTTTCGTGTGATTACTGAATAGGCAGACAAGAACAACTCTGTTCTACCCTCAAGGCCTGCCTTTGCATTTACTGCAGTAACTGAAATTATTTCTCCTTGGGTGAACTGTTCTAGTAACCTTGCCTGTGATCTCCAACCCTTGAGCCAAATCTGTCCAGTGTCATCCTCGATATACGTCTCCGAAAGCAATACTGTCTCACCAGTCTTTGTCTGGATCTCGCGTTTTTCTGGAGATTTTAGAATTATTGCTTCGATGCAATATGGTGTCTCTGCAGGTTTTACCTCCTTTATTTTTGTCCTGATTTCTGGTAACGTTGGAAGGCCATTATCATCTATCTTTCTTACAAAAGAGTCTCCTTCTAGCATTATTGATTTTCCATAAACTTTTGATGGCATGCATTCGATTACATCTCCTAACAAAAGATCTTTTGTAACAAGTGCAGTATCTGTAATGCTTACAAGTTTCTTGTCCTGTGTTGTACCAAGAATCAATGTATTTCCTGAATCACTTTTTGCCATAGATAAAATTCTGATAATAACTGGCTGGATCTCTGCTGCTCCTTCTATTTCTAATACGGTACCTTCGTCGCCGTGTAACTCAAGTCCCATCTGGCCAACCTTTGTCTTGACTCCAATCAATCTTGTCTTTGCACCTGATGTGACAACCTTTGGTATTGTACTTTCATCCTTGTTCCATAGAACAACTCGCATTATGTTTCCGTCTTTGCCTTTCAATCTGAGCTGCAAAGATTTTCCTGGCTCGCCCTTGAAATTTGTAAACTCTGAGGTTCGTAAATTGCCGTCAAGAATTCCTGTAACTACAAGATTTTGCTGATTCTCTTTTACATTGCTAACATCGTCTGTGATATCATCAAGTGATGGTATGGTGCTTGTTGTTCCATTTGGTTCAACGTTAGAGCCAGAACCCACATTGATTATTGGATTTCCCTTCATGTCTGCTTTGACATAGGCCTTGATTATCTTGACCAAGTCGCCTGGCTTGAGATTCTCAATTCCTGGCAAGTTTGCCTTTTCGTCCCACAACTTGACTTGTGCCCTTGAATCACCATCGTATACTGTCATTGTACGCAAGAGAAACTGGGAACCATCCTTGCGAGAAAACTGCTTTACTGGATAAACGTTCATCACTCTAGTTGCTAATGTAATCTCTTTTGCACCTACGTAGAGGTCCTTGAGGCCCATCTCTACCTTCAATGGCTCACTTAGTGACACACCCAAGTCTGATGATATTAAAAACAGTGCTCCTTGGTCTGTAAGGTATCCAGCACCGATCTTTTCTTTCTTTCTTAGAATCATTTCATCTATCTGTGCCTTGGTAAGATCTGGTCTTTGTTCCAAAAGTTTACTCAACAATGAATCAAATTCTGACAACGGAAACCTGATGGCAAGTGTATGATATAAAAATTGTTTTAGTACAGCGATCTATTTTTTGGTCTTGAGATCAGAAATGAACAAAATGTTAATTGGTATTATGATGTCTTAACTTCTTTTTGTGCTAAGATTTATCTTAAAAGTGTCTCTATCTCATGTGCTATGAATATTCGGTTACGTTCTTTAGATTCATGTTCTTTCAATATTCCTATATTTACAAGATATTCTATTGCTTTTTTTGCTGGGGGATATGTTATCTGGAGATAGTCGGAGGCTTTGGTGATCGTTACCAAGGGGTTTGCAAATAATAAATCATTTAACAAAATAACACTAGCAGATGCTTTTCTCTCTCTTAGTTTCACTTCATACTTGCTTCTCAATTCCATCAATTTTTTTATTCTCTGTATGGCATCAGTGGCTTGTGTAATGACTGCCATCAAGAAAAAGTGTATCCACTCATTCCACTTGCTTTTTTGACTCACTTGCAATAATGCCTGATAATATCGTGTTTTATTTTGTTCAATATACGCACTAAGGTATAAAATTGGCTGGCTCAATAGTTTTCTTTCAGATAAAACTAATGGTACTAGCAAACGACCTATTCTTCCATTACCGTCACCAAATGGATGTATTGCCTCAAATTGATAATGCATTATGGCACATTGAATTAATGGTGGCATATATGGTGCTGGTTCACGAATGAATTTTTCTAGATCTAATAGTAAATCCTTTACATGTTCAGGAGGAGGAGGAACATATGTTGCATCAGTTATCTTTGTTCCTTCTGGTCCTATCCAGTTTTGTATGGTTCTAACCATTCCTGGTTCTAATTCTTGTCCTCTAACTCCTTGTAGTAACATTTTGTGTGCATCTTTTATCATCTGTAGATTGACATTTTTTCCACTATGGATTTTCTTTAGACATTCATGTGTAGCATTAACATAATTGATAACTTCAACGATTCTCTTTTGTCCTCGTTCATCAGCATTGTCCGGAGCACCAGCTTGAAATCTAAAAAGATCTAACATGGATGCTTGAGTGCCTTCAATCTTTGAGCTAAGAACTGCTTCACGGTATACATACGGTCTGATTATAAGATCTGGGTTTGGAAGTAACGTTCCTATTCCTGATAACTGGCCAAGTTGGTTACTTGCCTCATTTGCAAATGTAATCAGACTTGCATCGTATGTTATAGTAGGTGGTAATTTATCTGGTAGAAAAGATGTCTGACGATTTTTGTTTCTTATTAATTTTCCAGAGGGATTAGTAAACGCACCCTCATCCATTAAACAATACCTCTGGAAGTATACTCTAGTATAATGCAATACTTTCTTGTTAAACAAAACACCATTTTCGTTTAATAACAACGTAACTTCCTTAAATGGTTTTCTATATGATGTACATATTCTGTAAAATGAAAAAATTACTAATGTCATATAAAATAAATAATTTTGAATATTTACGACTTCACCATATCTCTGCTACTTTCAGTACAGACAAAAGTAAGGCATGGCCAAAAAAGGGATTTATGCAACAATCTTGTAATGAGTAGAGGTATGCCTAATATCAAAAAAGAATGGAACAGTATATTTCAGAATGTAGACAAAAAGATCCTGAAATTAAGCGAAAATGATATTGTATCCGAGATCAAGGCATACAGAAAGACAAAGCACAAGAAAACAAAGGACAATCTTTAGCGGAATCACATAATTTCAGTAGATAGATTAGTGGGCAAAAAAGATCGTATCTATTGTACAGCATTGAAGTAAATTCACTTTCAAAGTCATATGGTACCTTCACTGCAGTGGATGGAATAGATCTCAAAGTTGAACGGGGCAAGATCTTTGGGTTTTTGGGACCAAACGGTGCTGGCAAGACAACAACTATGAAACTTTTAACGACATTAATTCCTCCAAGCGGAGGCAAGATGAGTATTTTAGGAATTGATGCCATAAAATCGCCTCTTGAGATAAGAAAAAAAATTGGAGTGGTATTACAACAGCCAAGCTACGAGCCAACCCTTAGTGTTGAAAAATCGCTTGAAAAATATGGCATGATGTGGAATGTGGATAAAAAGACACGAAAAACTCGCGTAGAGGAACTTCTTTTGGCATTTGACCTTGCAGATATTAGAAAAAAGAAGAACGATGACTTGTCCATTGGACAGAGACGAAGAGTGCAGGTTGCCCGGGAATTTATGCATGACATGGAGTTGTTGTTTTTGGACGAGCCAACCGTTGGCCTTGATCCTTCTGCAAGAAGGGGACTGCTTGATTATATCAAAAACAAAGTAAAGGACGGATTGACAATATTTTTCACTACTCATATCTTGGAAGAAGCAGAATATCTCTGCGACGATATTGCAATAATCAACAAGGGAAAGATAATTGCAGTTGATACACCAGAAGATCTAAAAAACAAGTTTGGAAGGCAAAAGACCATAAAAATTCATGTTAGTGAACAAGAAAAGATACCCTCTCTCCTGGCAGGCATACCGGAATGTACCATTGAGCATGACTCGGGTGTTGTGATTACGGTCCACTCGACCCAGTCAGAACAGGTTTTACAAAACATACTACAGATACTTGCTTCAAATGGTATCCCGGTAGAAGACCTCAGCGTTGTTCCAACGAGTCTTGAAGAGATATTTCTTTCAGTGGTGAAAAATTCTAATGAATCCAATAATTCGTCTAGTCAATAGGAATCTTACAATTTCCCTTAACATGGGATTTGTAATATGGCAGATTATCTTTCCCTTGATCTACATCTTTGTTGCAGGCTTTGCGTATACTGCACTGATACACCAAGTTCCATTTGGAAACAAGACACTAGACTATCCTGCCTTTATTGCAACAGGGATGATTGGGTTTAACATAATGAACAGCACCCTGATCTCTGGAATAATAATCTGGAATGACAGAAGACATGGAATGTTTGAGCAGATTCTTGTTGGGCCATTTACACGTGCACAATACATTTTATCAAATGTGTATACAATTGGAATAATCGGTCTTGTCAGTGCTGCAATGATTACTGCAGTTGGCTATCCGCTGTTTTTCAATCAGGTAGAGTTTAACGTATTGACTATACCTCTTGTGGTATTTGCATCAATTACAGGATCCATTCTATTTGGTTCCATTGCATCAATCATTTCAACTAGGCTCAAATCAAGTGAGGGGTTTAATGTGGTGATTAATACCGTATTTTTGTTCTTTGCATTTGTCAGTACTGCATTTTATCCAGCACAAGGGGCGCCGCCAATCTTGTCCACTGCATTTTACTTTAATCCGTTGACATATCTTGTTGATGTGGTTCGTGCTGGAATATTTGGATACTTTAATGGGTTGGTTGCAACTGAGATGGCAGTTCTGGGAATAGGTGCGGTTGTCTTGTTTTTGATTGCAACTAAATTATTGTCAAAACTTGAACTGTAAAAGACTCTCCTAATGCTTGCAAGGCGGCAGCAAGAAAGTTTACGATTCTCTCTAGTATTTGTCTGAATCTCACCCTGGATACAAATTGTTCTTTGTGTAGATCATTCATTGTTCAAACTGGTTTTGACCATTTGATGTCTATTGCATATATCTTGTATCTAGTGCATTGTTTGATTTTGAACAATTATGTGTGTTATTATATATAAAATTATTATTAATCATAAAATATTATATACATTCCATGTGTATAATAGTATGATGCAAACCCATTCGCTGCAAGAATCAATTACTGACATAATACGTGCAATTTCATTTGCACAAGAATTCAGTGATAGGCCAGTCTATAACATAAAAGAAGACGCAATCCCATTAGCTGGCTCTCAGTTCACTGCCTATCGTAGATTACATGTTCTAGAATCATACAATCTTGCTAAACTTGGACGCAATCAATTTGAGATCAAAACAGATGTTGTTTCACAGCCATTACATATCCTAAAGAAGATCTTGCCGTCGTTGATCGCATTAAAGAATGCTAAAAGATTTGGGAGATACTATACTGAATCAGATATCATTTTTGCCAGAAAAAATATTCCTGGACAGATTTTAACTACCCTAGATTATGCTGCATGGGACATGACAAAATATCAAACACCTTCTAATTTGTACATATATGTAAATGATATAGATGCTGCATCTGAATTTCTAAAAGAAGAAAGTGGATTCAGTGAGGGCAGTAATGGACGCGTCATATTGCTTCCACTTGTTGGTGAGTTTTCTAATAAAATAGAAAGAGTGTATCTAGATTGCGTGTCAAATGGTGGGAGGAGTTCACTTGATGCAATAGCTATAGAATTACAGTATGAC
>CAYWWR010000021.1:0-9777 GCA_964462165.1 uncultured Nitrosopumilaceae archaeon
CAAATGACTTGGCAAGTGTTTCAAGTTTTTGTCGCTCAGACATGACAGGTCCTGATATATTGATGTTAAACTCACCCTTGGCTTTTTTTATTTCATCTTGAACCATGTTTTTTGTTTTATCATATTGAGCCATGATTCGCGCAAGTTTTTTTGTTGCATCAGGCACTCTTTTGGTTCCAAGTAACAATACCAAAGCTGCCAAGGCAATCATTATCCAATCATTGCCTATGATATTGAGTGCAAAATCAAACATGAAATAATTTGTCTTGTTTCTAAAATTAAAGCTTTAGACTAGAACAACTTGTTTTCTCTTGAGAAATACAAATCCTAGTACAAACAACCCTGTTACAAACAAGATAAGGTATGGAATAGAACTGCCAAAAGAATTGGCAATCACTCCAATTATCAAGGGTCCAAATGCCCATCCAATTCCAAAGGTTGCCTCATATGCACCAATTAATGCTCCCGCATTTTCTTTTGCCTTTCTCATGATAATTTCAAATGTTAGTGGAAAATACACACTAAATCCAAACCCAAGTACAAGTACCGCTATGCCAAATTCTACCATAGTGTGAGAGTAAAACAACAGCAACATTCCAACAGATATTGATACAATAACAAGCATGATACTTGTGAGGAATTTTTTCATGAGAAAGTTTGATGACAACAATGAGACAAGACGCGATATTCCAAATACAAAAAAGAGTAGCTCAATGTTTGATTCTGAAATTGACCGCTCACTCATAAATGCAGGAAGTATTGCCAAAAATACTCCAAAGCTGACACTTGCAAACAAAAGTATTGCAATAACTGTTGGAAATTTTATCAAATGTTTTGCAGACGTGATAGATATTGTTCCACTGGAGATTGTTTTTTTATCCTTTGACAACATCAATGAAGAAACCAGTGAAGTTGCAATTGCAAATGCAGCAACTTGGAAGAGTATTCTATAAGACACATCAAAGTGTTCAAGTAAAAATGAACCAATTAGAGGACCAATCATAAGACCTACAACAAAAAAAGCCATAAATCTAGAAATTGCTTTCACACGATTCTGCGGACTGGTAGATTGAGATATTATAGATTCACAAGGAGGCCAGAAAAACGAATGTGCAATTCCAACCATGGTTCTAAACAATATTATCTGCGGAATGGAATCTGCAGCAGACAACAGGTAAATTGATACAGAATCAAGAATTAATCCAAGAGAAAGAAGAAGGCCCTTGTTGAATCTGTCAAGCAATAGTCCAACAAAAAGTGGAATGAACATGTAAGGAATAAAATTTGCAAATCCAATCACTCCAAGATCAAAGTATGACGCACCAAGATCTTTTGAAAACAGTGGAACGATTGGGTTGTGCATTCCATATGAAAATCCAACAACTAGTGCAATGACATAGACAAGTGTTACTTTGTTCATCTTTACTTGTATGCTGCAACCATGATTGCGCCCCCAAGCATGCCTTTCTCAAACTCTACTCTTGAAAATCTTTCAAGAAGGAGAGACTCTAGTTTCTTATTTTGGGGCCATAGCTTGTACGTACCATACAGAGTGGCAAATTTCAGGCCCAATTTCCCTCCGCCAATTACTGCCAACATAGGAAGTATCGCCCGGAGGTAAAACGATACTCCTGCTCGAAGTACAGGATTGTCAGGCTTGCCTAGATCAACTATGACAAATCTCCCACCTTTTTTTAGGACTCGGTGTATCTCAGATATTGCAATTCGTAAATTGATTGCATCTCTTAGAGAATACCCGGTAAGTACTGCATCAAAAGTTTCATCTCGAAATGGAATATGTTCAAAGACTCCGCATGTTAACACAGGTGTTGCAGAAAATAATCTACTGGTGTTTTTCAACATTGCTCGTAGCGGATCATACAATGTGATGCTGATATTTCCATCGCAGATCTGAGATGCAGTCTTTGACATGTTACCAAAACCAGAACCTGCATCAAGAATATTGTTCCCAGGATGAACCCTATTTGTAATTCCGCGTTGGCGAAACTCAGAGTCTCTTCCAAGTGAAATCATGGAATTAACCTTGTCATATACAGGAATTATTTTTTCCAACACATCGAGGACTTCACCCCAATAACTTCCAAGGCCCACGTCAGTCTAGAAATAATACGATATTATATGTCATCACGGTTTTGGACAGATTCCATTCTAGTTTTACTTGTGATGGATACAATACCATAACCAAAAATTAAATCATCCAGAATTGTTCCTTGTCTAGTGCACAATTGCCCCAAGTGTAAATCCAAGATAGATGTTCAACGCACATTTAATCAGAAGATACACTTTAGCTGCCCCAAATGCAAAATTGAAGACATTATAGACTCCAAGAAGAATGTAGATGAAGCATTTCTAGAATTTTTGATAAAATTTGACAATGATGAAATACCAACCAAGAGTCAATCAGAATCAACCCTAGAAAAAGAAGGCATCCTGCAGACAGAAGATGAAATAAACAAGATGATAGGAGATGCCAAGATTGCAGAGATTACAAAATCAATCCTCTTCTCAAAGAGACACTATGTCTCACACTTTAAGATAATAGAGGAACCAGAGCCTGAAATGGGTTCTACCGTATCAGATTCAGGTCTTGATCAGCGCATCATAGAGGCATTGGAATCAAAAGGCATAAAGAAATTCTATAAATTTCAAGAAGAGGCCATACACCACATCGTATCAGGTGACAACATAGTAATCACTGCACCTACTGCATCTGGAAAAACAGAATCATTTGTTGTACCAATCATTGAAAGAATAGGAAACTCGAAAAATCCAGTTTCCGCAATACAAGCAATTTTTGTCTATCCAACCAAATCTCTTTCCCGTGATCAATATCCAAAGATAAAAGAAATTGCAGACAAGATGAATATACGATGTGCAGTATTTGATGGAGATACAAAACAAGAGGAGCGCGGAGAAATTCTTGCAAATCCCTCTCAGGTCATAATAACTAACTTTGATGTATTACATTATCACTTGTGGCATAGAACTAGATTTGCCTCGTTGTTTAATACAACTAGATTTCTTGCAGTTGATGAAGCTCATGTGTACTCTGGAATTTTCGGTTCCAATGTTCACTATATCATAAAAAGATTGAAACGAATTGCACCCAAGATGCAGATGATTGCAGCATCTGCAACATTAGAAAATGCATTACAATTTTGCCAGATGTTATTTGGAGTAAAGATGGTCCAAGTCTCAGGGTCTGGCAAGAAAGGTAAGACAGAATTTTCAATGCTCTTTCCATCGCTTATGACCCAGCGTGCATTAATGATTGATATACTAAAGAAATTGACATCAAAACAACACAAAACACTAGTGTTTAGCAATTCTCATCTTAATTCAGAACTTTTGGCACTGCAGGCAAGACGACAAAAAATAGACATCAAGGTTCATCGGGCAGGCCTCATGGCAAATTATAGAAGATCAGTTGAGACGTTATTCAAAACTGACAAGTTACTTGCAATTTCTGCAACCCCGACACTTGAGCTTGGAATAGACGTAGGCAATGTGGACGGAGTCATATCATCCACAATTCCAGTAAATAGACTCACACAGAGAATAGGAAGAGCTGCAAGAAAAGGTCAAGGAGGATATGCGTTTTTGGTACTAGGCAACGACCCAATCTCTCAATATTACAAGAATCATCCTGCAGATTATTTTGAAGATGTTGAACAAATTTACATTGATCCAAAAAATCCCTTTGTTGAAGAGTTTCAAGTTATTGCCATGGCCTGCGACAAGCCAATTGCAAAACACGAACTACCAGAACACAAAGAGGTCATTGAAAGACATGTTGGTGCAGGCAGTCTTGTCTTGATTGAAAATAGATATGTTCCAAATTACGATCAGATAAAATCAATTTTAGAAGACTACAGTATAAGAGGAATAGGAAGATCAATTGACATTTTCCTAAATGGCAAAAAAGTTGGAGAACGAGTGTTACCAATTGCACTAGAAGAACTTCATCCCCAAGCAGTTTATTTTTTGGCAGGGATTAGATACAAAGTCAAAGAGGTAGGATATCCAGAAAAGATGACTGCAAAATTAGAATATCTCCCAAAGAACTATCCATACTATACCAAAGCACTCACAGAAGAATGGCCAACAATAGAGACAATTTTTGAGAAAAGACTTGCAAATGGAATTGAAGTTGCATTCTGCAAACTACACATTCAGAAACGAGTTTATGGTTATGTAAATTTGGAATTGGGTCAAGAGGTAGGACAGGGACAAAAAATAATTTTAGAAAAACCACTTGACTATGATTTTGTCACAAAAGGAATTGTATTCAAGGCGCCAAGACCTCTAGATCAAATCAGCAAGGCAGAAAATGAAGAGTATATAGAAGCAAGCGGATATCATGCTACAGAACATGTTGTGATAGAAGGAAGTAACATGATAACAGGTGGTGTCTCACAAGATTTGGGTGGCATATCTCTTGGTACGTCAGGCTTGGTCTTTGTCTATGATTCCGCAATAGGCGGAAACGGTGCAAGCAAGGCACTCTATGACAGGCTTGAAAAGGCCTTTGAGCGAAGTCTAGACATTGTATCAGAGTGTCCTTGCAAGAGTGAGGCAGGGTGTCCACGTTGTACTTTTTCATACAGATGTGGCAACAACAATGAATATCTTCACAAATTGTCAGCAAGAGAGATTCTACAAAGAATAACAGATGGTGAAAGAACAGAGGTTACAGAACCTGTTGAAGGAGACAAACCTCTAGTATAGAGACATTCAGAATTAAATTTCAAAGAAAATCATTATACCGCTCTACGGTGAATCGTATTTTACCTTCAAGAATACATTATCCATTGTATTATCCTGTAATACAGAACCATCTTGTGAATCTATTTCCATTTTCCATTGTCCGATGATTGGATCTACTGATATGATCGAGAATCTTTCAAGTTGGCTAGTTGGTCCAGAATATCGTACTCTGTATATCTGGTCACCTATGACAATACTCTTTGAGTTACTTGATCCAGTAGATTGTGTTACAAGACAGTTATCAGATGCTCCTATGACACAGGTTCCATCAGGAGCTGTTACTTTGTATGTCATATTATTAGAATTATTAAATGATGAATACAATACTGTGGGATTTGCCACTATAACGCCATCACTGTTTTTGAGTGGTCCTAATACAATTGGTTGTGACAATGGAACAGTTTGGACAGAGCGGAAGACATCTAATGTAGTAGGTATGGTTTCAAAAGATTTGTCATAAAACTTTGCCACTGCATATACTTGATGATTTGACACAGACCCTAGCACAGTAGAATCCCATTGTAGATCTACTTTTGTTTGTCCAATTCCGAAAACCTGAGGCGGTGAATCATAGACAGTCTTGTTGTCCACTACAAGTGAGACAACGCCATACAATGAATCGCCATTATTTGCGATATAAGATGAAAGTGTTGTAATTGCTGCCGGTGTGGTTTGTGGAACATCCAACTCTATTGTTGCATTTATTGGATTAACCGGTTGTACTCCCATGGTTGCTACATCCGAATCAATGTCTTTGTTTGCACTATTTTCTACATGAATCCAATATTGAATTCCAGGAGATTGTAAAAATTCAGACGGAACCATAGCAGATAACAAGTATGTACTATTTGATACTTGTAGTGGAGTAACATTCATTGTTACTGCATTATATTTTGCAGAATCATTGCTTTCAATCCCTGTGAATCGCAATTCGGATGTAACAAGTTGTGTGGGCGTATCCACTATAGCATATACTGAAAGAGGCGCACCAGATACAAATGGCGTTTCAGAGTCGGATGCAAGTTGTTGAGTTCCGTTTCCTAACTGGAATTTGAAATCAAATATCCTTGGTGCTGAAAGGTCAATTTGATCTAGTTCTACCGGTGTTACAAGTTTTGTGAAATCTAGACTCTCATTACAGCCAGTAATCTCGACTGTTTTTCCAAAGGAGAACATGTTGTGTCCAACGTATTCCAATGTTACAACCTCAAAGGACTTTTCTTTTGGATTAATTGTAGCTTCATAGACTAGCTTTCGTATTGTTGCATTGACATTTTCTTGTGCATATGGCTGGTCGGGCACAAGTTTTGCATTAACCACTCCAGTTAGTGAGGTACGGATTATTACCATAGGATCTACATCTGTTACGTCTGTTCCTATCTGGATTTGTACAATCTGTTTGTCACAGACATCATAAGATATTTTTTGTATCTTAAGATAAGGTCCTGCGCCTCCACCGTTACTTGTAGATGAGGCAGCAGCTGCACTTGTACCAACTCCAGTAGCACCTCCACCTGAGTTGCCGGTTCCACTCACAGAGATAGAAGTAGAACTTGTAGATGAACTTGAACTCCAGGTTGTAAAGCTTGTAAAGTGTTTTGTCCATACTATCAAATCATGACCAACATTAATTTTGCAAGTTCCTCCTGCAGGTAATGCATCATTTGTTGTTTGAGTATCATCAGTACAGGTTGTTGTAATTTCTGTAAATGGTACAGCTGAATTAAAGTAACCAGCTCGCAATCCAGCATCACCAGTAAATGACATTCGTATGGCTTTATTGAAAGTCAATGAGGAATTACTCAACCCTAGAGCAATACTTTGGCTTGGAGTATTGATGACATTATGTTCTTGTGGTAACGGTGGATTTGATACGATGGTTGGTAGAGAAATGTCGCCATTCCAGGTTGTAGGACCTGTAAAAGTGATGTTCCCAGGAATATTCACCTGTACAACATGTTGAGAATTTACATTATCTTTTATAATTGTCACAGGATTGTTGATCTGCATTGTGTTTGTGATACCTGTCTGAAGTATTTTCGAATAGTTTAGTTGTGCAGTTGTTACAGTTGATGGAATTATTACTGTTGACAGTGTTGCATTAGAACTAGAGATAATCACATTTGTTTTTACCGGATCTACTGTTACTGTGGTTTGGGTATTAGGCACAAGTATTTGGTTTGATGCAATATTTTGACCAGTTAGATCGTATGTTACAATTGATTCAAATAGTGAGACTGTAGATTTCTTGGCTATTGCAACTGCATCACTAGTTGATACAGATTCAGATAGTGAGACTGTAGATTTCTTGGCTATTGCAACTGCATCACTAGTTGATACAGATTCAGATAGTGAGACTGTTTCTTTCTTAAATGCGACAAGAGTATCAGTAGTTGATACTGATTCAGATAGTGACTTAGAGAACGTACCATGCTCAAGTAGTGATTCATTTATTGCAAAAGTATCTGTTACTGCAACATTTGGTGATAATTTGTCACTTAGTGGTAGGGTGTCAGTAACTGAGACTGGATAGAATACACTGTTAGATACAGAACCTGATTCATTTATTGCAAAAGTATCTGTTACTGCAACATTTGGTGATAATTTGTCACTTAGTGGTAGGGTGTCAGTAACTGAGACTGGATAGAATACACTGTTAGATACAGAACCTGATTCATTTATTGCAAAAGTATCTGTTACTGCAACATTTGGTGATACCTTGTCACTTAGTGGTAGAGTATCTTTTATTGCAACAACATTCTGTGATGCATTATCGCTCAATGGTAGAGCATCAGTAACTGAAACAAAGTGAAGAAGATTGGTAGTTACTGATGCTGATTCACTTATTGCAAAAGTATCTTTTGCAGATCTACTTGGTAACGCTTTATCACTTAGTGGTAGAGTATCAATAACTGTTTTTTGAGGCATTTTGGCTGATTCGCTTATTGCTAGTGTATCAGACGGTGTTGCACTAAAAGAAGGGTCAACTATATAATCAAAATTTATAGGATTTCCAACAATTTTTAGATCAAATGTATTTGCAGAGCCATTCAAATCAGTCAACAATATTTTGTATTTACCATCTTGTGATATAGTCCCAAAATGAGCTAAAAGTTGGTTTGAATCTTTTTGATATACTTCTATGCTAGCATCTGAATAGTTACTTTTTGCAAATATTGTAATATCGTTAATGTTTGTAAGATTTTTTCCAAATGTAACTCTGATATAATTGCCAACAGGTATATCACCAGTCCAATTACCATCCCTTGCTTGAACTTGTGGATATACATCTTCAACAAAATTTCTATTAGAATCTAGAAACTGCGCATTAGATATAGGAATGATGATACCTTCTATTGAGAATTCTTGGGCGGATAATCTTGGTACAATCCATTTCATTTGATCTACTATCCCATTGTTGTTTGTATCTACAAATTGTACTGCAAATCTAGAATCATTTGTAACATCAATCTTGGAACCATTTATCATCCAGAATAGTTTAAAGTGAATTCCTTTTGAAACCAAATTTTCTGGTACATTAGAGTATGATTGTACGTTGGTATAGTGTAATGTTGAATTATGCTCAACAATTACAGTCTTGTGGTATAGTTGAGAGGTAGACTCGTTTGTTTCTACTACGTATGGAGCAGGAGTTTCAAATCTAATGTTATATCGTTTTGCAGTATCATTTACCACAAGTAGTTTTGTAGGCTTGTTACTTTGTACGGAACCTGGAATATTATTCAGTGATGCAATAGTCATAGCATCGTATCGCATTTTTGCAAAATAAGTCATTTTATTTATTGTACTATTAGTATCGTTTACAAATTCTAGCTTAGAGATGTGTCTAGTTTTAATATCCACATCATTTGTAAGTCCAGTTGATGATTGCAGAATAGATGAATAAGTTGTAGAATTTGAGGCTGCATATATGGTTGATGAATTGGTGTTGTTTGTAACATTGATGTTTATTACATGTGCATCTTGAGGAAGTTCTACTGCCACTCCATTAGTTTGGTTTGATAATGTTACATTTTGTGTCCATATTACGGGTTTATTGATTTGAATTGGTGCATGAATTAATGTAAAGTTAGCAACAGTTGTCACATTGTTAAGCGAGAAGGTATTGTTCAATGGAATCGTCAGTGAGGTTGTTGTATTACTAGACATTGTAAGATTGCCAGCAAGATTAGAGGTGGAAGAAAGTGAAGAAATGTCAAATGCATTTGAAAGTGGATTGTCATGATACATTTTTGCAATATCGAATGGGCTTAATTGTGAATCATATAGATTCACATTCTCAATTGAACCTGAAAATTGATTGATAGCAACTTGTCTCAAAGAGTTCAGAGATGCACCTACTACAATATCAGAATTAGATGATAATTGATCCACAGTCTTTGTGGTTAATGTTCCATTAACCGCGATAGTTGGTACACCGGTAATTGCAAGAGTAGATCGAAGTGTTCCATTCACGTAGATACCAATTGTAGTTCCATTAAATGTGGCAGCCAAATGTGTCCAATTTTCTCCAATCAGAACAGTAGAATTGACTGTCTGCCATTTTATTCCATCAAAGATTGAAAATGTGGCGGTATGTACAGGAGGTATTACATTATTTATAGAAAGGACAAATTGGTTTTCCTTACTTACTATGGTGAATATCGGTGATCCTTGGCTGTAATCAGGCTTCACCCATGCAGAAATAGTGAGCGCTGAGAGATTTCTTGTAGAATTATTCTTTGTTACAACATATCCTGCTCCAACTAGATTGAGTGATGTAATGTTAGAATCATTTTCAATTTTTGCTTTTCCTACCATTGTTAGATTTTGCAGAGATGTATCAAATTGCCAAGATTGTGTAACATTATGAATATTTACAGGATAGGTTGTAGAATTTGAGAAGATTGGATTGAGAGTAGTAGCATTGGAGCTTGAGAAGATTGGATTGAGAGTAGTAGCATTGGAGCTTGAGAAGATTGGATTGAG
>CAYWWR010000021.1:9877-16030 GCA_964462165.1 uncultured Nitrosopumilaceae archaeon
AGTAGTAGCATTGGAGCTTGAGAAGATTGGATTAGCATTGGAATTCAATGTAAGTGATAGATTAGAATTATTACTTTGAGTTGAATTTACATTATTTTCTGTAGAGTTACTTTCTGCAAACGCCATACCCCAATAATTCTCTGATGTAAGCAGTGGTGTTGTAAATGATGAAATGACGATTATCATAATAAAACAAAAAGATAAAGATCGTTTTTTATTAAATTGAAATTTTCCATCTTCTGCTCGAATTAAAATATAACCTGAAAAAGGTACCAGCAACAAAAACATTGTAGGATTTTGTGCATTGGATAAATCATGAATGAAAAATAATAGACTTTCACCCACAACATCAGAGATTAAAAATAATGAGTTCACATCATGCTGCAGATCTTGTGAAAAGCCTTTTGCAAACAGATCAGTAGATAAAATTTGGTTGGAAGTAGCAAGATTATTTTTGATCGTAGCATTAATTGGAGAATAGACTTCGGATTCAGGTTTCATCAAACTGGATAATTTTTCCACATGTATTTCTTGATTCGATAAAGTATTTTCTGAAATAATTGATCGTCCGTTAAATCTAATTCTGTCAAGATTCGATATTCGATCCATTATTGTTTTGACATCAGAATTTTGTTTGATAATATCTAGAGAGTTTTGATTTAAACTAGTGTAGACTGCAACTTTTTCAGTTACAGTGTTATCCTGTGGGTTAACATACTTGTGATGAACTGTAACAGCAACATTTTCAGAAATTGAAATTGTATCAGGTTTATTGCGATCATCATTAATTCCATCAGGATTAATTTTTTTATTATCAAGTATTGATGGGTTTTGATTTAATGCAGTTTGATCAGCATATGCAAGAGAAGCAAAAGAAGACAATAGTAATGTTATTGTGAAAATAGCGATCACATATGACGACAGTTGGGACATCATTGGTTTTGTACCACAATTATTCACTCTGTTTGGCATTCACTATTTTTTGGATGAAGAAATTCCTTAAACAAGGCGGAAATAACACAAGTATTTTGATTCCAATTTGGAACAAAATTAGAAATACTTGCAAGATGGAAATATCGTCTATTTTGCAGTTTACAAGTCATTGTTGAAATTACTTGTTGAACAAAATTAGATTAGTACAGCATGTCACATGTTTTCTACAAAACAATTCACATATTATCACAAGACATAACAACACAAACATCAACATGACAACATAATTTGAAACACGCTCAATAAAGCTAATATCGTAGAACAAAAATAAATTGATATGGAAAAATCTAAAACATTGTCACTGGTGATCATAGTTGCGATAATTTTAATTGCAGCAGGTATTGGTTTTTTTTATGCGTCAGAATCTACTCAATCGGCTAAATCTGATCAGTCCATCATACCTGCCAGTGCACACCATTTTCAAGTAAATGTAAATGACACTTTTGTAATTGGAGAAAAACACAGTTAGGAAAATTGTAATGAATTTATTTTGCTATAATGTGAAAAAATATTGAACCGGAATTATAACTATACAGAATTTTTCAGATATTGTTAATAAGGAGATCGAAGGAATAAAAACATGGCCGTATCAACACACTTGCTTGCTATACTAATAGGAACATCAACAATAATAGCAGGTGTTACAGGTTTTTCAATAAATTCTATTTTACCACAAACTCATGAAGATATTTCTAATGCGTTTCACTCTTCAGATAAATCATCAGATGCACCAATTGCAAAAGATTTGGTTACAGTATACATACATGACAAGAATGGGAATCTGAAATCTCAACAGACTGTTAACAATATAGTTACAGGAGCTGGTGCAGTATTTTTCTGTGTGCAAGAAGGCAGATGTCTTTCTGAAATTACTTCACCAGCACAAGCTTACACCGGAGCAAATCCACCAACTTATTGGGTTGAATTTATCAATGGAACTCCAAATTCAAGCGAACCGCAAGGCTCAGATTGCACAGCACCAAGCGGTGGAGGTGCATTGGCAGGAGACCTAGTTAACACAAGATGTAATACAGTATTTGGTCCAAGTGGCCAATATCAAGCAGGAGGTTCAATAATAACACTCGGTACTGCTACAAATCAATTAAGAGCAGTAGGTTCAATAATAAACGGTACTAATTCTGTTTTCACAGTAGAGACAACCAAACCTACGGTATGTTCAGTTGTAACAGATAATCCAGGATTATCAAGTACATGTCAATTTTCTGAAACAACACCAGTTTTTACCAATCAAAGCGGCGGTTCTTTGACAGTCAACGGTCTTGCATTATTTAGTGGAACTTCTACTGCAGTAACTGGCAACTTGATAATTGCAGAGACCACAATCACGCCAGTAACACTTGCAGCCGGAGATACAATAAGTGTGACTTGGACAATAATCACTTAGACAATAACTGTAAACCAGAATTAAGCAACTTTTTCAAACCATATCCTCTACAGATGTTGAATAAGATATCATTCCATAGCACTGCAGTATTGTCCCACTTTTAGTAAAATCACATATAAAATTAGAACAAATTATTAATCTCATTAACAATAGTTCTGACATGGACAAAGTTGCGTTAGTAACTGGTAGCGCAAGTGGAATAGGTTTTGAGACAGCACTTGAGCTTGCACGTGAAGGATATCACACCTATGCAACAATGCGTGATGTCAAAAAAGGCGATAAAATTCTAGATATTGCAAAAAAGGAGAATCTTAAGATCAGTGTAATAGAACTTGATGTCAATAATGAAAATACCATTAAAAAAGCAATTGAAACCATAATAAACGAAAAAAAGAGGATTGATGTTCTAGTAAATAATGCAGGTTATTTCCTGGTAGGATGTTTAGAAGATCTAACAATTACAGACCTAAAGGAACAGTTTGAAACAAACTTTTTCGGTGTTATAAGGACAATTCAAGCAGTATTGCCCACAATGCGCAGTCAAAAGTCAGGAACCATAGTAAACATAAGCTCAGTTGCAGGAAGGATAGGCTTTCCAGTAACTCCCGGATACATTAGTTCCAAATTTGCATTAGAAGGCCTAAGCGAATCAATGCGATACGAACTATTTCCATTTGGAATAAGAACGATAATCATAGAACCTGGTGTCATCAAGACAAACTTGTTTTCCACCCTAAAAAAAGTGACAAAGAAAGAATCACCCTATACAGACATGACTGAAAAAGTAATGAACGGTTTATTGATGATGTCAGAAATGGGAACTCCCCCACAAGAGGTTGCCAGGACCATAGTCAAGGCAATCGCATCTGAGAACCCACTACCTCGCTATCCTGTTGGTAATGACGCAATAATGTTCCTAGAGGCAAAGAAGGACAAGACGGACATTGAGTTTGAAAATTACATAAAAAAAGAGCTTTTCAGCTAAAATAGGCCTTTTTTGACACCATTTCTCCAATACCAGAATAATGTAGCATAAAACTCTATGAATTTCACATGATTCTTTTGGTTAGATTGATATACGACGTAAAGCAATTTTTGTCAAAGTCAACAGATTTAATCAAAAATTTAGTGTGATATTAAAAAATGAAATGGAAAACCCTTCAACACAATGGCATTGCGTTTCTTCCGCCCTATGAATCAAAAGGCATTACAATCAAGATCAAGGGAGAAAAAGTTTCCCTAAACATCGATGCAGAAGAAATGGCCTACCAGTGGGCAAAAAAGAAAGATACGCCTTATGTCAAAGACCAAGTCTTTCAAAAGAATTTTCTGTCCTACTTTGTTAAAGTACTTCCGGCAAATTTCAAAAACATTTCACTTGTAGATATTGACTTTACTGATGCGTTCAAGATTGTAGACAAGGAAAAAGATTCCAAAGTGACCATGACCAAGGAAGAAAAGAAAAAGATTGCAGCTACAAGAAAAGAGATCAAGGAAAAAATGAAGGCAATGTATGGCAAGGCAATAATTGATGGAAAAGAAGTTGACGTAGCCAACTGGATGGCAGAACCGCCAGGTCTTTTCATTGGAAGAGGTGATCATCCACTAAGAGGCAAATGGAAACCAAGAATTACAGAAAAAGATGTTACACTAAATCTTGGAAAAGATGCCAAAGTACCTCCAGGCAAGTGGGACAAGATAATCCATGAACAGGATTTCATGTGGCTTGCAAGCTGGATGGATATACTTACTGAGAAGAGAAAATACGTATGGCTTTCTGATACATCAGATCTCAAACAAGAACGCGACAAGATGAAGTATGACAAGGCAACAAAACTTGCTGCAGAAATAGACAAAGTGTTAGGTGCAGTGATTAAGAAAATGTCAGACAGAGATGAGAAGGTACGAAGTGTTGCTACCGTATGTTATTTGATTTACAAAACTGCAATGAGAGTAGGAGACGAAAAGGATCCAGATGAAGCAGATACCGTAGGTGCAACTACACTAAGAGTAGAGCACATAAACCTAAAACCTGGTGTCATAGAGTTTGACTTTTTAGGAAAAGACAGTGTGAGATGGCAAAAACCACTTCCAGTTGCAGAACAAGACAAGACATTTTATGAAAATCTCAAAAAATTAACAGAGAAAAAGAAAAAAGATGATCTCATATTTGATGGAATTACATCAAGACATGTTAATGAATTTCTCAGTGGCATAGTAAAAGGACTTACTGCAAAGGTATTCAGAACATACCTTGCAACACAGGTAGTTACAAATTATCTCAAAAAAGTTGATAACCTAAAATCAAAATCAGAAAACATCAAGATATACCATGCAAAGTTAGCCAACTTGGAAGCTGCCATAACATGCAACCACAAGAGAACCATACCCAAGAACTTTGATGAAACATTAGAGAAAAAACGTGAAGCCATTAAAAAACTAAAGGAGGTAAAACCAAAAACTGAAAAACAAATTGAAAAACTAAAACAACGTGAAGAAAAATTAAAATTTACACTAGAGATGACAGAAAAAACTCGAGACTACAACTTGGGAACCTCGCTTCGAAATTACATTGACCCAAGAGTAGTCAAAGCATGGTCTGATTCAGTCGGATTAGAATGGGAAAAACTCTACACGTCTGCGTTGCAAAAGAAATTCCAATGGGTGTCAAAAGTGGATACCAACTGGAAAGAGATTGCAAAAGTTTGAGCAAGCTACATTTAATTGCATCAAGAATTTAGGCGTTATTTATGCCGGGGTAGCTCAGCCTGGCCTAGAGTGCCAGTCCACACAAAAGGGTAATACTCATAATCTGGAGGTCGTGGGTTCGAAACCCACCCCCGGTATACACCGTTGTAAGTCCTGACAAGCGGTTTTGAGCCCCAAAATCTTCAATCTCTCAAGAAATTATCAGGTTATGAATATCAAATGACATTGGTACCACAAAAATAGATTCGCAAATAATAAAAGATTGAAGGCGCACGTTAGACGAGTTGTTAAGAAGATCAATTTTACTAGTAATTCTAATCTTATCGGGAATTTTGATTGCACCATCATTATTTCTCGTAGTGCATGCACAAGAAACTAGTCCAGTGCAACAAGTGACACAGAGTGGTGTAACCATGCAGTTTTCGTTTTCTCCATCAAGTCCTAAAATCAATGATTATACCACATTGATGTTTTCTATGATAAACTCTACAACTGGAAAACAAGTACAGAATTACATTGGATCAATTACTATAGGTAACGTAGCTGGTTTTACAGGTGGAAGTGGATATTACAACTTTAGCAAAATAGCAGTAGCAAACGGGAATTTTTCAGTAAATTATGCATTTCCAAATGACGGTACCTTTCCAGTATTTTTTCGCGCAGATTATCCCACATCAAGTTATGGATCAAGTGGTCTAATTACAGTAGGAGTGTTCCAAGTGTTTGTTCCTGCACAGACACCCCCTATTGATAATACCATGATTTACGTTGGAATAGTTGTTGTAGCTGGAGCGATTGGTGGAACTGTGATGTTCATGAAGAGGAAAAGCCTGCCAGCCAGTGATCATCAAATCTGAATTTAGCCAATTACAAAACCGTAAAAAGTATGTGCTCGCCATTTAATTTCCCACATATTCAAAATACGCCAGAAAAAATCAATGCATACACAAATGTAGTTTTGATTTTAAACAAAAAATTTGTAATGAGTTGACCCTATCCACGTATAAGGTCAGCCCATGATTTTCGCTCTTCCATGGGGACGCTAT